>CAIXGW010000246.1 GCA_903919145.1 uncultured Myxococcales bacterium
GAATTCCAGACGTCCCCTTCACGGACGATACCTTGCACAACGGAACGCCGATCAAAGAAGTACCCGGCGCATCAGCGTAGCTTGGAGCCACAGCCTCAGCGGCGGCGGACCACAGGTCGAGACCGAAGATTCCAGGGCTAGGTGCCGTGGCCTCTACTTGAGGAATCTGGTAGGAGAAGGCGGTGCTTCCCATGTCTCCTATGAATGCTCTCTCTCTGGCACCAAAAACCACTCCAGACCGCCTACTCGCTTTCGCTTGCCCCGTCGGGTAGAACTTGGAGGCCACGTCGACAATGCCGTCGCCCTGAACCACCAACCTGCAATTCGAGGCCGTTGGGCCCTGGGCTGTGGCAACCGCGCATGACCAAAGGCCGCCTCCAGCTTTTCCAGCGTTCGTCCCAGATACCAGGGACTCCGTCGATGGTATCGGAGCCCAATCTGACACAACCAGCCGGCCCACGCCGTTTGCCGCCTCAGGCACCCACTCCACCGCATGCGGATTTTCGAATGGAACCACAAGCTTGAAACCATCGCAATATGGATTGGCAGGCGGACAAGGCGTTGGAGCGGCCTTAGGCCGTCGGGCCGCGCGGTAAAGTCCCGCCGTCATTGCCTTACAACTCGCAATGTTGGGCCGGGCTTGTTTGGCCACCACTGCATAAAGCGCCGCGCCGACCACCTCGATATCTGTGACGCACACGCCGGCGCCGACCGGGACTGCGCCGGGCCCCTGGTCGAACTTGACGAAATCAGCTTTGCCGATGTCAACCAGGGCAGGCTCTGCCGTGCCTGCTGGCAAATTCTGCTGAGTTACCAGAGTGATTGACTTCATCACGGTGATCACGCCAATTCCCGGAGATGCGGCGATCAGGTGCTCCTGATCCACGCGGAGACGGGGAATCGACCAGCCGTCTGCGATGTCGGCCTCGCCAGGTAGGCGCGCCTTGGTGCTATAGGTCTTGCGGTACTTGACCGAGGGGACCTTGGTAATGGGGTCAACAACTACCAACGGATTGGGTCCAACGGCAAAGACGCTCGAGCTTGGATCGATCAGCGGCGCGGATAGCTTGGCGGCCTCCAGCGCCGCTGGCGTGACACCCGCGGACCCGTCAATCAGCCTGAGGCGCAGGTAGTTAACCTTGCTCGAATTGAATGCTGCAGCTGCAGGGCTCGGCACCATATCCGCTTCAGCGTCAGTCATCGTGTCCTTTAGCCCAAACTCCGGTCCGGCGCCGTGCAGGCCATTGCTCGTCAGCGCCCATACCTGCTTGTTACCCATGGCATAATTGGACGCAAATGCCAGCACATCGGGATTCACTGAAACGCCGGATTGCCCCCCAGCTCCAGCATCCGCCGGATTTTCGGCAGCGCCGACGACCGAGCTCGCACCGTCGTCGCCTGCGACCGCCACGGTGGCAAGCGTCGCGTAGACAGGCGAGAAGGACGCTGGCAGCAGAAGGCTGCTGTAATCAGGCGACCCAGATACCCCCCGGCTGGCGGTCATCTGTTTGGTGGTAAACCAGGGGGTGACTGCAGTCGGCCCATTGTCCGTATCGAGCTTCTTCTCGCCAGCGGGTGCTTGGACGCAAGCAAGCGGGCCGATTTGCTCAAACGTGGCATTTCGCCAGCGCACGCAGCACGGCAAAGGCGCCCCGCCAGAAGCGCTGTTGGCCCCCGCATCGCCAGTGCAGCCAACGCATACTCCCATGGTGTTGTAGAGTTCTGATTCGCCTTGCGCGGTCTGTGCAGCGGTAACCTCGGCTTTTGGAGGCAGGGCAGCGCACCACTTGACCGTCTTGAGTAGGCCACCGTCGGCTGTGGACGAGTAATCGCACGTAATATCGCCAAGGCTGTTCAGTTGCGCCTTGCACTTGAAGACCCCATTGGTCGACGAAGTCATGATTTTGTCCCAGATGGCACCGCAAAAATTCGACGGGACCTTGGAAGGATCGCACCCTTCCGTCGCGCCGTACTGCATGTCAAACTTAGTGTGGATCCTGCATGAACTGGCGCAGTCTGTGCCAGCCGCGCACGCACTGCAATTCGCTTCAGGCAATCCTGATGGCCCCAGCACGTGCTCTGGTGGCACGGGCTCGACGATCCAGGCCTCATCAGCGCCAGAGCCACTGGTTGTCCGGCTGTTGTCGGCAAGAAGCAGCTTGTGCGGATTGGCGGGTGCTACGGAAAGGTCGGGCCCGCGCATGTTGGCGATACCGCCTCCGATGCGTGAATGCTTTGCCGGCCAAATCCAGTTGGCTGGCAGCGCTATACTCCAGGTTGCCCCACCATCAAGAGATCGCCAGAGCAGGTGGCCGTCTGTTCCCAGTGACCCCACAGGATCCGTGCGCGCGGTACCGTTGTGTGGTGCGACGCCGTGGGAAAACGCCCAAAACACCCTAGGATCAGAGGGCGCAACGGCAGCTGCAGTAAAGCGAAGTTGCAGTGGCTTGGGCATGAAGGAAGCTGGCAGGGAGTGCAGAAGCTTGGGGTTCTCCTTACCGAAAAACGTCCGGCGTTTCTTGGCATAATCGCTGAGGTCGGGGAATATCTGGTTGCTCGCGCTAGCGGGCCGCAGAAGGTGGGCGGTATCCCAGAACTCAAGGGCTCCTGGCGGTGGCGCTTCAGGCGTCTGTGGATCGCAGGCGTCGCGCTGATGCGCGACAAAGACGCCGGAGGTTCGGCGCTCTGTGCCGTCGTGACCCACCACCAGCCATTCTACGGCTACAACGGCAGACAATTGACCGCGCTTTCGCTTTGGCGGAGTTGGACCATAGCCGCCCCCAGCAGGAGTCGCGGCGTAGTAGACCTCGGCTTGGCAAGGGGTAAACGCCATGTCCACTTTGCCCATGGAAAGGATTCTCCACGGCTCGCCGTTCAAATCTAGGCTGTTCTCTTGGCTAGGGTCCTGCTGGCACGAAGGATCTGTCGCTTGGTTGCAGTAGAACTGCTGGGTGTACAGTCTGGCTCCGCGAACGGAAGGGTCATCGACAAAAACGTCGACATTGGTCATTTTCTTGAATACGTCGGCTGGGTTGCTCTGCGGAGCACCACCTTGTCGAATCCAGCTTCGGCCGCCATTGGGCGAGGCGAGCAGCCCGACAGCCGTGGTGAGGTACGCCCAGCCGTTGCGCGGGTCGATCGCAGCGGATGTCGGGTCTGGGTAGCGGCAATTTGAGGCCGGACCGTCTTTGCAGGAACAGCTAGCCTTACCGAAGTCCAGGCACCAGGCGTCCCGGTCGATCGGCGGCGAAGTAGTGGACTCAGCCTTCTCCTTGGCCTTTCGCGCGTGGCATCTGCTGTCCCGGTTGGCGTCGCACGTTCTGGGTGGGATTGAGGCCTCGAGTGTGTTGGGCTGCGTATCCTGCGCAATTTCAAACTCGGGCAACGTCAGTTCCTTGACACGACACTGCCTCGTTAGGTCCAGCCCCGCCGGCAAATGCGCAATTGTGGCGTAACGCCATTTGGGCCGCTCAGCCCATTCTGGAAGATGGGTACTGTCCGCCGCTACATCGGCACCTCCGCCGCCCGCCCCCTCGGTCCTTCGCCGACTCGAAGAGGACGTTGGCGAGACGGTGGTACCCAGAATCGACTCGGAAAGCTCCTCTCCAACATCATCCGTCCACGCGATACTTCGCTGTTGGCAACCAGAGACTGGAGCGCCACCACAGGCCTCGCGCGGCGCCCCGCTGCCCGGCCAGCTTCGTGCGACCGCCACGATGTGGCCGCCAAAGTTGTGTGCACCTTGGCCGATTCCGCGATCCGCGGCGATGGCTGACCAGCCCACCGGCTGCCTCATCTCGCACTGAGGCGTAAATCGAAACCACTGCCTGCCCGCGTCTGGGGAGAAGAACGACCACCAGTCATTGCCTGTGTAGATGATGTCTTTGGCGCAGCCCGGTTCGTTGGCGGGACCTCGGCAAACCGCGTCGTGCTGTGAGATGTTCATCGTTGGCGGCACGGGACCGGATGTGACAGTTCGACCAGAGCTGGCGGCCGCACCGTAGAACGCGGGAACCGCAACTGGGGGCGACACCTCTTGCCATTCTCGAATTGCTTCCGCATTCGGACCTGAGGCGGAACAGAACTGGGCCCAAGACGGCTCAAACGATGCGTACCACGTCTCATCATAGCCGCCGCAGATGTTCTTGGAAAACGCTGGACCAGCTACGGCGCTCTCGAAGCGCTTGCCTCCGTCGATCGAGCGCGACCAGCCCGGGAGGTCGCCGGAAATCATGTAGACGCTGCCGTCCGCCAGTGTCTGACCGATCTTCCAGTTTGGATTCGGCGTTACTGGCACCTGAAATCCGCTGCGAATCGCTGCGGCAAAGTGCCTGTTCACGTTAGACCATGGCGCGGTATCGGAAACGTGCTTGGGGTCTGGGGCGGCGAAGCCCGGGGTCACGGTCAGTATGCTGGCGATGGCTGAGACCGCAAGGATCACCCAGTGCGGGCGCGGAATGAGCGCGCGTGGCGCGCGGTCGTCGACCTGAATGGGCCTCGAATTGTGGTTCACAGCAGACCTCCATTGCAGAACACGGAAAGTGGATATCGATAGCCGTCTTTATGGTAGCCAAAACCTGAAGGTGGGCCGTTCTTGCCCCCCAAAAGCAACACTTCCTTGTCCGTAACCAAGAAATTTGCCAGCGCTCGATTTGGCGCTGGTCCGCCAGAATCGTTGGGAATGCCGAAGTTGGGGGGGAGATGCCATTTCAAGTCATTGGTGAGCAGAATTGGCCGGTAGTCAAAGTTGAAACCGGGATTGCCGTCCCAGCTACCCGAGCCGAAGAAGAGACCGCAGGGCGTCAAGTAGGCCGCTTGGTCACCATAGGTGCCATATTCGACCTCGGGGGCGAACTGCCACTTTTTGTCCGCCAAGTGAAATCTGGCCGCCTTGAACGGGTAGATCGTGGTGGCAACGATGCCGTGGTTGTCTATTCCCACGCTGTCTACATCCCTCCAATTCGATGGAATTACAGGACCCAGATCCGACCATTTCTGCTGATCAATTGAGTATTTGACAATATGGCCGGGCGTAGATATGCCGACACGTGAACCGTCAGGCCAGTTCCCCGGGCCGCCGCGTAAGCTGTCGTATAGGTAGACTCCTGACGAATTGCCGAGAATTCTGTCGCTCCACCCGAAGTACCAATTCGGCGGCGCGATCGCCTCAGGACTCGCAGCCGCGCTCCACTTCAACGTCTTGGAATCCAAAATCTGAAGGCCACCCGGCGCGGCGGTCTCCTTGGGCTCATCAAGCGCTTGCGGCTGGTAGCAAACCAGCGTTTCGCCCGCCACAACCAACTTGTAGCACTTCGGCATTGCCAGAGGACTGAAGACATTGCTTTCTGGATCATACAAGTACACGGGAGCTGCGGGAGAATAGCCGCCTGTCACAATCGTCTTCTGACCCAACATGCAGTTCTGCCGCTGCGTGGCGATCACCACTTTCTTGCCCCACAGCAGGGCAACCGGCTTGCCGTAGTACAGCTTGACGTTGGGCATCGGCACCAACTCGAAGCCCTTGCCCGACCCAGGTTGCCAGCGCTGAACATGGAACCCATCGGACACCGCCATGTACCCGCACGTCTCGAACGGATTGTAGCCTTCTTGGTCGTAGGACTGCGCAAAGCTTACCACCCACTTGCCAGTCCACACCGCCTGGCCACTGTGCTGGGGCTTAACCAGATCAGGCGCCCGCAACCACCCGCACTCGCCGTCGCAGTAGCACGAATACGGCGGCGGGCATTTACAGCAAGGTGCCCCCGCCTTCACCGGCTGCGGCGGCCCCTTGCCGCAGCCCGTCACCACCTTGTTGGGGACTAGCGGACTGAAGTCGAACTCCACGGTTCCGGTCAGCGCGGCAGGGATGTCCGTGCTTGTGCAGGGCGTGGTTGCGTCCATCGCATCGCCGTCTCCGTCGCTCCAATCCGTGATCGCGTCGACCACTTCCGCCCCGTCGTCGCCGCCGGTGTCGAGCAGATCCTTGACCCCTGCGCCCTGACCGTCCTGGACCTCGGTTGCAGAATCTACCTCCGAATCAGCGAGATCTCCAACGACATCAAACCCACCATCGACCGCCGCATCTGCCACACCCGCAGCGTCGGCCGCCGTGTTCCGCGGCGAACAGCCGAGCGAAAGCAAGCAGCAAGCCACCAGCGCCGCCAGCACTTGGCCCCAATTCCAGCAACCACCTGAACCACTGGACCAACCTGCCGCCATGAGCCCTCCGCAACCATGGGCTGACTGTCGGCCTGCGTGCACGCGAAGTCAACAACGAGTTGCTGCCACCCGTTCAGGCCCCGGCACCACCGTCAGGTGCCCACCAACCCCGCGCGTAACCTGCTTCTCGTCGAAATGTCCCAGCCCCCCACGGCAGGCAATGCGTCGCCGCCAGCCTTGGCCTCCAGGCAGCCGTATCCCAAAACACCAGCGCCACCTGTTCCGGCGTGGTCACGCCGACAGCCGCATCCGCCATCACATCAGCCGCGCCCGTCACCTGCCCGCCGAGCGCCGAGGCGAGCAACCGACAACAAGAGTCCAAAGCCACAACAGTGGCACCACCGGCCAACCTTGAGTACGGAACCCGCGAAGGGCCTGGGCACCGGTCGCCGTTGACCGACTACCGCGCCCCCCTCAAGGGCCGGGAGCCGCGTCGCCCACCATGCCACGCCGCCAGGGCACGTAACGCGACCGCACGAACCACCAACCGGCTCGCGCAGAGCTTACCCGCCAAGCCCGTCCCCCATCCCCGGCGACCGAACTCGGCACCCGCAGCGAGCCGCCGCCACAAAACCTGCAGAATCTACAAACGATCGATGGTCCACGGCGCCAAAAGTTCGCGCAGCAGCCCCGTCATCCTCTGCAACTCTGCATATGCCTTGTCATTTCCGCCAAAACTCAGCAGCTTGAGCCGCTTCTTGCCAACCGACTCGCTGCGCTGCACTAGCACCCCTTCTTCTACAAAAATCCGCAGCGCATTGGTGAGGTTGACCTTGCTGACGGCCTCGTAGCACTCCACCGTGCCCAGATCGAAGGACTTCTGGGCGTCGACCTGCACGCGGTCCAAGAACGTCTGCTCGGCCAGCGCCACTGCGCCGGGGGTGCGCGCCGGATCGAGCAGCCGCACGGCCTTGGCCAGCAGGTCATAGGACTCCAAGAAGCTCTGCAGCAGCTTGGCATACAGCCGCAGCGCGCCGCGGACGCTGGTCGCCACCTGCAGCTGCCCGTCTGGCCGCTGCCGCAGCCAGCCCGCCTGCACAAAGCCGGCCAGGGTGCGGGCGTACTGGGTCTCAAAGGTCACGCCCGGCTCATAGACAAACTCAAAGCGGAACAGCTGAGACAGGAACTTGGTCAGCTCCTGCAGCGCCGCCGGCGTCATCGCCGTGCCGTGCTGTAGCTTGGCCAGCACCGCGCAGGCCAGCAGCGCGTCGGGCACAAACAGGTGCAGCATGTTGTTCTTGTAGTAGTCCAGGTGCATTCGCCCTTCGGCCCGGACAATGAACACGTCTTCGTCGTCAAAGCGCCGGCGCAGGATCCACTTGGCGCCTTCAAACAGCTGCAGGGCCTTCTCGACCACGTCGCCCACGGCTTCGCCCACCGCAACTGCGCGATCCGCTTGCAGACCAAAGGGATCGGGCTCGCCGCCGGCCTCCAGCTGGCGCTTGTGATCGCGGCCCTCTGCCTCCAGGATCTGCTGGCGCCGCACCTGAATCGCCGTCACCAGGGGCTCCGACAGCACCGCGCCGCGCCGGCTGGCCAGGTCGAGCAGGTAGCCCACGCGCAGCAGCAAGTCGCCGCGAGTGATGCCTTTGTGGACCTTGGTCAGCAGCACCGCCGCCACCAGCGCCGTGGGCGTCAGCACCGCTGCCTGGTTGATGCGGCCCAAGACCCTAAAACCGCAGATCTTTAGCGCCGTATCAAAGGCCTTGGCGTCGCGCTTGTCGGCCGGTTGCAGGGCGCCCTGTTCCTGCAGCAGCTCGCGCACGCTCATGGGCTCGCCAAACTGCACGCGGATTCGCCCATACTTGTGCACCAACACGCTGGTGGCCTTGAGCACTTGGACCGGAGATTCTGCCCGCTTCTCGCCACCCTCTAGCTCTTTGCGGTAGGCCTTCTCTTCAATGAGCCGCTCATAGCCAAAGTTGACCGGCAGCAGCACCACGTCTTCGCTCTTGCCGTCGGCCACCGACTCCAGCACGTGCTTGAACAGGCCAAATTTGGGCGGCAGCAGCTTGCCGGTGCGCGATCGTCCGCCTTCGGGAAAGAACTCCAGCCAGTGGCCGTCGCTTAGCAGCTTTCTGACGTAGTGGCGAAAGGCGGCCGAGTAGATCGGCTGGCCAGAGAAGCTGCGGCGCAGGAAGAACGCGCCTGCACGACGGAACAGAAAACCCAGCGGAAAGAAAGACAGGTTCTCGCCCGCGGCGATGTGTGGCGGAATCAGGCCGGCGCGGTAGAAGACGTAGCTGATGAGCAGGTAGTCGATGTGCGACTTGTGGCTGGGCACCACTACCACCGGCGCGGTCCGGCCTGCTTGGCGGATGCGCTCCAGCCCTTCTTCGTCGATCTCAATGCCTTCATAGATGCGCGCCCACAACAGCGTCAGCAGAAAGCTGAAGCCGGCGACCACGTTCATGTTGTAGCGCGCCGCGATTTCATTGAGGTTGGCGTCAAATTCGCGGTGCACCACCTCCAGCGGCTTGCCCGTTTGCTGCACCAGCTGGCCCAGGTCGGCCACCACTTCTGGGTCGCTGAGGATTTCGCGGCGGACCTGCTCTGGCGGCTTGATCGGCACGCCGCGCACCACCCGGTCTTCTTGGTGCAGGGCCTGGGCAATGCGCACCCGCAGCTTCTCGGCCAGGATCGACGGCTCGACCGGCTGGGGGTGCTCGGCCAAGAACTGCTGAAGGTTGATGGGATCGCCGGCACGCACCTGGGCGCGGCGATGGTTGAGCAAGAACGCCACCAGCTTGCGCAGCCGCCCCGGCGCCGACGGATCGCCAAAGAACTCCTCTAGAATTGTCGAGCGCGACCGGTCGGGATCGCGCTCCCACACCAGCAGCTGCGGCACGATCAACAGCGGGTGGCCAAGGGTGCGCTGGGCATCCAGCAGCTCGTGCAGGTAGCCCAGCTGTGGCCGGGCCAGCAGCAGGTCGAGCAGCGAGAACGCCCGGCGCAGAAACAGCATCACCGGCTCGCGCCGCCGCAGCAGGCCGTGCAGCACTTCTTCTGCGGGCTTTTGCGGCTGGCGCAGCACCCGCCGGCGAAACCAGCCGACCATGGCCTTGCGCCACGGCTGCAGCCACGTCATCGAGATGCCGTTGGCAAAGCGCGAAAGCGGCAGGCCGTTCTGCAAGAAGGCCCAGTTGAAGTAGAAGTAGTCCAGCAGGCTGATGGCCGACAGCACGTACACCAGCGAGCCCTCTTTGGACAGCCCCTTGATGTCGCTGACAATGCGCGGCGGAAACTGCACGGGCTTGAAGAACAGCCAGGCAAACCAGCGGGCCATCAGGCCAAAGCGCTTGACCATCGCCGAAGGGTGGTCCAGGTCGTGGGCCGTCAGCTGGTCCTGGGCCCCCAGCAGCCCAGGCGTCAGGGCGCGCTGCGCGTTGGGCGTCATGGCGGCGGCAGGTGGCTGGGATTCTCCGGTTGGTGGGCTTTCTGGCATGGGCGCATTGTCCCCCGACAAGATCCGCGGTGCAAGGTCCGCGGCGCTGGCCGCAGGTGGGGCGACCCCCGCCAGAAAAGTCGACAGGACGTACAGCTGCGGCATTCTTGGCCGCATGGACAGAACTCCTCGCCAGCGCGCCCCGTCCGTTCCCGCTCCCCGCCCCCTCAAGGCCGTTGGGGCTGTGGCGCCGTCGGCAGAGAGATCAGGGGACCCAGACGCCGCGGCCCTGCGCGAGCCCGTTGATTCCTATCTGGAACATCTGCGCTTTGAGCGTCACCTGTCGGACCACTCGGTGCGCTGCTACGCGGCGGATCTGGCCAACTGGGGCGAGTGGCTGAGCCGCCAGCAGAGCGACGTGCTGAGCGCCGACCGCGACCAGGTGCATGCCTACATCGCCGATCTGCACGACCAATTGGCGCCCAGCTCGGTGGCGCGGCGCCTGTCTGCCCTGCGCTCGCTGTACCGCTACCTGATCGTGCGCGGCCGCCTCAAGGCCAGCCCGGTAGAGGGGCTGCGCGGGCCCAAGCAGGCCAAGACCCTGCCCAAGATGCTGAGCGTTGACGAGGTGATCGCGCTGCTGACCCTGCCCCTGGAAGGCGATGACGGCGATCCGGCGCTGCAGCTGCGCGATGTGGCCCTGATCGAGCTGATGTACGGCGCGGGGCTGCGCGTGTCAGAGCTGACCGGGCTCGACCTTCTCAGCGTAGACCTGTTGGAGCGGCTGGTGCGGGTGCGCGGCAAGGGCAAGAAGACCCGCATTGTGCCCTTTGGCGGCAAGGCCAGAGAGGCGCTGCTGGCGTGGCTGCCGGCGCGGGCCGAGCTGCTCAGCCGCTGCAAAGAGGCCGGCAAGGCGCTGACCGACGCCCACAAGGCGCTGTTTCTCAATTGGCGCGGCACCCGCTTGAGCAGCCGCTCGGTCGGGCGGATGCTTGAAAAGCGCTGCGCCCAGTCGGGCATGCACAAGGTCATCAACCCCCACGCCCTGCGCCACTCTTTTGCCACCCACATCCTGGATGCTGGCGGCGATGTGCGCGAAGTTCAGGAACTGCTGGGCCACGCCCGGCTTTCGACCACCCAGCGCTACACCCATGCCTCCATGGGCTACCTGATGAAGGTCTACGACATGGCCCACCCGCGGGCTCACCTGCCCCTCGCCGGGCCGCGGAGCAAGCCCGGGCAAGCGCCATCGCCCGAGCCGGTGGCGGCCCCGTGAAGGCGCCGGCTGCTGGCGGCCGTGGGTCCCGCTGGCGGCGCTGGGCGCTGCTGGCGGCTGTCGGCCTGGCGTCGGTCGCCCAGCCGGCCCGCGCCGAGGCGCCGCCGGTGCGCTTGGGGCTCGAGCTGGGGTCGAGCTGGCTTGGCGGCGATGCGCTGGTCGATGCCGTGCCGTGGGTCGAACTGGCGTCCCAGCGCATGCAAATTGGCCTGGGCGCGCCAATCCGCCTGAGACTGCGCGACGCCGACCCGCAAGACAGCTGCGCCACCCCGGGGATCCGCTGCCAGGACTGGGACCGCTGGAGCGACTGGACGCGGATCCTGCGCCACCTGGACTTGGGCGACTGGCGCGACAAGTTTCAGCTGCACGTGGGCGACCTGACCGGCGTGACCCTGGGCCACGGCGAGCTGGTGTGGCGCTACTACAACAACCTGCTGATGGACGAGTGGAATCCTGGGGTGTATGCGACCGTCCAGGTGCCCAGCGGCGGCGTGACACTGCTGCTGCGCAATGCCGTGCAGTGGAGTCTGGCCGCCGCGCGGGCCAGCGGCCGGCCGATCCGCGTCGGGCTTGGCCGCAGCTTTGAGTTTGGCGTCCAGGCCGCGGTCGAGAGGCGCAGCCGCACTGTGCTGCAGCAATGGTCCGGCGATCCGGCCAGCCTGCCCACCTACAGCCTGCGCCAGGCCAGCGGCGAAGACGCGCGGGTGGCCGTGGTGCTGGACAGCTCCCTTGAGCTTTTGCGCGCCGGCAGCTGGGTGGTGGGCAGCTGGCTGGCTGTGGGCGGGCAGGGCAACTCGCACCTGCGGATGGGGGGCCACCTGGGGCTGCGCGGGGTGCGGGCGACCGCTGCTTCGTCGCTGTCTTTGACGGTAGAGGGGCGGATGGCCGAGGATGGCTACACCCCAGCGCTTTTTGACCCGACCTACGAGATCAGCTTGCCGCTGCGCCAGCCCCAGAGCGCCGCGGCGTCCTGGGTGTACGGGCTGCGCAGCTCGGTGGAGCTGTCTCAGGCGGGGCTTGGCCGGGCGATGGTTGCGTGGGACCAGACCGGCGACCTGCGCAATCGCCTGCACCTGTGGCTGATCGCCGATCCCGGCCAGGCCTTGACCCTGCGCGCTTACCTCAACCACAGCCTGCTGCCCGCCGATCCGGCCGTGCCGCAGTCCAGCGGGGCGATCCTGGCTGGCCAGGCCGATCAGCCCGACTGGATGGCCTACCTGTCTGCGCGCCTGCGGGTGCAGGGCCCTTGGTACTTCTCGCTTTCGGGGGGGCGGCGCTGGTTTTGGAAGACCGACCGCTGGCTCGGCGACTACCACCCGCAGCGGGCGGAGCTGGAGCTGCGCATCGCCGCCGGCTGGGACTGGCAGCCCTGACTGCGCCGATCCAAGAGTTCGAGCTTGCCGGCGGCAGCTCGGCCGCGGCGCTGTCCTGCTTAGTGGGGCGTCAGCTCGCGCTCGGGCGACTCGCCGCGCCGTCTCCGGCCCTGGGGTTGGGCTCAAACTGTTGTGTCCCCGCTGTGAATTGGCGGCCCCTGTGCTGTTTGCCGACCCTTTGCGGCGGGGATCATTGACCGGGGCCGGCTTTTCGGGTTCAATCTCGCGCTTCGCGCCGCCCCTGGAGGGGCGACCGTGAGCGCCCCAACAGCTGGCGAACTGACAAAAGCAGCTGAATAGACAACAGGTTCTTTGACGGTTGCCGACTTGGCCGCCGTCACCTGCGTGAGGACGTCATGCTCGACCAAATGCGCCGCCATAGCCGGTCGACGCTCATTTACGTGCTGTTCGGCATCTTGATTGCCGTGTTCATCTTGACCTTCAACACCGCCTCGCGCGTCGATAGCGCTGCCGCTGTCGATGTTTCGCCGATGGCGGTGGTGGGCGACACCACCCTGACCGGGCTGGACTTGAACCTGGCCATGGTCATGTCCGCCGACCCGCCGCCGGCGGCCCTCTCTGCATTTGAGAAGATGCAGGCCAAGCAGATGTATGAAACTACTCGTCTTGTCCGCTCAGGCGTGGCTGGCGAACTGGCGCGCCTGACGCCGTTTGCCGGGGCCGTGCCCGCAGCCAAGCTCGAGAAGGTCCTGGTCGAGATGACCGAGTCGGTGCTGGTGGCGCAAGAGGCCAAGAAGATGGGCCTTGGCGTCAGCGACACCGAGCTGGCCAAGCGCGTCGTCGCGCTGCAGCGCGCCAATGGCGTCAGCCTGACCGACGAAAACGGCAACTTTGATGCCAAGAAATATGACCAGTTTGTGCGCTTCAGCCTGGGCACCTCCAAGGCCCAGCTGGAAGATTTCTTGCGCCGCGAGATCCTGCGAGACAAGGTGGCCCAGATCATCACCGCTGGCATCGTCGCCGCGCCGGCGGAGATCGACGCCCTGTACCGCGCCGACCGCCTGCGCCCGCGCTTGGAGATGGTCGTTCTGGACGCCAACTCGGCCGCCAAGGCCGTGACCGTGACCGACGACGAGGCTCTGGCCTATGCCGGCGCAAACGCCGACAAGATCGCCGCCGAGTACAAGGCCCAGGAAAGCAAGTACAAAGTCCCAGACAAGTACAACCTGCGCGGCATCCTGGTGGCTGCCCCTGCGGCCGATGACGATGCCGACGAGGCCAAGAAGAAAGAGGCAGCCGAGCAGCGCGCCGCCAAGCGCGGAGCCGCCGAAGCGATCAAGGCCGATCTCGACAAAGCCTGGGCCGGCGAGACCCTGCTCGACCCGGTGGCGCCGCCGTCCGACGACCCAGACAAGCCGGCGGTGGCCGTTGGCGAGCCCAAGACGGCGACTCAGGTCACCGGCGAAGAGAAAGAGCAGCGCCTGCTGGGCCAATTCTCCAAGATCGCCAAGGAAAAGACCGAGGACTCGATCTACAAGGACGAAGGCGGCCGCTACGTAGAGGACTACGACGGCGAGAAGCTCGATCGCCAGCCCTTTGGCCCGGCCGTCAAGGCTGCGGTGCTCGCCGCCGAACAGGGAGCCCTGATCGGCCCGGTAGAGGGCAAGAAGGGCTGGTGGGTTCTGGCCGTCGAGAAGAAGATCGCCGGCAAGGAGACTTCGCTGGAGCTGGCCAAGGTCGAGATCGCCAAGGGCCTGCTGCAAAAAGAGAAGGCCGAGAAAGAGCTGGACTCCATCGCCCAGGGCGTGCTGCTGGCCGCTCAGGGCACGCCGACCACGGCGATGGCAGAAGTCGTCAAGCTGTGGGCCAAGAGCAAGGGCCTGGCGGAAGACACCCTGTCTGCCACCGACACCCCGCCGATGGGCAAGAGCCCGTTTGACAAGCTGCAGGACATGTCTGCTCTGTTCCCGCAGCTCAATCGCCCGGAAGGCGCCGACGAAGTGCCCATGGTCGGCAAGCATCCAGACATGGCCAAGGCGGTCTATGCCCTGCGCGCGGACAAGCCGGTGGCTGGCCAGGTGTTCAAGTCGGAAGACGGCAAGACCCGCTACGTGGTCCGGCTGGCGGCTGACAAGGACAGCAATGACGCTGCCGCCGCTGCCAAGGCCAAGGAGCAGGTCGGCCGCTCGCTGACCCTGCTGCGCCGCCAGGAGGCCTACCGCGGCTTTGCCGAGAAGCTGCTGGCCCAGGCCAAGGCCGAAGGCAAGATCAAGCAGACCGAGGCCTACACCCAGAAGCTCAAGGAAGAGCAGGCCCGCCTGGCCGACGAGCTCAAGCGCGCGGGCGGCGACGCCGCTGCAGCCGCTCCTGGTGGCATGGAGCTCAAGGTAGGCAATCAGCCGATCAAGTTTGACGTGCCCGCCGCCGCCGCGGCCGCGCCGGCTCCCGCCGCCGCCCCGGCCGCCCCGTCGGAGAATGCGCCGACGAAGTGAGCGCCCCGCCGCCGCGGGTGCTGCCGATCGCCCCTTCGATCCGGCAGACCTGCGCAGCTACGCCGAGGGCGACTGGCAAGACCTGGCCGAGGCAGACGACGAACAAAACGATCTCGATGCAGAGGCCATGGACGCCCCTGCGGACGCTGGGGACGAGCCGTCGCCGTGGCCCAGCGATGCGGTCTACGCCTTTGACTCCTTTGGCGGAGCGGCTCCCGGGCAGGTAGCTGACAGCGCCACAGGTCTGTCAAAGCCCAGCCAAGACAGCAGTTTTGACTTTGACAGCCGGCTGCAGACCGCCCCCGATCGCCCCGGCGTGTACTTGATGCACGACCGATCCGGCGCGGTGGTCTACGTCGGCAAGGCCGCCAGCTTGAAGGCGCGGCTGCGCCAGTACGCCACCGGGCAAGACGAACGCTTTTTTGTTCACCAGCTGCGCGCCGTGCTCGGTGCCATCGAAGTCATTGTCACAGCTACAGAAAAAGAAGCACTGCTGCTGGAAAATGAGCTCATCAAGCGCTACCAGCCGCGCTTTAACGTCAAGCTCAAAGACGACAAGCGCTTTTTGCACCTGCGCCTGGACAGCCGCCAGCCGTACCCGCGCCTGCAAGTGGTGCGCAAGCCCGCCAATGACGGGGCCCAGTACTTTGGCCCCTACCCCTCGGCTTCAACGGCGCGCCAGGCGATCGCCCACATCAACCGCCACTTCCAGCTGCGAACCTGCCCAGACAGCATTTTTCGCAACCGGGTGCGGCCGTGCCTGGAGTACCAGATCCACCGCTGCCTGGGGCCGTGCGTGCTGCCGGTGCCGCAGGAAGAGTACGCCAATCACGTCAGGGATGTATCCCTGTTTCTCAGTGGCCGCCGCAGCGAGCTGGTGGGCCGCCTCAAGCAGCGGATGGCTCAGGCCGCGGCGGCGGAGCAGTACGAGCGCGCTGGCCGCCACCGCGATCAGGTCAAGGCGATCGAGTCGAGTCTGGAGCAGCAGTCGGCGGTCTTGCAGCGCCACCGCCAGAGCATGGATGCGATTGGCCTGTACCGCGAGGGCGCACGGGCTTGCGTGGCCGTGCTGACCTTCCGCGAGGGCACGCTGCTGACCCACCACGGCCACCTGCTCAAGGATCAGGAGTGGAGCGATGCAGAGGTGGTAGCCGGCTTCTGCCAGTGGCTCTATGACCAGGGCCAAGCCGTGCCCGATGAGCTGCTGCTGCCCGTGGAGGTCGCCGATCAGGCCGTACTGGCCGAGTGGCTGACGGACTTGCGCAAGCAGCGCGCTCACTTGTCTTCAGAGGCGCCGCCGCGCGGCAAGGTCGAAGTGGTCGCGCCCGAGCGCGGCGTCCGCCACAAGCTATTGCAGTCGGCCGCCGACAACGCCAAGCAGGTCTTTGAGGACCGCGCGCGCAAGTCGGCGGGCCAAGCGGCGACCCTGCTGGGGCTGCAGAACCGCCTGCGCCTCAAGCGGCTGCCGCGCCGGATTGAGTGCTATGACATCAGCAATATCCAGGGCACCGATCCGACCGGCTCCATGTCGGTAGCGTGGGATGGGGCGCTGGCGCCGCGCGAGTACCGGACCTTTGCGGTCCGTTCTTTGGACACCCCCAACGATTTTGCCATGCTCTACGAGGTGCTGGGGCGGCGCTTTGAGCGGGTCCAGAGCCACGGCTGGCCGTTGCCCGACCTGGTGATGATCGACGGCGGCAAGGGCCAGCTCAAGATGGCCGAGGCGGTGCTGCGGGAGCTGGGCATCCAGAACGTCGAGCTGTGCAGCCTGGCCAAGGCGCGGACCCAGGACAGCGACGATCTGGGCCCAAGCCGCAGCAGCGCAGAGCGGGTGTTTCTGCCCGGCATCAAGAATCCGCTGGTGCTACCCCAAAATTCCAATGAGATCTATCTGCTGACCCAGCTTCGCGACGAGGCCCACCGCCTGGCCATTGGCCTGCACCGCAAGCGCCGCGACAAGCGGACCCTGACCAGCAAGCTCGACAAGGTCCCTGGCGTGGGCGACCAGCGCAAGCAGGCGCTGCTGGCCGCGTTTGGCTCGGTGCAGGGGGTGCGGCAGGCCGCCGAGGCGGACGTGGCGGCGGTCGCGGGCATCGGCCCGGCGCTGGCTCGCAAGATCGCGCTGGTGCTGGGGTCCAAAGCGAGCCCAGAGGCAGGGCAAGAGGACCGGGACGCCGAAGACGACGGCGGTGAGGCTATGTCATCACCCCGCCGCGATTGACTATTTTGGCTTAGAGAGGTCTTTGACCGTGGTGCCTGCCGGCGGGGTCCACTCAAACAGCTTGTCTTCCGCCGCTTCGTAGCGCACATCGCGCCACACCAGATCGGTGCTGTCTCCCACCGGATCGACCAGCTTGGAAGCCCGCACGGCAAAGGTGGTCTTGTCTACCACCAGCGTCAGAGAGCGCAGCGTCTGCGTGCCCTGCTTGGGCGTCAGCTTGAGCGCCAGCGCGTCAGGCAGGGTCGAAGGCACCAGCTCCAGGCCAAAGTCGCGACCCAGGTTGCCTTGCCCCACCAGGTACTGGGTGGCCTGATACACTTGGCTATTCTTGACGGGTACCTTGACGGCCAGGCGCTCGCGGCGCTCGTAGGACCACAGGACCTCGCCGTTGCAGAAGTAGAAGATCTCCTCGGCGGGGTAGTCCCAGCGCATTTTGCCCTGCAGGTCCTTGCCCGGATCGCCCTTCTTGAGCCAGGCGGAGCCCTCCCTCTTTAGACCAACGGACAGGCCCTTCTTGGTCACCACCTGGGTAAAGTTGGCGCGGAAGCCGGGCTGCTTTTCATAGAATTGCTGAATACCATCGGCCACTTGTTGGGGGGTCACCCCTGCTGCCGCTGGCGCCGACTTTCCCGGTTCCGTCTTTCCCGGATCGGCCTTACCCGGCTCTGTCTTTCCCGGCTCTGTCTTGGCGCTTTCAGCCTTGGTCGGGGCCGCCGTGGTCGAGTCCGCCTTGGCCGGCGCAGCTTTGGCCGCCTCTGCTTTGGCGGGTTTTGCCGGCTTGGTCTTGGCTGCTGGCGCCTTGGCCGGCGCCCCCGAGGTTTTGGCCGCCTTGGCCGCCAGGGCGACGTCCGGTAACGCGACGGAAGCGCCTACTGTGGCAGCCAGCAGGCTTGCCACCAGCCAGGCTCGGTCAAGGGTTTTGCGATCGGTCACGGTTCCTCCTTGCGGCTTGCGCTGCTGCGGGAGCATCGCACGTTGCCGCCGTCAGCAAAACGCAAGCCGAGCCAAAAACTTCGCCTGCCCGGGTGCGGTGGCCATGGAGTCCAGTGGTTATCTGGAAATCGATAGCTATCCCAGGTAGTTGGCGTTCAGCGGTGCGGCGGTGAAGCGGGTGGGGCTACAGTGTTTCAAGGGGTTACGCCGTGCGACCAGCGAATTCTGGCGAGGTGCGGGGCCCATGCTACGGTCAACCCAAGTCGCTGCGCTTGGTTGGCCGTTCGGCCCTGACTGCGGGACCCCCCTCCTCCTCGCCTGTAAGGTGCGCCATGGCCAAGGCCTCCGCGTCCGCTCCCAACAACGAACTTCGCCCCGGCGAGCTGGCCGGCGGCACCGCTGCGCCGCGCAAGTCGCGTCCACCCGCCAGCAGCGGGCCCGGCGACGTGCGCCAGAGCGAGCTGCGCGGCGAGTGGGTGGGCATTGTCCTGCTCGGCGCCGGCGTGGTGTTTGGCGTGGCGCTGTTCACCCACGATCCCAGGGATATGGCCATTGTTGCCGCCGGCCTGGGCAGCGAAGGCGTGGCCAACGAGATCGGCCCGGTCGGCGCGCGCATGGCCGATCTGCTGCTGCACTTTCTGGGCCTGGGCGCTTTTTTGCTGGACTTCTTGGTCCTGGCGCTGGCGCTGGCGACCCTGACGGGCCGGATGCGCGCGCCGCGGCCGCGGGCCGCCCTGGGCATGGTGGGCGCCAGCCTGTCGCTGCTGGTGCTGCTGCACCTGGTGGCTCAGCGCTGGCACTGGCGGCCGATGGGCAAAGACGCCGCGGGGTTGCTGCCGGGTGGCGTAGCGGTGGTGCTCAAGGCGATGCTGTCGACAACGGGCACCGCGGTCCTGGCGACCCTGGGGCTGGCGGCCTCCCTGGCGGCCATCACCGGCAAGTCGCTGACCAGCATGCTGGCGCGCTGGGTGGCTGGCCGCGCTGCCCCGGTGGTAGAACAGGCCGCTTCGGCCACGGGCGAGGTGGCCAAGCACAGCTACGCCAGCCTCAAGGAGAAGGTCGGCTCGGTGCGGGTGCGCAGCTCGCAGGGCACGGGCGCAGCGGCCAGCGCCACCTCTGACGACTTCGCGGCGGTGGAGACTTACCCCTTTGCCGCCCCAGCCAAAGACGGCGCGGGCGCCGACGCTGCGATGGAGCGCTTCTTTGGCGGCGACCGCAGCATCAGCGGCCGCAGTGCCGGCCAGATGGTGACGTTCACGGCCGGCGACCTGCAGGTGCCTGAGGCAGCGACGCCCGAGCAGGCCGGCCTGCTTTCGATTGTCGAGCGCGAGTCTGATCTGCCCAACACCGCCGTGGCCCGTCGCACCGGTCCCATCGCCGCCACCCAGGGCGATTTCTGGGCCGGCGCCCCGGTCGCCGGTGCTGCTGGAGGGCCGCGCGATCGGCCCTTGGAAGTCCCCGCTGATCTGCCCGACGCCCTGCCTGCCGCTACCGCTCAGCGCGCCGCCCCGTCGATCTTGACGACCCAGCCGATCTCGCCCATCCAGCTCGACGCCAACGGCGTGCCGCGCCAGCAGGTGAGCCGCGCTGAGCTCAGCAACACCATGCGCATGAACGCCGTGGAGCGCGACCAAGTCTTTGCCGACCTGACCAGCCTGGAGCGCGGCGAGCTGCCCGAGCTGGGCCAGGCCTTTGTCATGCCGGTGGTCGATGATCGCCGACCCGAGCTCGCGCCGGTCCTGCAGGCGCCCGTGCCGGCGTCGGCTGCGTCTGCCCAAGAGCCCCGGCCGGCAGCCGCGCCCGCTCCCAGCAGCCAGCCCAGCACCCCTGCCATCGAATTCGCCATTGGCGCCGCCGTGCCGCGGGCCGTGCCGTCCACCGGTGCGCTGACCGGCTTTGGTCCGCGCATTGTCGAGACCGAAGCCCTGCGCGGCTCGCCGACCTCTTCGCCGCTGGAGGCTGTGCAGCAGCCCCTGGCCATCGGTGGCAAGCAGTGGGTGCTGCCGCCTTCTTCGCTGCTGCAAGAGCCGCCGGCCCGCGCCCTCAAGCTGGACGACGAAGCCGAGCGGATCCTGCGCGAAAATGCCTTTACCCTGGAGGCCAAGCTCCAGGAGTTTGGCATTCACGGCGAAGTGACCGACATGCGCCCCGGTCCGGTAGTGACGACCTACGAGTACCGGCCGGCCTCGGGGGTCAAGATCAGCAAGATCGTGAACTTGCGCGATGACCTGACCATGAAGCTGTCAGCCCTGCGCGTGCGCGTGGTGGCGCCGATCCCCGGCCGCGACGTGGTGGGCATTGAAGTGCCCAACAAGCAGCGCCAGATGGTCTACTTTCGCGACGTGCTGGAGCGCCCGGAGTTCCGCGAGATCAAGAGCCCGCTGACCCTGATTCTGGGCAAGGACATTGAGGGCAAGCCGCTGATGATGGACCTGGCCAAGGCCCCTCACCTGCTGGTGGCGGGCGCAACGGGTACGGGCAAGTCTGTGGGTATCAACAGTTTTATCTGCTCCCTGCTCTACCGGTGCACGCCGGACGAGTGCAAGCTCATCCTCATTGACCCCAAGATCCTGGAGCTGTCGAGCTATGCCGACATCCCGCACCTGCTGCTGCCGGTGCTCGACGATCCGCGCAAGGCCGAGCTGGCGCTGAAGTGGGCCTGCACCGAGATGGACCGCCGCTACAAGGTGATGTCCGAGTGTGGCGTGCGCAACTTGGCTAGCTACAAGCAGAAGCTTCCAGAGCTGCGCCAGGCGGCCCAGCGGCTGCGGGCCATGGGTGGCGAAGGCGCGGCGGAAGTGGTGATGCCGGAAGATCCCGCCTACATCGTGGTGGTGATCGATGAATTTGCCGACCTGATCATGCAGCAGGGCAAGGAAGTCGAGATCCCGGTGGCGCGCTTGGCTCAGAAGGCCCGCGCGGCCGGCATCCACGTCATCCTGGCGACCCAGCGGCCCTCGACCGACGTGCTGACCGGCATGATCAAGGCCAACTTTGCCACCCGCGTGTCTTTTCAGGTGGCGTCGTCGATCGACTCCAAGGTGGTGCTCAACCAGATCGGCGCCGAGACCCTGCTGGGCCGCGGCGACATGCTGCTGGTGCCCCCTGGCGAAGGCCACCTCAAGCGCTGCCACGGCACCTGGATCTCCGACGAGGAAGTACTGGCGATTGCCAAGCACTGGAAAGATCAGGGCACGCCGCGCTATGAGATGGACATCCTCAAGGACCCCGAGTCCGAGACGGGCGGCGACGACGGCGACGGCGAATCCGACGTGCTGTACGACGACGCGGTCCAGGTGGTGGTAGAAGCCGGCCAGGCCTCGGTCTCGTTTCTGCAGCGCAAGCTGGGCATTGGCTACGGCCGGGCCGCCCGGATCATCGATACCATGGCGGCGCGCGGCATCATCGGCCCGTCGCGCGGCCCCAACAAGCCCCGCGACATCCTGGTCAACTCACTCTAAAGGTTGACGGTTTTGGCGCTGTCCAGGATGTAGCTCAGCTCCTGGCCTGGCCATAGCCTCCCAACAGGGCCCCTGCCGTTTCGCCTCGGAATCCGCTATCCTCATGCCGTCAGGCTGCGGTGGACGCGCCTGCGGTTGGCCAGCGCCGAGGATTTCATGCCCCAGTTTACAGCTTCCTTGTCAGGTATTTGCCGCACGGCCTCTGCCGCGCTGGGTTTTCTAGCCGCCTTTGCCTTGATTGGCGGCTGCAGCGAAGAGGAAAAAGCCGCCGGTCCCGCCAAGTCGTTCTGCACCGACGGTCAGAAGGTCTGCAAGGGCAACTACGTGGCCACCTGTGCCAGTGCCGGCACCGCCTACACCGTCGAGTTCTGCGGCTCGGGAGCCTATTGCTCCGGCGGGGCCTGCAAGCCGGTCATCTGCCCCAAGGCCAACGTCAAGTGCTCAGAAGACAAGAAATCGGTGCTGCAGTGCGCGCTAGACGGCTCTACCGACTACGCCAAGATCGCCACCTGCAAGACCACAGAGACCTGCAAAGACGGCACCTGCGTGGGCAAGACCTGCAAAGAGGGCGAAGCAGTCTGCGGCTCGACCACCTTGTTTGTGTGCACCAACGGGCTGCCCAAGGAGACGGTCTGCGGCTCGGACCAGCTCTGCAGCGTCACGGCCAAGGCCTGCCAGCCGCGCACGTGCGACGCCGAGAAGGCCGTGTGCAAAGACGCCAAGACGGCGCAGGTGTGCAGCCTAAACGGCTCGGCGTGGAAGGATCAGCCATGCACCGCTGGCCAGGGCTGCTTTGACGGCCTGTGCCACCCGATCATCGCCGGCAGCAGCGATGCCGGCAGCGGCGGCGATGCGGTCGTAGGCGAGGTCAGCGATGGCGTCAACGTCGGCACCGGCGATGTGCTGGTCAAGCCGCCCAAGGACATCGTGACCGAAGCGCCCAACGTGTTCAAAGTGACCTTTAGCAAGACCAAGGTTCCAGGGGCCGGCGACCCTGAGATCGTCGCGGATTTCCCAAGCGTGTTGTACCTGCCTTCGCTGCAGATGCTGCAGATCTCCGGCGACAAAGAGCTGTACAAGGTCGAGATCCAGCTGGCCAAGGTAGAGGAGTTCGCCACCGGTCCGTTTACCACCGTCGATGCACAGGCACCCGATACCCTGATCCAAATCAACGACGGTACCCAGCCCCAAGGCGTGGACTGGGTGTGGGGTTCGGCCGACTACGAGATCGAGATCACCGAGTTTGGCGACTCTGGCGGCCGCGTCAAAGGCACCTTCAGCGCCGAAATGATCAACCTCATCGACAAGAAGACCAAGGCCTGGCTGACCGGCGGCTCGTTCGACATCGCCCGCCCGTAGCTCTGGCCGGGGTGCCCGCCTGGGCGCCCAAGAGGGTGTTTGCGTTGGAACACCCAAGAGATCCCAAGCCGCCTTGCATCCATCGTCGAGGATCAGCCGTCGTGCGGCGGCAGGTCCTGGATGGCCATGCGCGTGGTCTGCTGGACTTCGCGGCGGCTGCCCTTGAGCGGCAGGCGCACCTCGGTGATGAGGCCACCGCCGGGTCGCGGCATGGCCCGCGCAGTGCCGCCGTGCGCCTCGGCGATCCGCTTGACCAGGTAGAGCCCAAGACCAGTGCCGCCGGTGTGGGTCGACCGCGACCGATCGATGCGAAAAAACGCTTCAAAGACCTGCAGGCACTGCTCGGGGGTCAGCCCCGGGCCGCGATCGAGCAAGCGCACCACCGCTCTGCCAGCCTCATCGGCCGACGTCTCTACCCGCAGGATCCGCTGCACCGCCCGGCCATCGTCGGCGAAACCGTCGCCGGCGTGCAGCACGGCGTTCTCGACCAAGGTGGACATGGCGCGGTCCAGCGAGTTCTCGTCGCCCATCAGCCGCGCGGCTGGCAGCTGCAACTCGGTCTCTACGGTCCAGCCCAGCTGGTCGAGTCGATGGCGCTCGCGGTTCAGTACGTTGAGGATCAGCGCATCCAAGGCCACTTCAGTGCGCTTGGGCAGGGCCCCTTCGGCGCCAACGCGCTGGGCCTCCAGCAGGCGGGCAATGTGCTGCTCCAGCAGCCGCACCTCCTCTTGGATCTCCTCTAGGATGCCGCGAAAAGCAGCGGCGCTCTCGCTGGGTAGGGGGTTGACGGCCAGCTCCATGCGCAGCAGCTCTAGCGCCACTTCAATACGCGCCAGCGGCGAGCGCAGCTCATGCGAGACCCCAGAGAGCAGATCGCGCTGCGCCTGCAGCAGCCGGCCGATGCGGTCGGCCATGGTGTTCAGGGCCAAGCCCAGGTGGCCAAAGTCGTCCAAAGGCTCGCTGGGGGCGCGCACAGACAGATCGCCGGACCCAAGCTCGGCTGCTGTATCGCGAAGTTGACGCACCCTTGCCGACGTGCGCTGCAGCAGGCTCATGGCGGCGGCCAACAGGCCGGCCAGAGACAGCCCCACGGCGACGTGCAGCGCGACCACCAGGCCGATGTGGGCCTCGGTGCCCGGGCGCACGGCCAGCACCAGCGCGACCGCCAGCGGCACCAGGCCGACCACCGTCAGCAGCACCAGCCAGCCCTCGCCTTGGCCCAGCACCGGTGCCACCCGTCCAGACGGTCCTGAGCGCTGCGGATTGTCTTGCGAGCGAGGGGGGCTGTCGGGCATGGCGGCCTCAGGCGATCAACGTTGGCGATGCCACCCTAGCACAGGTTTGGGCCGTGGGTGCAGCCGTCACTCACCTGCCTTGGCAAGCGGCCGCCGCGGGATCCTGGTGTCGGCAAGCCGCTGCAATCGCCAGCGCAGGGCGTCGCGCGATAGGTCCGCAGCAGCCAGACGACCAGGCCGGGTCAGAGGGCCGGGTTGGCCGCGCCGCCGTGCTGGGTGACCAGCATGTAGCCTGTGCCCCAGATCGTTTTGATATACTTGGGGTTGCGCGTGTCTTCCTCGATCTTGGCGCGCAGATTCTTGACATGCACGTCAATGGACCGGTCGTAGGCCGCGTAGCCGACGCCGCGCAGCATGTCCATCAGCGCCTCGCGAGACAGGGTCTGGCCCGGGTGGCGCAGAAAGCAGCGCAGCAAGTCGAACTCGGTGGTGGTCAGCAGCACGTTCTGGCCGCGCACCGCTACCTCGCGCCGTGCCAGATCTAGTGTCAGATCGCCAATGTGCAGCAGTTCCTGTAGTGGCGCAGTGTGGACGGTCTCCGCCCGGCGCAGCACCGCCCGGATGCGCGCCAGCAGCGCCCGCGGATTGAAAGGCTTGGGCAGGTAGTCGTCTGCGCCCAGCTCCAAGCCGACAATCTGGTCGGCCTCGGCGCCCTTGGCGGTCAGCATGACCACAGGCACCTTGGACACGGCGCGAATCTGCCGCAGCACTTCAAAACCGTCTAGACCAGGCAGCATGACGTCCAGGATCACCAAATCAAATACCTCAAGCGTGGCGCGACGCACCGCCTGATGACCATCGGTGACGATGGAGATCAAGAAGCCCTCCGGCTTGAGCAGGCGCTCCAAAAGGGCGCCCAACCGGACGTCATCATCGACGATCAGCAGTCGAGCCACTTTTACCTCCACTCATGCAGTCAAAAGCGCAATCTTCTGCCCAGCGGGCCAAGGGTCAGCAGGGTATCCACGCCAGCGCTGGTACGCATCCCGGGGTCAACCCGTTGTCTCAGCGGCCACAAGCGCGCCACCTGCCCAGCTCTCCAGACCTGGACAGGATCGACCTGATCCTCTCCAGGCCTGCAGTATGCATGAAACTGCTCGGTGCTGCTGAGTCTGCGTCGGTGGCCGCTGTGGAATTCACATGCTGTCACAGTTCAGCGGGCTTTCTGCCCGGCTGTCTCTACGGCGCTGGGGCAGGGGTCGGACGCGGCTGAACGCCAGCAGGCGGGGGCACCGCATCGGGAGCGCGCGCCGAGCGAAACTGCCGCGGCCCGCCAATCGCCAGGACCTGCAGCGCAATTTGGTGGCCGTAGTCCCAGGTTGCAAAGTTGATGTCGGTCAGCTCGGCCAGCTTCTTGCCCGCTGCGCGCAGGTCCTGGCCCTTGTCTACTTGGCCCAGGGCTGCGTCCACGGCCTGCTGGGTGCGGGTGGCCTCGGCCTCGTCTTGGGGCACCGGCGCGGGCTGCACATAGCCGCTGTGACCGGCTTTGAGGCTGTCCAGCCGCCGCTGCAGGTGGCCCAGGGACCAAGCAAACAGATAGC
This sequence comes from uncultured Myxococcales bacterium, assembly GCA_903919145.1. Lineage (GTDB taxonomy): Bacteria > Myxococcota_A > UBA9042 > UBA9042 > UBA9042 > SXRM01. The sequence continues at coordinate 25,517 of CAIXGW010000246.1, forward strand.
GCTCTGGCTCGCCGGCTTTGGCAATGGCGGCCTCTAAGCGCGCCAAGTCGGCCTCTGCACCGCACAGGCCCAGCGCGACGATGCTGCGCATTCGCAAGGTCTCGTCTTTGCTGGTGGTCAGCGGCCACAGCTTCTCTGCCGCTTCTGGCTTGGCGGTGCGGGCCAGGCCGGCCACGCCGTTGAGCTGGTTGGTCAGATCGCTGGAGTTGGCCAGGTCTGCCATCGCCGGCACCACCCGCGGGTCGTCAATGGCGCCCAGCATCTCCATGGCCTTGTAGCGCTTGTCGAGGTCTTGGCCGCGCATGTCGCTGAGCAGGGTCTCTACGGCGCGATCGCCCAGAGCCGCCACCTTGGCGGTGTTCATGCCGGCCACGCCCGGAGGGTCGTCAAAGCGGGTCTTGAGCGTTCGCTCGCCCTCTACCTCGCGCTGGTACCAATAGATGACGAGCACCACCGCGCCAAGCAGGAGCAGCAGGCCCGTCGCCACCACTGCCATGCGCAAGTACGCTTTGGCGGTAAAGGACTGGTCGTTGAGCGACGGCATGGCTACTCACGCCGACACGATGCCGGCCAGCGGGCGAAAATCAGCTACAGGCAGGGTTCAAGGATAGCCAGGTCGTCAATGTACAGGCCCTGACCGGTGTTCTTGATGCCGTCGACCGAGTCGAAGAAGATCTGTATGGAGATCGAGCCCTTGCCCTTGAAGGCACTTAGGTTGATCTTCTTTTCGACGAGGCTCTTCAGGTCCTTCTTGGGGTCAAAGTCGGTGGTGACCTTGTGGTCCCAGACAACGGTTGACTGGTTGGTCTCGGTCAGGGTCACTTTGACCTGGAAAGTCTCGATCGAGGCCTCGATGTCGGCCCACAGCTTGAAGGACAACACTGCGCTTTTCTTGGAGTCAGCCGACAGCTGCACGGCAGTCTTGGACTCCAAGTAGCCGGTCACCGCCTTGGTGCCGTCGACGTAGTTCAGCGCCGTGGCATTGCCAAAGTAGGCTGAAAAGTTGCCATTGGTGTTGGAGGTCTTAAGGACCTGCCACTTGACCGCCGAAGAGGAGTCGCTGGGCACCCAGCTGGTCTTGGACAGGTCGCCGCCCTCAAAGGTCTCGGTCGGCACCGGCGCGCTGGCCGAGCAGCAGCCCGGGCCGGGCTTGAAGTCGGTCTTGCAAGAGAACAGCAGCGCCTTGGGGTCCTTGGCGCAGAAGTAGCTCTTGCAGGCGTCGGCGTTGGCCGGCGAGCAGTCGCTGTCGGCCAGGCACTCGGGCTTGTCGCAGACGGTCGACAGAGACAGGTCGTCAATGAACGCGCCCTCATAGCTGTTGTTGTTGGTGGTGCCGGCGTCAAACTCAAACTGCAGCTTGACGGTCTTGCCCTTCCACGTGTCGGGGATCTTGATGACCACTTCGCGCCACTTGCCCGCCGTCGAGCCCTGGACCTGGTAGCTGTCCCACAGCCATGCCGACGCTTTGGTGACGTCTTTTTCGCCCATGTCGAACATGCCAATGCGCAGGCGGTCGGTGTAGGTCGGGTCGATCGGCGGCACAAACTTCCACGTCGGGCTGTTGGCTGGCGGATTCCACTCGGTCGACAGGAACAGCTCAAAGGTGATGAGAGAGGTGCCATTCTTGGGGATCGTCAGCTCGGGCGAGCGCACCACCGCCGCTGGGACCTCATTGCCGGCGTTGTAAGTCACGCCATTGGTGCCGAAGTACAGCGAATACAGCGACCCGCCGTAGCCCTTGGTGCCCGAGACCGACCACGGCACCAGCTTGCTGTAGGGCTTGCCGCCGCTGACGATCGAGGTGCCGGTCAAGAACTGCGACTTCCAGCCGGTTGGCAGCTTGCCGTCGGTCTTCTCCCAGCTCTCTTGCACGGTGCTCTTGTTGCTGCAGCATGTCGGCGAATTGAGCGCGTGGGTGCAGATGCCCGTCTCGCACTTGTCTGTGGTGCAGGTGTCGGTGTCGTCGCATCCGCCATCGCTGGTGCAGCAGCCGGGCACTTTTTCGCAGGCGCACACGCCAGCCTGGCACAGCGGTGCCTCGCACTTGCCACAGGTACCGGCGCATTCCGCAGCGCTGTCGCAGGGATCCTCAATGCAGACCACCTCGACCTTGAGATCGTCGATGTTGGCGCCCTTGTACTGATTGGCGGTTGGGTCGCCGGTGTCAAAGGAGAAGCACAGCTCAATGTCTTTGCCAGCGTACTTATCAAGATTGACCTTGACGGTCGTAAACTTGCCGCCGGTGGTGCCCTTGATCACGTCTGAGCTCCACAGGCCGTCGGGCAGGCCGGTGCCGGTGGCCTTGCAGCCGCTGGCGCCACAGTACTGACCGGCATAGCGAACCAAGACCTTGAGTTCATCGACCTTGGGCACGGTGACATTGGGGATCACCGGTGGGTTGACGTAGTTCTCCGCCGGCTTGCCATCCCACTCGGTGGCGAGGTTCAGCTGGAATTTGGCGACGTTGTACATGGTGCCGGCCGGCAGCTTGAGTGCCTTGGAGCAGATGATGCCGCTGGGTGACTTGGGCTTCATGCTCTGGTCGTCATAGCTGCCAAAGGTCGCATCGCCAAAGTACAGCGAGGCTCCGCCGTTGGCGCCACCGGTGGGGTTGATCTGCCACTTGACGACCTTGCTGGTCTCGGTCTGCTGCCAGGTCGACAGGCCGTTCTCAAAGCCCTCGCTCAAGCCGGTGGCGGGCTGGCAGCACTGCAAGTTGGCGGCATTGGGCACGCTCTTGCACTTGCCTTGGCTGGCGCCGGCGGCCTTGGTGCAGCTGTCCACGGTGCAGTCGTTGTTGTCGCTGCAGTCGTTGACGCCGATGCAGCAGCCAGGGGTCATGTCGAACATGCACAGGCCCTTGCCGCCCGTTCCGTTGACAAAGACGTTGCAGTCTTCGCTGGTACAGGGGCTGTCGTCGGGCTTGCACTTGGCGGCGGCGTCGCACAGCGTGCCTTCCTTGGCGCACAGGGTCTGGACAATGATGTCGTCCAAGTAGACGCCCTCAAAAGCATTCTTCAGGCCGTTGCCAGTGTTGAACTCCCAAGAGACGTTGATGCCCTGGCCGGTGTAGGGCGCCAGGTCCACCAAGATGTGCTTCCACTGGCCGCCGGTGTTCTTGCCAACCGTGACCGAGGTCCAGGGCAAGTAGGTGTCGTTCACTTTGATCTTCAAAACATCTTTTTCGGTCAGGCACAGGCTGGTGCCCGACTGCGGCTCCTGGGCGCACACGGCGTCGATGGCGCAGGGCTGCGGGCAAGAGGTGCTCTTGGACAGGGTGGCCAGCCAAGACGGCTCGGCGTCGATCCACACCCAGAAGTGCAGGATAGAGGGCTTGTCGGCCGGGAGGTTGAGCGAGGGCGACTTGAGCTTGCTGCTGATGGCGCCACCGGTGCCGCCGCCGCTGCAGCCGTTTTCTTTGGTCTGGCTGGCGTCGTAAGAGCCGCACTCATTGCCCAAGTACAAAGAGTACTTGCCGCTGTGGGCGCGGCGGGTCTCGACCTGCCACTTGACGTTGCCGTTGGTCGGCCCGGCGGTTTCCTGAAAGCCCGCCATGGACTTCTGCTCAAAGGTCTCCTTGAGCGAGGTGATCTGGCCGGCGCAGCAGTCCAGGATCGGCTTGTACTCGCAAAGCGCCGTCTCCACGTTGCACTTGGCGTCGGTGCAGGCTGGTGCCGGACAGGCGCTGTCGTCGCAGCAGGTGCCAGGCTTGGGCGCGGCTTTGCACTGGCCGCTGGCCTTGTCGCACACGGCCAGCTGGCAGCTCTTGACCTGCAGGCTCTTGGCGCACTGGTCGTCGCTCAGGCAGCCACTGGCGCCGTCCGGCGGGGTCGAGCCGTCGCTGCCGTCGGCGATGGCGTCGGCTGAAACGGTCTCGCCGGCATCGGCAATGTCGGTGGCGTCGCTGGGGGTTTCGCTGTCAGCGCCGCCGCTATCGACGCCGCTGTCTTTGGGCCCGGCGGTGTCTGCTTTGGCCGTGACACCGGGCTTGGCGTCCTCTGTGCAGCTGCCCAACAGAGCTAGCAGCGCCACCCACGTGGCCAGTGCGGCCATGCGCCGTACAGCTTGGCCCGCCCCGGCGGTCCCGCGGGCAATTGCCATCTTAAATGCCAAATCCATGACGCCTCCCGAACCGATTTAACGCACTTGAAGCTCGAATGACCTGCGAGCCCCCCTGAGTCAGTCTACCGTGCCATCCGCAAGGCTGCAACGAATCTATGGATCGCCGGACCGCTGGCGGCCGTGGGCGATCCTCCTGGCATGCGGGTGATCTGCCTGGGGCCAGCGGCGCCGATCAGGGCACGCAGCCGTCGATCTTGGTGTTCTTGCAGATTGCCTTGACGCACGCGTCGGTAGTGCAGCTGTCTTTGTCGTCGCAGTCGGCGTCGATGCCGCAGCATCCGGCGACCTTGGCGCAGCTGCAGCCGGTGCTGGCGTCGCAGCTGGGCTTTGAGCAGGCGCCGCAGGTCTTGGCCGCACATTCGCTGTCCAGGTAGCAGGCCTGCTTGCTGCAGGCGATCTTGACGACCAGGTCTTCGACCCAGGCTCCGGTGTAGTCGTTCTTGCTGCCATCGCCGGCGTCAAACTGCAGGCAGACCTGGACCTTCTTGCCGGCCCACTTGTCCAGCGAGACGGTGATGGGCTGCCACTTGCCGCCGGTGGTGCCGTAGACCGCGTCGCTGTTCCAGGCGGGGAAGAACTGGCTGTCGGCCAGGACCTGCACGCTGAAGGTATCGTACTTGGTCAGGCCTTCGACCGGTGGGTTCTTGTACGCCTTGGCGTCGCCGCCGCTCCACTCGGTGTCGAGCCTGAGCTGGAAGGTCAGCAAGTTGAAGAGGGTTCCTTCTTTCAGCGTCACCGAAGGCGTGCACAGCGTGCCCTTGGGGCCGACTTCATCGCCCAAGCTGGCGTCGTGGTAGCTGGTGCCGCTTTCGTTGGTAAACGCCACCGCGCCGCCGGTGCCGGAGCTCAGCAGGCGCCACTGCACATCGGTGGAGTTCTGCTCCAGGGCTGTCCAGCCAGAGCCAGCCAGCGAACCGCCGTCAAAGTCGTCGCCAAAGGGCACAGAGGCCTTGCAGCAGGTCGGCTTGGTGGCGTCGGGGGTGAAGGCGCACTGGCCGCCCTTGCAGCTGTCGATGGTGCAGCTGTTGTTGTCTTTGCAGTCGCTGTCGACCGCGCAGCAGCCAGGGATGGCGCCGTAGAGGCAGGCCCCGGCCCCAGCTTTGCCGTTGGCATAGGCGGTGCAGGGGTCGGCGGTGCAGGCGTTGCCGTCGTCGGCGCAGGGGGTGGAGGGGCTGCAGCTGTTCTGCGCGCACACGGTTTCGATCACCACGTCGTCCAGATAGATGCCTTCGTGCTGGTTCTTGACGCCCGTGGCGGTGGCAAACTGCCACTGCAGCTTGGCCGCGCTGCCGCCAAAGGGGCTCAGGTCAACCGCCACCTGCTGCCACTTGCCGCCGGTGGTCTTGCCAATGCTCAGCGAGGTGAACAGCTGGGTGGTCTTGCCGCCCTGCACCAGGTTGACAGTCAGCAGGTCTTTTTCGGGCAGGCACTGCGCCTCGCCGTTTGCGACCACGCAGGAAGAAGTGGTCGGGCAGGCGTTTTTGCAGGTGCCGGCCTGGAACGCCGAGGTGTGCGGCGGCTCGGAGTCGAGCCAGAGCCAGAAGTGGACCTGCGACGTGGTGCCGGCCGGCAACAGGAACTCGCCGGTGGTGAGCGCGGTGCTCACAGCCGTCGCCTCTTTGCCGGGCTTGCAGCCGGCGTCGACCGTCATCGAATTGTCGTAGGTCTTGCAGGCGTTGCCAAAGTACAGCGCCGCGTTGCCAGAGTGGGCCCGCGACGTCGACTGGGTCCAGGTCACGTTGCCATTGGTCGCCGGCTCCGTGACCTTGAGGTCGCCCAGGCTGGCCGCCTCAAAGCCGGTCTTGAACATGGTCTGCTTGCCGGTGCAGCAATTGGGATCGACCTGGTTCTTGCACTGGTGGGTGGCCGCGTCGCAGGTGTCCTGGGTGCATTCGTTCTTGTCGTCGCAAGCGGCGTCGCTGCAGCAGAACGGCAGCGGCTTGGCCACGGCCTTGCACTGGCCGGCCTCGCAGCTGGGCTGCTGGCAGGCAGGCACGGTCAGCAGATCGGTGCAATCGCTGGTGGTTGCGCACTGGGCGACCTCCACAGCGTCGTCGGCGTCGGCCGTGTCGGCCAGATCGGTCTTGGCATCGGCGGTGTCCGGGCTGTCCTGGGTGGCGGCGTCTTCGGCAGTCGCGTCGGGGAACTCGGCGGCGCTGTCCGCAGGGCTGGCATCGGCGTCGCCGGGCTGGGCTGCATCGCTGCCATCGCTGGCGTCGCCCTTGGTGGCCGCAGGCTCGGGGTCCGTGCAGGCGGTCGCCAGCGTCAGCCCTAGCCCCAGGGCCAAGGCGGCGCGCAGCAAAGGGCCGCGACACAGGCGCAGCGCTGGCGTCGTAGCCGGGGCATCGCCGCGCATCGGCCCCGGTGATCCTGGCGACCCAGCCGATAGCGCGGGGCAAACCAACGAATTAGGCTGGTTGGCGCCCAAAGAGGAGGAGGCGGGGCTGATCATGGTCATTGGCTCCAGGGCCTAGTGCCGCCCCAGCAGGTTACTGCGCTGCCAGCATAGCGCCGATGGCGAAACTGGCCAAGGTATGCATAGGTCGGCTGCGGACCTGCGCCGGCGGCTCGGCCTAGCCTCCGCAATTGGTCAGCACTTTCAGGTCATCGACAAAGACACCTTTGCCGCTGTTGCCCACGCTGTCCAACGTGTTGAAGCTGAACTCGATCTGAATTTCCTGGCCCATGTACTTGCTGAGGTCGAAGTCGACCTCGTACCACTTGTTGGTCGAGATGCCGCTGCCCTTGTCCCAGATGCCGACCATCTGGCCGCCGACCAGCAGCGTCACCACCAGGTCGTCATAGGAGCCCTTGCCGCCGGATTCTGTGTCCATGAGGATCGACATCGTGACCTTGGACGGGGTGGCAGAAGGCAGCAGGATCTTGGGGGTGACCGCCTTGCCGTTGGTCGCGCCCATGTCAAAACTGCCCTTGGACGGGTCGCCATACCACAGAACGCCGGGCTGGCTCTTGCTCAGGCCGCCTGGAGGGCTGCTGTTGATCTGCCAGCCCTTGCCGGTGCCCAGGCTATTGGTGATTTGGATGTCCTTGAGGTCGCCCTGGTCAAAGTCGTTGACCCACACGTCGGGCGCGCAGCAGCCAGCGGCATTGGTCGGGGTGTGGACGCACTTGCTGTTGACGCACTTGTCTGTTGTGCACTTGGTCTCGCCGTCGCTGCAGCCGGCGTCGTTGGTGCAGCACAAGTTCTCATTGAGGCACTTGTTCTGAACGCACTTGTCGACGGTGCAGGTGTTCTTGTCGTCGCAGGCGGCCGAAGACAGGCAGCAGCTGGCGATCGCCGGGTTCTGGCACAGGGCTCCAGGCTGGGGGCAGACATCTTGGGTGCAAGCGTTGCCGTCATTGCAGTCGCCCGGACCCATGCAGCAGCCCTTGATGGGGCTGAAGGTGCACTTCTTGTTGCTGCCGCAGACGTCGCTGGTGCACAGGTTGTTGTCATTGCAGTCAGAGTTGCCGGTGCAGCAGGAGTTGGCGTAGGTGCACTGCCCGTCGGTGCAGACGCCGGTCAGGCAGCTGTAGGGCCAGGGCGAGGTGTTGCAGGTGGTCGAGCTGGTGCAGGCCTTGGCCTTGCAGGTCGAGGTGACGGAGATGTCGTCTAGGTAGACGCCGGCGCCGGTCAGGCTGCCAAAGGTGCTGGAGGCCTTGATCTCAAATTCCAGCGCAAAGCTCTTGCCGCCCAGCGGGGTCAAGTCGATGGTGAACTGCTTCCAGCCACCGGTCAGCTGATAGCCGGCCAGCGATAGGAAGGTGACTTCGGCTCCGTCGACCTTGGCAAAGATGCGCAGGGTCACGCTGGTCGAGGTGCCCGAAGGGATCGTCCCCCAGAACGTGAAGTTGGTCTCTTTGCCGCTCAGCACCGATAGGACCGGGGTCGCCGTGGTCACCACCCACAGAGGGTTGTTGGCCACGCTGAGGGAGGCGCCGGTGGGCGAGCCCATTTTCCACACGCCCGGTGCGGACTTGGCGGCGGTGCCGATGTTGGCCCACGTCCAGCCGAGGGAGGCGACGCTGGCCGTGCTGCTCCAGCCTTCGTCGCTGTCAAACTTGGCGTTGAGCAGCACCGGTGCGCAGCAGCCAGGCACGGTGGCGCCGGTGTAGACGCACTTGCCTTTGTCGCAGGCGTCGATGCTGCAGGGGTTGAAGTCGTCGCAGTCTTCATTGAGGGTGCAGCAGGTGTCGGCGAAGCTGCACTGGCCAGCCACGCAGGATCCTTTCTTGCACGGGTCCGCGGTGGCGCATTCGCCGTCAGACTTGCAGCACTGGTTGGCGTGGGTGCACAGGCTGCCGGGGGCTGGGCAGGCGTCTTCGGTGCAGGCGTCCTTGTCATCGCAGTCGCCCACGCTCATGCAGCAGCCCGGCTTTTCGCTGTGGCTGCAGGCGCCGCCGGCGCTGGGGCACAGGTCCAGGGTGCACGGCTTGCCGTCGTCGCAGTCGGCAGAGCTGGCGCAGCAGTCGGCTTTGGCGGTGTGGCTGCACTGCGGCAGCTTGCCGGCCTGGGCCTTGCAGGCGTCGGCGGTGCAGATGTTGCCGTCATTGCAGTCGGCCTCGCTGGCGCAGCAGCCGCTGGAGATCGCCACATCGTCGACGTAGGCGCCCTCAAAGGCATTGAGCGTGCCGTCTTTGGTCTCAAAGCTGAGCACAACCTGCACGGATTTGCCGGCAAAGCCCTTGAGCGGCACGCTGATGCGCTGCCAGCCGCCGTGGGTGCTGCCGCCGATCGCGTCGCTGTTCCAAAGCTTGGTGGTGGTGGTGCCTTCTACTACGGCCAGCGACAGCAGGTCATCGCCGGGGCTTTGCTCGGTGTCCAGCCACAGCCACAGCACCACGGCTGGCGTCAGCCCTTCAGACGCAGGTACTTTGGCGGGGGGCAGGGTAGCGGTGGCGCCTACCTGCTTGTTGGCGTTGTAGGTGCCCTTGGCCGGGTCGCCAAAGTACAGCGATGCATTGCCGCTCATAGAGCGCTTCTGCGAGTAGTTCCAGGTCACGCCGGTCTTGTAGACCTCTGCGATGACGACGCCTTCGCCGGCCTTGTCTAGGGGGGCGGTCCAAGAGTTGGACGACAGCTGAACGGACTTTCCGACCTTGGCGCACACCAGGCACGGCTTTTGCGCCGAGGTATCGCCTTCTCCGATGCACTCGACCTTGCCGTCGCCCAGATCTACCAGGCAAGCCCCGGCCTTGGGGGTAAACGTGCACTTGCCGTCTTTGCAGGTGCCGCCGACCACGCAGGGATTCTTGCAGTCGCCATCAGCCGTGCAGGTGGCTGAATAGGTGCCTTTTTCGATGGGGGTGCTGGCGCCATCAGCGCTGTCTGAGCCCGCAGCGTCGCCGGCGTCGCTCGAGCCGCTGTCGGCGTCGCTAACCGCGCCGTCGCCATCGGTGGCATCGCCATCGCTGCCGTCGCCCAGATCCTGCTTGGGCGCATCGGAGTCGCTGGCGCTGCCGTCGCCGCTGCCATCGGGGGCGGCGTCGGTGTCGGCCACGTCGCTGCTGGCTGTGTCGCCGCTGGCCGTATCGCTGCCGGTCGCGTCACTGCTGGCAGCGTCGGTGGCGGCAGCGTCGGTACCGGCGGCGGTGTCGACGGGCTCCGAGCCCGAGTCCTGCTCTGTCGAGGTCGTGTCGGTACAGGCTGGCAGGGCGGCAAACGCCGCTGCCGCCGCCAGTACTGCCCAAAGGCCCTTGCGCGCCCACAACTGCATGCCCAACTCCCCTCAACAAGGCGCCCTGACAGCAGGAACGCGGCAATGGACCCGGCGGGCGACAGATTTCGCCCAGCGCGGGATACAACCCATCAATGTAGCATAGCCGCCGCGCACCTCACAAATCGCCAAGAAGCGCTGGCGGGGCCGGGCGATAGCGCCGGCTCGCTGGCGGGTTTTGCCGCAGCACGGATCTGGGGCTCTGGCGTCCGACAGCGGCCTAGGGTGACCGTCTTGCAAGCGCCCATGCGGGAGAAACATTGGAATTCACTTCCAATACTTCTTGCTCGGTCGGAGAAGCGCAGATTGGCGGGGCGCCTGCTCGGGATGATTCCGAAAGGATCCTAGAAGCGCCGGTGCGATCCGCAGGGCAGGTTGCGGCGCACCTGGGCTTGGTAGGCCGGGTCGATCCACGCGGTGGCAAAGCCTTCGCCGTCCGAGCAGCGGGCGATCACATGGCCCCAGGCGTCGATAATCATGGAGTGGCCGTAGCTGTGGCGCGCGCCGCCGTGGTGGCCCCACTGGCCAGGGGCGATGACGTAGCACTGGTTCTCAATGGCCCGGGCGCGCAGCAGCACTTCCCAGTGGTCCTTGCCGGTCTGCAGGGTGAACGCGGCGGGGATGCACAGGACTTCGGCGCCCTTGTCGAGCAGGCGGCGGTACATCTCGGGAAAGCGCAGGTCATAGCACACGGTCATGCCAAAGCGGGTGCCGAACAGGTCGCCCGTCACCGCCTCGCCGCCCGGCAAGACGTGGTCGGACTCCTTGAAGGTGACCGACCCCGGGATGTCGATGTCAAACAGGTGGACCTTGCGGTAGGCCTGCACGACTTGGCCCTGCGGATCGAGCAGGACCGAGGTGTTGTAGACGCGGTGCGGCTCTTCCGTGGCTTCCTGGTACGAGCCAATGAGGATCGCCACCCCCAGCTCGCGGCACAGCGCAGCAAAGAAGCTGACGATGGGGCCGGTCAGCGGCTCGCCGAAGTTGTCGGGGGTAGAGATTCTGAGAAAGGCCACGTTCTCTGGCAGGCAGATCAGTTGCGCGCCGTCGGCCGCGGCGGCGCGGACCAGTTCGGCGGCGCGCTGCAGGTTGTGTTGGGTGTCTTCAGTGGAGCGGGTCTGCACGACGCCGACCTTGATGCGCTGCATGGCTGATCCTGTGTGAGCCGGCGGGCTCGAAGGCAAATAGGATGAAGTCTGTTGGCCCGCGGTGCAACAGGGGCTCGCCGGGCCGCCGCAAGATCGACCCGCCGCGCCGTGCCGGCCACCGGCAACCGCTTGCGGCGTGGTGCTGCCGCCCGGCGGCTCCGACAACGCTGACGGCGCAGCTGCAGACCCTTGGCAGGTCGAGCTGCTAGAGGCTGTCGGCGGGTCAGCAGGGGCCAGGATTGCGGCCGCGGTTTTGATCTTGCTGCGCCCTGGCCTCGCCCCAAGCCAACGTTGACCCTGGCCGGCCCGTGGCGATACCCTACCGCCCGTCGCTGGCCACTGCGCCAGTCGCGGAGTCATCCATGTTGAGCACATGCATTGCGGCGGTCAAAGCCCGGGAAGTCCTTGATTCGCGAGGAAACCCCACCGTCGAAGTCGAGATTTCCTTGCAGGGAGGCGGCCGCGGCCGCGCCATCGTGCCGTCCGGCGCTTCGACGGGTACCCACGAAGCGCTGGAAATGCGCGACGGCGGACCGCGCTATCTTGGTAAAGGTGTTGAGAAAGCGGTGCAAAATGTCCGCGACCGCATCTCGCCCCTGCTGCTTGGCCAGGATGCGGCGGATCTGCGCGCGATCGATCAGTGGATGCTGGCCCTGGATGGCACCGCCAACAAGGGCAGCTTGGGCGCCAATGCAGTGCTGGGCGTCTCTTTGGCGGCCGCTCGCGCTGCGGCCGATCAGTACCGCATGCCGCTGTGGCGGTGGCTCGGCGGCGCCCAAGCGCGCGTCTTGCCGGTGCCGCTCTGCAACCTGATCAACGGCGGCGCCCATGCGGCCGGCGGGCTGGACATCCAGGAATTCATGGTGGTGCCGTGGGGGTTTGACTCCTTTCGCGAGGCGATCCGCGCTGCCGCCGAGACCTTTCACCACCTCAAGAAAATTCTGGGAAATCAGGGTTTTGCCACGACCGTGGGCGATGAGGGTGGGTTTGCGCCGCGCCTCTCGTCCAACGCCGATGGCCTGAGCCTGCTGCTGCAAGCCATCGAAGCGGCGGGCTACAAGCCGGGCGAGCAGATCAGCTTGGCCCTTGATGTCGCCAGCTCTGAGTTCTACGACGCCGAGACCGGCAGCTACCGCCTGGAGAGCGAAGGTCGCTCGCTCAGCTCTGACGACTTTGCGGCTTATTTGGCTGATTTGGCAGGCCGTTACCCCATCGTCAGCATTGAAGACGGCATGGCAGAAGACGACTGGTCCGGCTGGAAGCGCCTGACCGACCTCTGCGGCGACCGCATCCAGCTGGTTGGCGATGACTTGTTTGTGACCAATCCGACCCGGCTCAAGCGCGGCATCGACGAAGGCATCGCCAACTCGATTCTGGTCAAGGTCAATCAGATCGGGTCGCTGTCAGAGACCTTTGATGCCATCGACATGGCCCACGCTGCCGGCTACAAGTGCGTGATGTCGCACCGGTCTGGCGAGACCGAGGACTCGACGATCGCCGACCTGGCGGTGGCGACCAGCTGCGGCCAGATCAAGACCGGCTCGCTCTCGCGCGGCGAGCGCACGGCCAAGTACAACCAGCTGCTGCGGATTGAGGAAGAGCTCGCATCCGCCGCCGTCTATCCCGGCCGCAAGGTCTTCCGATGAGGCTGGGGCGGCGGCTGGCTCCGCGCGCGGCAGCGGTGCTTGTGCTGATGGGCGCGCTGGCCTGTGGCAAAGACAAGGCGCCGCCGCCCGCAGCGGCGGGTGGGGCCGCGCAGGCGGTGGAGCTGGCCGCTGGTGCGACCGCCACCGCCGCAGCAGCCGTGACGCCGGCCGACCGCGCCAAGTTGGCCCTGTGGTTTGCCCCGCTGCGCTGTCAGTCCCTGGGGATGGCGCTGGCCAATCCGCGGATCTACGCCGAGGCGGGCTACGCCTCGGCGGCCGAATTCGCCGCAGCCTTTGATGCGGCAGCGGCTGCCGACCCGGCCTGGGCCAAACAGGTCGTGGCCAAGGCCTACGCGACGCCGTGCCCGCACGCCAAGGCGGGTTCGGCCGCGCTTGCCTCACCGCCGACTGCGGAATCCGGAGAAAGCCCTTGAAGAAATCGGTTGTGGACATGGTCGTGGCCGGCCTGGTGTTGTGCGGCTTGGCCGCCTGCACACCTGTCGTCGGCGACAAGTGCCAGTACAATTCGCAGTGCGGCAGCACCCTGACCTGTGACACCTCGGTCGTGGACGGCTACTGCCTCAAAGCTGGCTGCCGCCAGGGCGAATGTCCCGCTGAGGCGACCTGCGTCGACTTTGGCACGGACACCAGCTATTGCATGCGCACGTGCGCGCCCGATGACGAGTGCCGCGATGGCTTTACCTGCCGGGCGGCGGTCGAGTGCAGCGGCGACGCCAGCCTGGCGGTGGACAGCGGCCACCCCTGTAGCTGGGAAGCCAAGTCCTTCTGCGGGATCAAGCCGTGAAGGGACCCGCGGCGGCCTTGGGGCAGGCTGCTGTGCTGGCCTGCCTGATCGGCTGCGGCGCGGGGCAGGTTGAGCGGGCTGATGCCGACGAGGCTGTCCCGCGTTCAGCCACTGACGAGCAAGCTGAGCCCACGCCGGTGCGCGGGGGCAGCGGTGCCCGCCCCGAGCCCCAGGAACCCAGAGGCTCAGGGGCGCGCGCGGAGCCGGCGGTGCCAGGGCCGCTGACCATCCCGCGGCCGGCGCTGGATCGGGTCGTGGCTGCGGGTCCAGGGGCGCTGTTGGCCCAGGTCGTGCTGCAGCCCGAGCGCGGCCCCGACAACAAGTTCATTGGATTCCGCATCGTCTCGCTGTTTGGCGATACCCCAGAAGTGCTGCGCTATGGGGTGCGGCCGGGCGATCTGTTGCTCAGCTGCCAGGGCCAGCGCATCGTGACGCCCGGCGATTTGTTGACGGTATTTCAGCGCTTGCGCGGTGCTCGCAGCGTCGAGGTGCAGGTGCGACGGGCCGGCGCCACGGTGGTCCTGCAGTGGCCGGTCGTCGAGGCGGGCTGGCGGGCCCAGCGCCCGGCGGCGGTAGCTGCGCCGCAAGCCGTCACGCCTGCCACAGGCCGTTGAGCACGTCCAGCGCCATCTCAAACTTGTTGAACGGCGGCATCAGGTAGGTGCCTGCCACCTGACTGCGCACGGCGGTTAGAAATTCGCGTGCAATCGCCACCCCTTCGGCAGGGCCCTTGTCTCCCGCTCGGTCCATGCGATCGCGCACGGCCTGGGGAATCGCCATGCCCGGTACTTCATTGTGGATGAAGTGGGCGTGGCGGGCATTGCGCAGCGGCAGCACGCCGACCACCAGCGGAATCGTCGGCTGGGCAAGGTCGATAAAGCGCTGCAGGTCCTGCGGGTCGTAGAGCGGCTGGGTGAGGGCGTACTGCGCTCCAGCGGCGACCTTGGCATGGAATCGCTCAATTTCCTTTGGCAAGTCGTCAGCGGTGGGGTTGACGGCGCAGGAGATGTGAAAGTCGCTGCGAAAGGGCAGGGCCTTGCCGTTGGCGTCCTCTCCGCGGTTGAGGCGGGCGAGGGTGGCGATAAGGCCGATCGAGTCCACCTCAAACACGCCCTTGGCCCCCGGATAGTCGCCAAGCGACGGCGGATCGCCGGTGACGCAGAGCATGTGTCGAATTCCCAAGGCATGCGCACCCATGCACTCGCTCAGCAGCCCCAGCAGGTTGCGATCGCGGCAGCTGACGTGCAGCAAAATCTCAATGTCGACCTGTTGGCGTATCAAAACCGCCAGGGCCAGGGGGCTCATGCGCGCGGTCGCCAGCGGCGAGTCGGCGATGTTGATCGCGTCAATGCCGGCGCGGCGCAGCGCCACGGCCCCCATCACCAACCGCTCGGCATCCACGCCGCGCGGCGGATCGAGCTCTACAGACACGGCAAATTCGCCGCGGCGCAGCTTCTCGTCAAAGGTCGAGAGGATCTGTGGCGCGGCCGGTTCGCTGTCGGCGCTTTGGTCGCGCAGCTCGATGGACAGGGGGGCGTCGGCAGGGCCTGGGGCGCGCACGCCAACCCGCTCTACCATGCGCGCGACGTGCGTTGGCTTGGTGCCGCAGCAGCCGCCAATCATGTGCACGCCCTGGCCGGCGACCCGCAGGGCCCACTCGCCAAAGTACTCGGGCGAGGCTACATAGACATAGCGGCCCTCTACCAGCTGCGGCATGCCGGCGTTGGGTGACAAGCACAGCCGCGCCCCCGGCACCCGGCGCATGCGCTCCAGTACCACGTCCAGACCCTGCGGACCCACCGAGCAGTTGGCGCCGACTGCCGCTGCGCCCGCCGCCAGCATGGTGCGTGCCACCTCTTCGGGCTTGTGGCCAAAAAGGGTCTTGCCTTCATCGGTAAAGGTGGCCATTGCCACAAAGGCCGCGTCTGGCTGCACCGAGGCAATCGCCTCTGCGCACAGGGCCAGCTCGGTCAGATCGCCAAAAGTTTCCAGGATTAGCAGGTCTGGATCGGCATCCAGCAGCGCCGTGATCTGCTCGACAAAGGCCTGCTTGGCTGCGACGCGGGTCAGCCGGCCGATCGGCTCCAGCGGCTGGCCCAGCGGCCCGATCGACGCCGCCACCAGCGGGCGGTTGTGCGGCGGGCGGGTCGCTGCGGCCTGGCGGGCCAGCTCGATCCCGGCGCGGTTGATGGCGGGGACCTGGTCGGCCAGCTGGGCGCGCTGCAGGCGAAAACGGTTGGCGCCAAAGGTGTTGGTGGTCAGCACCATCGCCCCGGCATCGACGTAGGCGCGGTGGATGCGCCGCACCAGCTGCGGGTCGCTCAGGTTCAGCCCGTCAAAGGCACGGTCAAAGCCAACGCCGTGGTCGTAAAGCTCGGTGCCCATGGCGCCATCAAGCACAAGGACGCGCTCATCCAGCAGCGCCTCCAACTGCTGTCTTGTCAGCATGTCTGCCTCGAAAAAGCTGAGGGGCCGTCAGCCGCTGGCAACGCTCTCTCCGCGCCACCGCCGCACAACTCGCTCGCCTTGGGAAATGTCAGCACGGCGGGGCTGGAATTTGGCAATGCCCTACTCGCTGTTGGCCGTTGAGCGGCGATGTCCAGCTACTTGACGCCCAGGAGCTGCATCAGCCAAGCGTAGAAGCCAAAGCGCACGTCATAGGTCTGGCCACCGGAGGCATGGCCTACCGGGCCCTGGGGGCCTACCAGCATCTGGATGGTCTTGTTGTCCGCGGTCTTGCCGGCGACGTGGGCGGAAGCGAAGGTCACCGCCACCGAGGTCGGCTTGCAGGTCTCGTCCGTCTGGCCGTTGCAGGTGTCGTCCTTGCCGTCGCACGCTTCGCTGGAAGCCGGCACCACCTGGCCTACGCACAAGCTGTTGTCTACCTTGCCGTCTTTGCAGGTGTAGGTGCCGCCCTTGCAGGCGCCCTTGCCCTCGGTGCCCTGGGCGCCGGTGTAGCACGGTACGGTGCCGGCGTTGACTACGTAGTTGCAGCCCTTTTCCAGCGTGCACTTGTCATCGGTGCAGGGGTTGTTGTCGTCGCACTTCTGGCCGTCTTTGCCGGCGATGCACGCCCAGCCGCCCTTGCCGTCGTCGCCGCAGGTGTCGCCGACGCTGCACGGGTTGCCGTCGTCGCAGGAGCCAACCGCATTGGAAGACGAGCAGTTGCCGGTCTTGCTGTCGCACTTGTCATCGGTGCAGGACTTGCCGTCGCTGCAGTCTTTGGCCTTGTTGCTGCAGGTCTTGCTGGCGCTGTCGCAGGCGTCGGCGGTACAGGCGTCGCTGTCTTCGCAGGCGGCGTCGTCGGTCTTGCCGTTGCAGTCGTTGTCGATCGCGTCGCAGGTCTCTTTGGCGGCGGACTTGTAGCTGTCGCAAACGGCGGTCAGCTTGTCTAGGCACTTGACCGTGCCGCTGGCGCAGGCGCCGGTGCCGCAGGCCTGGCCGACCTTGACGGCCGCATCATCAACCGGCGACTTCCAGGTAAAGCCTTCGTCGGTCTCGCCGTCGCAGTCGTTGTCGATGCCGTCGCAGTCTTCCAGGGTCGGGGTCTTGGCGTCCAAGCACACCAACTCGCCGGTGCTGCCGCACTGCGGAACCCCAAGGCACTTGCCAATCAGTAGCTTGCACTTGCCTGCTTTCTCGTCACAGGCTTCGCTCTGGGTGGTGCAGTCCTTGTCGGCGGCGCAGGCGCTTTGCGAGCCCTGGTCCAGGAAGGCTTCTTTGGCGCAGGCTGCGTCGGTGCCCAGGTTGTCGACCTTGCCGTCGCAATTGTCGTCTTCGGCGTTGCAGGTCTCTGACTTGGCGGTCTTGGCGGTGCAGGCCTCCAGGCCGGCGGTGCCGCACTTGCGCTCGGCGGTGCAGGTGCCGGCGCTGTTGGTCACGGCGCAGCTGGTCTTGGCGCCAATGGCTTTGGCGTAGCCGCTGCACTCGCAAACGCCAGTCTTGAGCTTGCATTGCTTGGTGTCTTTGCCGGCCGCGTCTTTGACATCGCTGCAGCCGTAGCCGTCTCCGCAGTCGGCATCGGCGGTGCAGGCTGCGCCGCAGAACTTGCCCTCGGTGCCGTAGTCGACGCACGCGGCGTCTGCCAGGCCTTGGATCTGGCAGTCGGCGTTGGCGCTGCAAGGGGCGCACAGGCTGACCTTGGCTGGCACGCAGTAGCTGGTGCCGCCGATGTCTTTGCAGACCGCGCCGCCGCTGCAATCCGACGGTGCGGTGCAAGTGGGGGCGCATTTCTTGGTGCCGTCTGGTGCCGTGGCGCACTTGCCCTTGGCGCCGCACTCGCTGTCGGCCGCGCAGACGCAGCCGGGGGCGCCGGGGCAGGTCGAGGTGTCCGAGCCACCGTCGACCGTGTCTGGCGTAACGTCTTGAATGTCAACCTGGATGTCGGTGCCGACCACGTCAGCTGACACGTCGCTGCCCGTCGCGTCGGTGCCAACGGAGGCGTCGACGTCGGTGGTGGTGTTGACGTCTGCAGTGGGCTCGCCCGCCACCGTCTCGTCTTCTCCGCACGCCGCAGTGCCTAGAGCGACAAGGACCAGTGCGCCAGCCGTTAGGCCCGTGCGGCAGTGGCGCGCGCCCGAACCAGCCAAACGCTCAAATTGGGCCTGCACCAAACAAAAAACCCCAGAGATAGCCATGGACGCCTCCTACACTTACCAAGGAGGCACCGTAGCACTGCCGATCATGCTGTGTCAAATGCCTTGGTCAACACGGCCCCCTGGCATAGACCGGCAATGTTGAACAGTTACAAGTGGTGCCCCGCGAGTCACGGGGCGTTTGGCTGTCGCCCTCCATCACGGCTTCGCAACGGCGCGGACGCCCTGGCCGCTGGCCGGTTGCGCCGCACCGCCACAGGCGCGAGACTGCGGCGATGAACCGCCTTTCTGCCCTTGCCAAGGTTGTCCTGCCCCTGCTCGCTGTTGCGGCCGTGGGGGTGGCGCTGTGGTTGCCTTCGGCCGAGCCCCGCCGCCCGCCGCCACCGGTCCTGGACACCGACGCCACGGCGGCGATCAAGCCCCCGGCCCCACCGCCGCCGCCGCCGCCCCTGCAACCGCTAGGTCCTCGCGCCGCCAGCGATTTTCCCCAAGGCCAGCCGTGGCAGGGCGGTTCTTTGACCGGTACTGCCTGGCTGCCCGTGCGGCCGCACACCGCTTGGCTGGTGGTGGCGCCCGCAGCCGGAGAGGACGGTGCGGCGGCCGTGCCAATGCTGCGCAACCTATGGACCAGCCGCGATATTGCTGTGGTGCTGCTGGCCGCGCCTCCCACCGCCGCTGTGGCCGAGCCGGCCGAAGAGCGCCAGCGCGCGGATCAACGCTGGGGGGTGGCCCTGGACGCCCTGGCTCAGCAGCATCCTGGGTCGATGGCGGTGCTGCTTGGCTCGGCGGCGGCAGGAGAGGCAGCGCTGCGCTGGGCCGCGGACCCGCGGGTCCTGGCGGTGGCGGCGTTGGACGCTGGCGCCGACCTGCCGTTTCTGCAGGACCCGGCCTGGCGCGGGGCGGCGGCCAAGAAACACCTGTGGATTGGCGGCGCCGAGGCGCGGGCCCAGGATGCCGATCGGCTGATCCGCGGGCTGCCCCACGCGCGGGCGGTGGCGCGCGGCCACGGCGACGGGCTGCTGTGGCTGGCAGAGCTGGACCAGCGCGCGGCGCTAAGCGGCTGGCTGGCCAGCGCCTTGGGGCAGTAGCCGCTCGCGATCGCCTCGGCTACACTCGGCCGCCCTTGGGCAGCAGTGCCAGCCCGCGAGATTGCTCATGCTCGACATCAAGTACGTGGTCGCCAACGCGGAAGCCGTGGCGCAGAACATCAAGAACCGCTTTGCCCACGGCGATGTGCCGGCTTTGCTAGAGGCCTATCAGCTGCGCAACCAGGTGCTGACGCAGCTGGAGCAGCTGCGCTACTTTGCCAATGTGATCGCCAAACAGACCGGCAAGCCTGAGCTGGACGACGCCGGGCTGTATGGGCTGATTCCGGCGTGGTTGTTTGAGCCGCTGGCGATCGAAGAGGTCAGCGACTGCAAGGCCAAGGACCGGGTGTGGCTGGTGGGGATAGGCAAGCAGATCAAGATGCTGGTGCCCGACCTGGAAAAGCAGGTGGGCGAGCTTGAGCAGAAGCAAGAGGTCCTGGCGCGCCAGCTGCCCAACTTGACCCATCCCGACGTGCCGCTGGGTTGCACCGACGACGATCACCGGGTGGTGCGGCTGGTGGGCACACCGCGGCAGTTTGAATTTGAGCCCGAAGACCACGTGGTGATCAGCGAGCGGCTGGGGCTGGTGGATTTTGAAGCCGGCGCCAAGGTGGCCGGTCAGAAGTTCTACTTCCTCAAGAATCAGATGGTGATCCTGGACCTGGCGCTGCAGCGCTTTGCCATCGATGTGCTAGTGCGCAAAGGCTTTACCCCAGTGGTGACGCCGGACCTGGCCAAGCCCTCGATCCTAGAGGGGATTGGCTTTAACCCGCGCGGCGCAGAGACCCAGGTTTACTCGGTGGCCAACCACGACCTGTGCTTGGTAGGCACGGCCGAGATCACCATTGGCGGCATGTTGGCCGGGCAGATCCTGGATCCAGGACAGCTTCCCGTAAAGATCGCCGGCATTTCGCACTGCTTCCGCACCGAGGCTGGCTCGGCGGGGCGCGAGTCGCGCGGGCTGTATCGGGTCCATCAGTTCACCAAGGTCGAGATGTTTGTGTTCTGCGAAGGGGACACGGCGGTCAGCGATGCACAGCATGAAGAGCTGCTGGCGATTGAAGAGGAGATCTTTCAGGCGCTAGAGGTTCCCTACCGGGTGCTCGACATCGCGGCGGGAGACTTGGGCGCACCGGCCTATCGCAAGTTTGACATCGAGGCGTGGATGCCAGGGCGCGGCGCCTACGGTGAAGTCACATCGACCAGCAATTGCACCGACTTTCAGGCGCGGCGCCTGGACATCCGCTACCGCAGCGAAGAGGGCGCGCGGCCGCGCTTTGTCCACACGCTCAATGGCACGGCGATCGCGCTGTCTCGCGGTCTGATTGCGGTGCTGGAAAACCACCAGCAAGCCGACGGCTCGGTGACCATGCCCAAGGCCCTGTTGCCGTATCTGCCCTGGGACCGCATTGGCCCGGTGCTGCGGCGCTGATACCTGGACCATTGAATTAGTCTAAGATTGTGCAGTGCAACCTGGTGGGGGACTGAATGGCGCTTGGGATGGTCACAGCGGGCAGGGCGCAGGGTTCTGTGGGGGTACTGGCCATGGCGGGGCTGGCGACGGTGGCACTGGCGACCGCCGCGCCGGCCCACGCTGAGCTGCCCGGCAGTGTAGAGGTTGGCATTTTTGGCGGCTACGACCTCAAGAATGAGCGCAACGAGCTGGGCAATGCCCAAGACAAGCAAGAGGTGCCTCAGGCCGCGCCTGGCTTTGGGCTGCGGGTGGGGTACTCGTTTGTCGAGCGCTTCGGCTTTGAGCTGGAAGGCAAGTACGTGCTGTCCAAGCTTAAAAAATCAGGGGACTCGGCGCCGATTGTCGGAGCCCGCGGCCACGTGCTGTTCAATCTGCTGACCGACGGAGCGGTGCGGCCCTTTGTGCGCGTGGGCGTTGGCACCGACGTGTTGATGACCAGCTCCAAGAAAGTGACTCAGCAGACCGACCCCGATGGGGCGACGCTGGTGGGCCTTGGCTCGCGCTTTGCCCTGACCGACGAGCTCGGGGCCCGCCTGGACCTGGTGGGCTTGGCGGTGGCGGGCCGCAGCGCGACCATTGTGATGGAAGCTGAGGCTTGGCTGGGGCTGTACTACACGCTGGGTGGCACCCCGCGCGACACCGACGGCGACGGCATCATCGACAAGCTCGACAAATGCTTGACCAGCAAAGAAGACAAAGACGGCTGGCAGGACACCGACGGCTGCCCCGACCCCGACAACGACGGCGACGGCATCTTGGACGGCATCGACAATTGCGTGGATGAAGCCGAGGTCAAGAATGGCCTCAAGGACGCCGATGGCTGCCCAGACGGCGACAAGGACGGCGACAAGATCGAGGACGGCGACGACAAGTGCCCAGAAAAACCAGAGAACATCAACGGATTTGAAGACGCCGATGGCTGCCCCGACGACCCAGACGCCGACAAGGACGGTATTGCCGACAGCCAAGACAAGTGCCCCAAGGACCCTGAGACCAAGAACGGCTTTCAGGACGCCGACGGCTGCCCAGACAGCGAGCCCGACACCGATGGCGATGGCCTGGTCGACAGCCAAGACAAGTGCCCGGAAAAGCCTGAGACTGTTAACAGCTATCAGGACGAAGACGGCTGCCCCGACGCCGTGCCAGAAAAGCTCAAGAAATTCTCTGGCGCGATCAAGGGCATTGAGTTCGAGACCGGCTCGGCCAAGATCATCGCCAGCTCCTTTAAGATCCTAGACGGCGCCGTGGCGGTCCTGCAGGAGTTCAAGGACACCCGCATGGAGATCCAAGGCCACACCGACAACGCGGGCGCCATTGACCTGAATAGGAAATTGTCCTTGGACCGCGCGGAGTCCGTCAAGGCCTACTTTGTCGAGAAGGGCATCTTTGCCGAGCGCATCACCACCTTGGGCTTGGGGCCGGACAAGCCGCTGGCCGACAACAAGGACGCCAAGGGCCGCGCCAAGAACCGGCGCATTGAGTTCAAGCTGATGTAGCTTTGCGGCTGCCCCGGGTGGTTGGTGAAGGCGGTCAGTGCAGGTGGTCAGTGCAGGTGGTCGGTGCAGGTGGGGCAATGGCTGGTGGACCGCGGGTGTGCGTGTTTTTGGGCTCCCAGACTGGCGCTGACCAAGTCTTTCTGCAGGCCGCGCGCGATCTTGGCCGCGGTCTGGCCCTGGCGGGTCAGGCCGTCATCTATGGCGGGGCGCGCATCGGCTGCATGGGGGCGCTGGCCGACGCCGCGCTGGCCGCGGGCGGCGAGGTGATCGGCGTTATGCCCCAGCGCCTGATCGACCGCGAGGTGGCGCACCGCGGCCTGACCCAGCTTGAAGTCGTCCAGTCGATGGCCGAGCGCAAGGCCCTGATGCACGACCTGTGCGACGCTTATGCGGTGCTGCCCGGAGGTTTTGGCACCCTGGACGAGCTCTTTGAGGTGCTGACGGCCCGCCAGCTGGGCGAGCACAGCCACCGCATAGTGATCGTCGACGTCGCCGGCTACTGGCAGGCGCTGGCCGATCAGCTGCAGAGAATGGGCCAAGAGGAGTTCAGTCGCGCTGAATTCCTGGCGTTTGTCCAGTGGGCCGCCAGCGTTGACCAGGCGCTGGCCCTGCTGGCCTAGGAGTCTGCCCGGGGCTCTCGCGAAAGGGTCCTTGGGGGGCTCGCGGAGCGGCGATGACGGTGCGATCGCGGCGGGCCGCAGCGGCCGCCTGATCGGCAGGTGGATGGTGAAGTGTATGATATGGCTTTGTAAGTTTTTGATGTCGGTGGTTGCGGCGGCGGCGCTGGGGGGGCTTGGCGGCTGTGGATCGGCGCCTCAGGTCCGCAGCCAAGTCCAAGCGCAGCCGCGGTTGGAACAGCCGCTGGCCGATGAGCAGGCCTACCTGCGCCAAGCCGGCGTGGACCCAGCGCAGCTCCAGTGCAGCGCCGCCAACCGCTGGAGCACCACCCTGCGCGGCGATGCCCGCTTTACCGCCGAACAGATCATCGATGAACTCAGCAGGTTGGGTGCCACGGTGCCCGCAGACCAGGCCAAGGAAGCGCGCAAGCGGGTCACCGATGCGGTTTTTTGGCGGCTCATCCTCACGCAGATCCTGGAAGGCCAGCTGCACAACCTGGGCGCGGCGGTGCTGCCGGGCGCGACGCTGACCGATGGCCGACCGGTGCTGATCTTCCGCACGGGCTTTACCGCCGACCCCGAGCTGCCGGGCAGCTGCGTGCAGAGCCTGCTGGGCGCAGGGGTGCGCCACATCGTCAACCTCTACGCCGGGCCCATGCCGACTCAGGCACTGGAAGAGGGCGAAAAGCGCGCCGTTGTGGCGGTCGGTGGCACCTACTTCAGCGCCCGCAGCGATCCGCAAGCCGGCAATTGGCGAGAGGACCTGCGCGAAGGCGACGGCGATCAAGCCCGTCAAGCCGCCTACAAGGCCGTGGCCGAGCTGATCCGCAACCACATCTTGCGGCCGGGCGGCGGGCCCCTGCGCGGCCACGTGCAGCTGCACTGCGGCGGAGGGATGCACCGGACCGGCATGATCATCGGCGTGGTTGAGCGCTGCCTGGGCGGCGTGGCCATGCCCCAGGTCGCCGACCACTACAAGCGCCATGTCGGCTGGCGCTCCGATGCCCAGCTGGGCGGGTTTGAGCCTGAAAATCTGCGATTTATTGAAGGTTTTGACTGCGGGCTGCTGCGCTGACCGCCGGCTGCCGATCCGCTACTGGGGCATCGCAACCCCACCGTTGGGCGGGTGTCTGGATGGTTGGTTGACAGGGGAAGCGCTCTGCCGCACCTTGAGAAGCGGATGCGGCACCTTGGCGGGCCAGTAAGGCCGCTGCGCACGGTGTGCCAGGAGGACCTCACCATGGACCCGTCTTCGATCAAGAAGCAAGCGAAGAGTGCCATCAGCCAGAAGAAGGCTGACGGTATCGCAGACGTCAAGAACGCCAAGAAGCAGGGCGAGGTGGCGGTGAAAACCGCCGGCAAGTCCAAGCAAGCGGCGGTCGATACGGCCAAGGGCAACATCAAGGCTGCTGGAGACAAGGCGTCCACCGAGATCAAAGCCGTCGGCAAGCAGGCCGTGGCAGAGATCGAGAGCGCCAAGGCCGCAGTAGACGCCATCAAGAACGCACCCGCTCAGATGATGGCGGACGCCGCCGAGATCGGCAAAGCCGTGGAAGACGCTGTGGGCGAGGTCGCTGGCGCGGTGCAAGAAGCCGTGGACGCGATCGCGGCAGCGCTGGGCTTTGGAGCTCCGGCCAAGCCGGCGAAAGAGCCTACGGGTGGCAGCCGGCCTTTTGACCACCGCGGCAACTTCCGCTTCCGCGTCGAAGTGGGCGGCATTGACGCTGGGCGCTTCAAGGCCGTGGACGGTCTGTCTACGACCACCGAGCTGATTGAGTACCAGGGCGGCGGCGACATGTACGCCCGTCAGATCCCCGGCCGGCCCAAGATCGCCCCCATCACCCTCAAGAAGGGCTACGTGGCCAGCAATGAGCTGTGGGCGTGGATGCAGGACACCATGGAAGGCAAGTTTGCTTTCCAGAACGTCTCTGTTGTGCTGATGGATGACGACGGTCAGACGGACCTTGTCCGCTACGAGTTGCAGCAGTGCTGGCCGAGCTCCTGGAAGGGCTTTCAGCTCGACGGCATGGGCAACGAAGCCATGGTCGAAGAGCTGGAACTGCAAGTCCGCACCATGAATCGGGTCAAGGCCTAGCAGGTCACGCCCGCGCGCCGGCAGCCTCTGGATCTCCAACGACGGCACAGGCTGTGGTGCTGAAGCCGGTTGTGATATCGCCGCTGGCTGCGTCGGTTGCCTATAGGGTGTATTCCCATGCTCACTGAGCAAGACCAAGCGCACATTGCGGCGGCTGTGGCCTATTTGGAGCAGCCGAGCTTTCTGTTTCGCGTCGCCGATGTGGTGGGAAAGCCCGCCCACAGCCTGATGAACCGGCTGCCTGCTCGCGCCCACGAATTGATTGGCAAAGCGACCGAGAAGGCGCTGCAGCGGGCGCTGGAACTGGCGATCTTCAGCCTGGGGCAGGCCAGCGAGCAGGGGCCGTCGCCGGGGATGCACTCTGCTTCAGCGGCGATGGTCGGTGGTCTGGGCGGCTTTTTGGGTCTGGCTGCGCTGCCGCTGGAGCTGCCGCTGTCTACGGCGGTGATGCTGCGCTCGATTGCCGAGATTGCCCGCAGCGAGGGCGCCGACCTGACCGATCCAGAAGTGCGGCTGGAGTGCCTGAGCGTGCTGGCCCTGGGAGCACGGATGCCGGCGCCAATTGACGCGCAGGTGCTGGAAGAACCCAACAATCTGCAAGGCGAGTCCAACTATTGGAGTACGCGGCTGGGCTTGACCTTGGCGGTGCGGGCGGCGGCGCAGGCGGTCGGCGGTGCGGCGGGCAAGGGGCTGGTTACGCGGCTGGCGGTCGAGTCGTCGCCGGTGGTGATGCGGTTGCTGGGGCTGCTGGCTTCGCGTTTTCAGGTGGTGGTGGGCGAAAAGGCCATGGCCCAGGCGCTGCCGGTCCTGGGCGCGGCGGCCGGTGCGGCGCTGAACGCGGCCTTTGCCGAGCACTACAACCAAGTGGCGCGCCATCACTTTCGGCTGCGGCGCCTGGAGCGCGAGGTGGGTGCAGCCCAGGTGCAGCAGGCCTACAGCCAGGCGCTGGTCAGCTGGCGGCAGCAGACCCTGGCAAAGGATTGACGCCTCAAGGATTTGCGGGTATCGTACTGAACAGATGTTCTGTGGTGCACCATGAGCCCTTCGTCCCGCGTCCCGCCCCCTCCTCAGCCTCCTCCGCGCGCTTCTTCTCAGCCTGCGCCTGCGTCTGGGCCTGCCGGCGAGGGCAATGGCTTGACGGAGCGGCAGGAGCAGATTCTGGCGTTTGTTCAGTCCTTTCAGGAAGAGCGCGGCTATCCGCCCTCCATGCGCGAGATCGGCGAGCAGTTTGGCATCCGCTCGACCAACGGCGTCTCGGACCACCTGAGGGCGCTGGAGCGCAAGGGAGTGCTGCAGCGTTCTGGGCACCTCTCGCGCAGCCTGCGGGTGGTACCGAGCGAAGAGACGCCCCAGGGGGTGGCGGCAGCGGCCCGCGCGCGCAGCAGCCAGCAGCTCGACCGCGGCCATGAACTGGTGCGGGAAGCGTTTCAGCCGGGCGAGCCGGAACTGGTAGAGCGGGTGATCGAGCGCGAGCTGCCGGCCAATGTGCGGCGGCTGCCTGTGGGTTCGCCCGGCTCCAGCCGCGAGACCGTAGTCCGCCGCGATCGGCCCGATGCGCGCAGCCAGTCGGCGCTGGTGCCGGTGCTGGGCAAGGTGGCGGCGGGGCAGCCGCTGCTGGCGGTCGAAGACGCAGAAGAGACGTTGGTGGTCGACCAGTACCTGCTGGGCGGCCCCGGAGAGGTGTTTGCTCTGCGGGTGGTCGGCGAGTCGATGATTGAAGCGGGCATCCTTCCTGGGGATTTTGTGTTCGTCAAGAAGCGCGACACGGCGCGGCCGGGCGAGATTGTGGTGGCGCTGCTCAGCGGTGAAGCCACGGTCAAGCGCTGGTTTCCAGAGGGCGACACCATCCGCCTGCAGCCGGAAAACCGCACGATGCAGCCCATTTACGTGCGGCGCGGCGATCAGACCCAGTGCCAGCTGCTTGGCGTGGTGGTCGGCGTTTACCGGCGGCTGTAGAGGGTAACTGCCTGAAAAGGCTGGCTTGAATGGCTCGAGGTGCCGCAGAGGGCTTCAGCGCGGCGGGGCTGTCAGGCGCTGGCCTTGGCGAGAGAGGCATCGTCGCCCTTGCGCTCTATGAATTTGCGGAAGAACACGATCGCCAGCGGGCCAACAAGGGTGGTCAGGCCGATGACCAGCCACATCAGGCTGGGGTTGCGCTCGCCGGTCTCGGGGCACCAGGCGGCCAGCATCCAGCCAGAGACCCAGCCGACCGCCGGTTTGGCAAAGAACATTGGGATTTGCGACAGGCCCATGTAAGAGGCCTCGCGGCCGGGCGGCGCGACCACGGCGGTGTACTCGTACAGGCGCGGCGACCAGATGCACTCGCCGATGGACAGCGTAATCACAAAGGCCACCTGGGCTTCGACGGTACTGGAGGCCACCAGGAAGAACACCGAGGCCGCCGTCACCAAGCTGCCGCCGACAATGCACCAAAAGGCCGACAAGCTGCGGGTCACAGCGGTGACAAAGGGCGTGAGCAGGATGACCATCAGCGGGTTGAGGGACCAGTACCAGGCCCAGGCGAAGTCCTTGTCTATGACGCGCATGGTGTACTTGGGCCAGGTCTGGTGGGCATGCTGAAAGATCAGGCGTACCAGGACCAGCAGGGTCACAAACAGCATAAAGCCCCAAAAGGCCTTCTCCTTGCTGACTTCGCCAAAGATCTTTAGCGGATTCTGTTTGGGCTTGTCGCCTTGGACCGGGGCGTCGGGGCGCAAGCGCAGCACCAGGCCGGCGGCCAGCACTGTGGCAATGGTGGCGACGCTGAAGATGACCTGGCTGGTCGACAGGTGGCTGCCGGCGATGTCCATGCCGCCCTTGAGCCACTTGCGCAGTGAGCCCACGATGACCGGGGCCACAAAGGCGCCGAC
This sequence comes from uncultured Myxococcales bacterium, assembly GCA_903919145.1. Taxonomy (GTDB): domain Bacteria; phylum Myxococcota_A; class UBA9042; order UBA9042; family UBA9042; genus SXRM01. The sequence goes on from CAIXGW010000246.1 coordinate 53,190, forward strand.
ATTCATGACCACGTAAAACAGCGAAAACCCAAAGGCCACGGTGTCTTTGTTGGTGTAGCGGCGCACCGCTGCGGTCATGGTCGGGATCATCGAGGCGACGCCCCAGGTCGAGATCGCCAAGCCGACCACCGGTAGGATCGGGTCATGGGTCAGCGCCATGATGCCGCGGCCGATGAGGACGGACAGCACCGAAGTCAGCATGGCCCGGCGGATCCCCATGGAATCGGCAATGAAGCCAGAGAAGAACATGACGACCGACACGGCCGTCAGCCAGGTGCCGGTGATGGCGCCGGCTTGGGTGTCGGAGTAGCCCAGGTCTTCAGAGAGGTAGACGTTCAACAGGGTGTAGACCGCAAAGTGGGCCACGCTCTCCAAGAACTTGATGCCAAAAATGACCCACAGCTCCTTGGGGCTGCGCGCCAAGGCGGCAAGGTCTTCGCGCAACCGCTGCCAGAAAGGGCGGTTGTCGGCCAGGTCAGTGGCGGTGGGGGCGGGAGCGGCCATGGGATCCTCCAGAAATCTTGCGCGGAGCGCAGGCTTCTTGACACAAGGGGGGCGCGGCGGCAAGGTCCGATTGGTCTGCATGGCCACAATTGCCGGTCCAAGCCCCGCCAAGGAGAGCTGCATCATGATGGATCCCCAGACGTTTCAGGGTGAAACCGACGATCTGTCGGCCGAGGAATATCGGCTGCTGCGCCAGGCGCTGGAGATGGTTGCTCAGGGCCAAGCGCGCACCGCCGTGCCGCTGCTGGAGGGGCTGCGCGACCGCGGGCACGCCGTTGATTCCGGCCTGGGGGCGCTGGTGGGCAGCCACCTGGCCGAGGCGCTGGTGGCGGCCGGCATGCGCGGTCAGGCCATCCAGGTTTTGGGCGAAGACGCGGCGGCGGTGCGCGATCCCAGCTATGCCGACGTGCGGGCGCGGCTGCTGGCGCAGGCGGCGCCGCTGCATCCCGACGAGGATTTTGGCTTGCAGCTGGCGGCAGAGGCCGATCGGCTGGCCGCCGCGTTGGACGATCCGCTGCCGCGGCTGCAGACCATGGGCGTGCTGCTGGCGCTGCTGGAGCGCGGCGGTCACGACCAGGGGCTGGAGGTGGTGGCGACCTCGCTAGCCGACTACGCCCGGCGGCTGGGCGACAGTGCCGCAGAGACGCAGGCCCGGCTGGTGCTGGCGCGCTGGCACGCCGGCCAGGGGCGCGCCGATGAAGCCCTGGAGTACGCCCGCCAGGCCCACGCCGCTGCCCAGCTGCTGGGTGAAGATCAGCGGGGCTTGCGCGGACAGGCGGCGGCGGAGCGCGGGCGCTTGGCCAGGCAGCAAGGGCAGTTGTTAGAGGCTGTGGAGGCGCTGGACCTGGCCCTGGCCGACCTGCAGCCGGCCGACGACAGCGTGCGCCTGGAGCGGGCCCTGGCAGCCGTGGGGCTGGGGCTGGAGACGCAGCGGTCGCGGGCAGAGCTCGACGTGCTGTGCCACAGCGGCGATGCAATGGTGGCGCGGCGGGCCCAGCGCGCGCGCTGGCTGGGCCGGCTGGCCCGCGGCGAGGTGGCCGCCGACGAAGCCCTGCCCGATCTGGCTGCGGCGGACCGCCAGGCTCTGGAGGCCCAGCGCGCGCTTCGCCAAGGCGATTTTGCAGAGGCGCTGCGGCTTCTTCAGGCCTTGCAGCTGCTGAGTCCCGGGGACGCGCCCACCGCCCTGCTGCTGGCCCAGGCCCTGCGCGGCAGCGGTCAGGTGCTGCAGGCCCTGCAGCTGCTGGATGAGTGGACGGATCGCGCCACGGCCAGCGCCGACACCTGGCTGGAGCTGCGAGCTCGCCTGCAGCGGGCGCCGCTGCTGGGCGACTTGGGCGACCACGAAGCCAGTCGCCAGGATGCGCGGCGCGCGGCGGAATTGGCTGAGCTCTTGCACTTGCCGCTGCACCACGTCGCGGCGCGGACCCAGGTGGCCCAGGCGCTGGCACGGCTGGACCTGCCTGCCGAAGCGGTCGCCGAGCTCGACAAGGCGGCCCAGCAGGCGGCGGCGGTGGGGGCAGAGGCGGCGGCGGTGCGGGCGGCGCTGCTTGGGGCCCTGCTGGACCCCGCACCGGTGCGCGACGCGTTGAGTTGGCGGCCGGTGGACGCCCTGGCCGCGGCAGACCGCGTCGACCCGCCCAGCCTTGGGCCAGCGGTGCTGCTGGTCCTGGCGCGGCGGGCGCTGGTGCAAGACGGTGACCGGGCCCAGGCGCGGCTGCTGCTCGGGCGCGCGCAGGAGCTTGATGGGCGGCTGGGGGCGCAGCTGGCCGGGCCGCTACAGGCGCTGGCGCAAGAGCTGGCAGCTGAGGAGGAGTTGTGAGTCAAGCCCAAGCCATCCTGGAAGAAGTGCGAGCTGGGCATTGGCAGCAGGCGCGGGCGCTGGCCCTGGCGGCGCTGGCTCAGCCCGACGTGGACCGCGGCCACCTCCACGCGCTTATCGGCAGGCTTTCTGTGCAGCTGGCCGACCGCGAGCAGGCGCGCGCCCACCTGGAGGCTGCGGTGGATCGCGGGGTGGATGATCCCGGAGCCTGGCTGCTGCTGGCGGACCTGGTAGACCGGCCGGCGCGCCGGCGCCAGCTGCTGGTGCGGGCGGCGTCTCATCGCCGCGGTGGCGGGGCGGCGGCGCTGGCCCTGGCGGCCGACAGCGAGGCGGCGGGCAACGCCGAGGAGGCCCTGACGTGGTGGCAGCGCGCCGCCCAGTCTACCGGCACTGCCGCAGAAGCCTTTGCCCGGATTGCGGTTCTGTCAGCGCAGCTGGGGCGCTGGGGCGAGGGGCTGCGGGCCTTGGAGGCGTTGCTGGAGATCCCTCCGGCCCCCGAGCTGCTGGCCGACGCGGTGCGCTCTCTGCTGCCGGCGCCGCTGGCCAGCGAGACCTTGGACCGCGCCATCGACGCGCTGGAGGCCGCCGGACTCATGGGCAGCGCCGCCGCCCAGTGGCGGGCTCTGCGCGCGGTGGCGGTGCGCCAGCCCGATGTTGCGGTGCAGCATGCGGCGCAGGCAGTCGAGCTGGGCGGGGCGGAAGACGGCGATGCCGCCCGGTTGCTGGGAGAGTGCCTGCTGCTGGACGGCCAGCGCGAAGCCGCCGTGCAGGTGCTAGGACCGCTTGCCAGCCAGGGCATTCTGCCTGAGACCACCGCGCTGGCCCTGGCCGACGCGCAGCGGCAGCTCGGCCGCCTGAGCGAGGCCCTGCAAGTGGTCGAGGCGGCCGTGCGGTCAGCGCCGGGGCACGCCGGGGCGCTTATCGAATTGTCTAGGATCTATACAGATTTGGGCAGAGAGCCTGAGGCGGAGCAGGCGATTCGCCAGGCCATGGCACTAGATGCCCGCGTCGATCAGGAAGCTGGGCGCTCCAGCCAGGTGCTGCGCGGTGTGTTGGCAGAGTTGCCCGGGCTGCTGCAGCGCCTGGGGGCTGGCAGCGGCTGGCAGGTGGCGCGGCTGCGCATGGGGCACAACGCCTTGCTGTGCCAGGTAGAACAACCCGCCGGGGCCACGCTGTACGCCAAGGTGTTTCTGCCCGGGCGGCGCAGCCAGGCCCACGCCGAGGCGACGGCGCAGCTGGAGGGGACCCTTGCGCAAGACCTTGAGCTTGCAGAGCATCTGGCGGTGCCGGCGCCGCTGGCCGATGGGCAGGGGCGGCTGGCCCACCCCTGTGCCGGTGGCTTTGCCGTGGTGTCGCAGGCGATTGCCGGGCGCTCCCTGCGCCGCACCCTGGCGCAGCCGCGGCAGGCGCTGACAGAGGGCCACGCCGAGCAGCTGGGCAGGGCTTTGGTGCGGGTGCACAAAGCCTGTGAGCGGATGCACAGCGCGGCGGCGGTGGGGCCAGGCTGGCAGCGCGCTCCGGCGGGGCTGACGTCGGCGGTGTTGCCGCTGGTGCGTCTGCTGGAAGACGAGCGCGCCTGGCCACAGACCCGCGCCCGCCTTGGCCTTTACGGCGGTGGCGAGGCGCTGGGCGACCAGCTGCAGGACCACCTGGAGCACTGGCTGCCGCAGCTGGCCGACGCGGTCGACGCGCTGCCGCAAGGGGTGATCCACGGCGACTATGGCTGGCACAACGCCAATTGGCTGGCGGTGGGCGGGGAGACGCCAGACCGCCTGGCGGTGGTGGGGGTCGTCGACTTTGACTATGCCGCCTGGGACGTGCCGCTGGCTGACCTGGCGCAGGCCATCGGCCGCAGCGCGGCGGACTGGAAACGCTTGACCCATCACCGCGATCCGGCGCCGCGGCCGGAATTGGCGGCGGCGTTGGTGCGCGGGTACACCGACCTGGCCGGGCCGCTGGCCGTGGGGCCGCAGGGCCTGCGCGCGCTGCTGGTCGGTACGCGGATCGCTTACGGATTTGCTTTGGCGGAGGCGGGCTTGCAGCGCGACCCCAGAGCGCCCAGCGGCTATGGGCCGGCGCTGGACGCCCTGGCGCTGCTGAACCTGCAGCTCGACTGGCTGCGCCAAGGGGCGGCGGTGCTGCTGCCGGGGTGATCCTTGATCGACCGACGGCCGCTGCGGAGAGGTTTACGCCTGCGGGCCGACCTTGCCGACCTGCTGGGCCACCTGGTGGATCTGCTGGCGCCACAGCTTGCGGGTCTCATTCTGCAGAGAGAGGGCGTACTCCATGCTGGCCTGGTTGAGGCGGGTCATCTCGCTCATCCACACGCGCGCCTGCTCCATGGCCTTGGTCTCGTGCTTGGTGTACTCGTCGACCATCTTCTCCAGCTGCTCGACCTGCTGCTGGGTCGCGGCCTGGAACGCCTGCATGCCCGGCAGGTCCTTGAGGTTGGGCATCTGCGGCAGGTTGTTCAGGTTGGGCATGGCCCAGGCGCCCATCATCTGCTCGAGAGGGGTCTTGACGTCGGTGGCCTTGTTCTCGGTGGCCTTGTTTTCGCTGGTCTTGGTGTCGGCGGCAGTGTTCTTGTCAGACATGGGGTGCTCCTGGAATGGCTGGGCTGTGAAGTTTGTGCGCCTGCTCAGTAGACTGAGGTCTGCGGGCGCCTACTGAGCCGAACCTCGGCTCGCGTCGCCGGCGGCGTCAGCGCCATCAGCAACAAGCACAAGGTAAATCGCCACGGGAGAGCTGTCAATAGTTCTTTGTGCGCTGCACAACAAAAAGTTTGCACCTGCGCTGGCTGAGCGGGCGGCCGCCAAGGCTGATCAGGGTTTGTACAGCGGATACAAGGGCTTGCTGGCGCCCTGCTGCAGCTCGACCAGCTGATTGGCGCGCACATGGGTCCAGATCTCGGTGGTGCCGGCGGCGTCGGGCCAGCGCACTTCGACGGCCTCGATCTGGCAGGCACTGCCCAGGCCAAAGAACAGATCCAGGCCTTGCTGCAGGCCAAAATGCCCATAGCCGCCGCCAATTTCCTGCATGTGGGTGGTGGTTGGCTGACCCGCCGCCGCCGCGACCTTGACCTTGACGCGGGCGCCAATGGCAGAGCGATTGCTGGCGGCCCCGCCCACCAAGCGAATGCGCACAAAATTGTTGGTCATGGCCAAGTTATTGCGGAAAGCGTGGACTTCTTCGCTGGCGTAGCACTCCTTGGGGCTCAGGTTGCAGCGGGCCAGGCTGTGGCCCAAGACCACGTCGAGATCGCCGTCGAGGTCCCAGTCGGCAACGGCCACGCCATGGGCATGGGGCTGATTGAGGCCGCTCGCCTTGGTCACTTCTAGATAGGTACCATCGAGTTGTTGCCAGAACAGCTTGGCGCGGGTGCCGGGGTAGTCCGAGGAGGCTACCAGGATGTCCAGGCGACCGTCGCTGTCAAAGTCCAGCACGGCCAGGTGCATGTCGCCCACATCGTCCTCTTGGCCGGGGGGAAATTGGTGCTGTAGGCCAGAAACGCTGGGCTTGAGATGCTGCAGGTGCGGCATGGGCGTCTGGCCGTCGTTCAGGGCTACCCGCAGCGGGTCGGAGGTGGGTCCGACGTCGGGGTGGACGATCGAGCCGTAGACCATGTCGAGGTCGCCGTCGCGGTCCAAGTCGGCGCAGGCCACGGTGCCGGTGTTGCCGCCCAGCCGCCACGGCTGGCGATCGGTGGCGTGGTTCCAGCGGTAGGTGCCGCCAAAAGCCTTCTTGAGCGCTGGGCAATTGATCTTGGGCTTGGGGGCTTTGCTGCACTCGGCGGCGCTGGGGTTTTCTGCGCAGTAGCACTGGGCGTTCAAGTTGGAGGTCCAGTCGTCGTCGTCGTCGCGGTCAAAGCCTCCTTCGGCGCTGACTTCAGAGTAGCGTTTGCCGGAGGCGCCCAGCCCGCCGCCCAGCCACAAGGCATTGAAATAGCGACCATAGCTGACTGATAGCAGGTCGGGCCAGCCGTCGCCGTTGACGTCGCACGCCGCCGTGCCCCAGGTGTTGCGGTGGACGGTGCCGGCTTGAACATCGCTCATCTTGAGCCAGTCCAAGGTGGTGACTCCTTCTTGGGCGCTGGCGAGCGCCATGCCGCCCTTGCCGTCGCCGCGCAGGAGCTGGTCGGGGATGGGCATGTCGCCGCCGGCGCCGGGCCAGCTGCCGTAGCCCAGCCACAGGTCCAGCAGGCCGTCCTTGTCAAAGTCGACCCAGGAGGCAGAGGTCAGCGAGCGCCGCAGCTCGGTGCTGGCAAATTGTGCTTGGGGCGTCAGGGTAAAATGGCCCTTGCCGTCGCCGATCAGCAGCTCAGAGGCGTCGCCGGGAAAGCCGTCTTTGGCCTTGTCGCTGGGGATGCTGGCGCCGGCAAAGAGGTCGACGTGGCCGTCGTTGTTGGCGTCGCCAAAGACCGCGGTGTGGACCTGGCGGCCGCTGCCGCCGTCGCGGGTAGCCAGCACGCCACTCGATTCGGTGATGTCTTCAAAAGCAAAGCCACCGTCGGTCGCTTTGGCCCTCAGTAGGAACAGCCGGCGCGGGACAGTGCCGTCGAACAGTTCGCGCTTGCCCATCCCAGCCATCGAGCGGACGAACAGCTCGGGGCGGTGGTCGCCGTCCAGGTCGGCGGTGGAAATGCGCATTCCTGCGATTTTGTTGGACTTGAGTCCGGCAGCTTCGCTGATGTCTTCAAAGATCGGGGTAGAGCCGTCCCAGCTGGGTCCGCTGCGGCACTGCTCGGGCGGGGCGCCGGCCCACGGGTTGGCGGCAGCGACGTCGGTGGCAGCGGCGTCGGTACCAGCCGAATCCGCAGCTGTGTCCGCGGCTGTGTCCGCTGGCGCGGCATCGGCGCCACCGGCTGCAGCGCCTGGCTCGGCCTTGGGGCTGGCACAACCGGCTGCGGCCAGCGCGAGGGCCAGGGCCCAGGATGATGTGCAGCGCATGGCTCTCCTTGATCGAGGGGGCGGGAGCGAGGCTATCGAGACAAGGCCATGCGCTCCATGACCAATTGCAGATCGGCCCAGACTTCGCGCTTTTTGGCGCCGTCGGCCAGCACGTCCTGCGGGCTCCAGGTGGCGATCGCCGGCACCTGGCGGGCGGTCATCCAGCGGCCGCGCAGCTCGGCCAGCGGCGCGGTGCGCTGGGCCAGCAGCTGGGCCGGGACCTCGCCGAACGCCAAGAGAAACTGCGGCTGGATGACATCCCACTGTGCCTTGAGCCACGCGCTGCAGGTGCGCGCTTCTTCGGCGCTGGGCTTGCGATCGTCGGGGTCGCGGCACAACACCAAGGAGGTCATCCACACATCGCTGCGCGACAGGCCCATGGCCCCGAGCATTCTTTCCAGCAGTTGGCCTGGTGCACCTTGGGCGGGACGGCCGGTGGCTTCGTCGGTTTCTGAGGGGTAGTCTAGCAATATCATAAGTCTGGAAGAGGGTCCCCCCTCTCCGTGGACGGGGCGCTGGCGGGCGGAGCAGCGGCTGCAGCGAGCGCAGGCGTCGACCTTGGGCCAGATCGCGTCGAGGCGCGCGGCCTTGTCTCCCGGGCCGACCCCGAGGGACAGCGGCTGTGATGGCGGCACCGGTGCGGTGGTGCGGGCGGCGGCGGGGGCCACTGGCACTGGCCCGGTCACGCGGGTGCTGGGCACCGTCGGCGGGCGCGGCGCGGCGCCTAGAGATGCAGGGCGGGCGGGCGCTGCCCCTGGCGCGGCAGAGCCCAGCGAGGCCGGTCGCTGCGGTGTGGCCCCCGAAACCGATGGGGGCGTGCGGCTTTGTAGAGGTGGGGCGTCGAGCCGCGGGTTGGCAAGCGCCGTGGGGCGAGGCGCGGCAGCCGCGGGGCCGGGGCCCGGCGCCACCGCCGCGGGGGGCTGCAGGCGGGTGACGGCCTCGACGCCAGACCAGCGGGCCATGCGCAGCGCCGCAGCGACTTGCGCCACCAGCTCGGCCACTTGGCCGGGCTCCATGGGGGCATCTGGCATGGAGTTGGGCTCTTGCATCGGACTCCAACGGACGGCGGGGCGCAGCGCGGCCCTGTGCAGGCGTGCCCCGCCTGTCATGCTCGCGGTCAGGGGGGCGCGCGTCAAGTTCCTTGCCGGCCATCCAGGTTGGTGGGTATTCTGGCCGCGCCCACCGGTGGCAGCGGGGCAGCGACGCCGCGACCCAAGAGCAAGAGGAGAAACGCAATGCGGATGCAATGGCTAGTCCCTTTGGCGCTGTGGGCTGTGGCCGGGTGTGGCGGTGCGGCGCAGTCGGCTGGCCACGGCGAGCCTGACCGGCCTGGCGGCGGTGGCGGCCCGTCGCGCTGCTTGATCCTGACCACCAATGACAGCGAGGCCAATTTCGACGGCGCGCGCTCGGCCGACGGCGCCGGCTATGTCGGCACGATCGCGCGGGTGGCTGCCTGGAAGCAGCGGATGGCGGCTCAGCATCCCGGCGGCGTGCTGCTGGTTGAAGGCGGCGACGTGCTGCAGGGGCGCTTTATGGCAAGGGCCGACGGCGACCGCGCCCAGGCAATGCGCGCGGCGTGGCAGGTCTATGAGCAGGCGGGCTACGACTTTGGCGCTCTGGGCAACCACGAGTTTGACGCCGGGCCCAAGCCGCTACGCTTTGCCTTGCAGGGGTTGCGACGCTACCGCCTGCTTGTGGCCAATCTGCTGGCGCAGGGGACGGCGCTGGACCCCGCAGAAAGCGGCCGGCCCCTTGGTCTTTTTGGTCAGACGGCACTGGCAGACTGCGCAGGGATCCGCGTTGGCCTGTTTGGCCTGCTGACGCCGACGTCGCGAACGATCAGCCAAATGGGCGACGTCAAGATGCCGGCGGAGCCCCTGCGCCAGCCGGCGCGCGAGGCGGTGGCTCAATTGCGTCAGCAGGGGGCGCAGGTAGTGGTCCTGCTCAGCCACTTGGGGCTGGAAGAAGACGTGGCGCTGGCGGCCGATGTCACTGGCATCGACGTGATTGTCGGCGGCCACAGCCACACCCGCATGCCGCGCGAAAAACGCGTGGGCGAGACCCTGATTACCCAGACTGGCTCGCGCTTCTCTAACCTGGGCGAGCTGGAAGCGGTCCTTGACGGCGATGGCCAGGGCTTGGACCTGCAGCGCAGCCGCTGGAGTCTGAGGGCCATTGACCAAGCGCTGCCGCTGGACGCCGCCGTCCAGGCCAAGGTCGACCAGCTGCGGGCCACGCTGGTGGCAGAATTGATGATTGGCCATCGCAAGCAGGCCTGGGACCTGACCAATCCGCGCGGAACCTACAGCGTGTTGGCGACGCGGGCACTGGTGCAGTCGGCGCAGGCGGCGGTGCAGAGCTGGCCCGGGGACCAGCGGACGCCGGCCGTCACCGCAGGACTGCTCAACGCCGGCGGTTTTCGCAGTCATACCCTGTACCCCGTAGGACCCGTGACCAACCTGGACATCGCCGCCATCCACCCGTTTGCCAACCGCGCCGTGGTGGTCGGGCTGACCGGCCAGCAGCTGATCGACACCCTGGAGCACGGCTGTGCACCGGGCAGCGACGGTCATGGGCAAGGTCTTGTATTTTTTGGGTTGAGCTCAAGTTGTGACCGCAGTAAGCCGGTGGCGCGCTACCGCATGGTAGAGGGCAAGCCGGTCGAGCTTATCGAGCGCGGTCAGCGCCTGGTCGATCCTCGCATTGCCGGGCAGCCGATTGACCCCAACGGCCGCTACCGGATCGCCACCATCGACTACCTGGCCAAGGGCGGCAGCGGCTACTTCAGCCTGACGCAAGGCGATCGGCGCTGCTGGGACGGCGCAGCCTTTGGCGTCGAAGGGGGGCGCTGCGCCTCGCCGCTGATAGCCGAGGTCATCGAGGCGGCGGTCCGGTCCGGCGGGCTGGACGAGTGAGGTGGCGAGGCCACTGGTTCACGGCTGGCGGCCGAGCTCAACCCAGCGCTGCACCAAGTAGCTGGCCACCGCTCCAGGGGTGGTGCCGGGGCCAAAGCCGGCGTCAAAGCCCAGTTCCAGGGCGATGGGGTGAGACAGCCGCGGACCGCCGCACAGGAACAGCATCTGGTCGCGGATTTCTTCAGCCTCTGCCAGGTCGATCAGGGCCGCCAGGTTGGAGCGGTGGCAGTCCTTCTGGGTCACCACCTGCGAGACCAGGATGGCGTGGGCGCCAAAAGCGCGGGCCTCTTGCAGCAACACCTCGTTGGGCACCTGGGCGCCGAGGTTTTTGATCTCAAAGCATTTGTAGGACTCCAGGCCCTTGTCGCCGTGGTAGCCCTTGTAGTTGAGGATGGCGTCGATGCCAACGGTGTGGGCGTCGTCACCGGTGCAGGCGCCCAGGACCCGCAGCCGCGCGTTGCCGTAGTGGCCGGACCACAGCCGCTCGATGGCCGTGTGGTCGAGCTTGGTGCTGGTGACCTTGGGCACGGAAATCTTGGTGAAATCAACAGAAAATGGGCTCTTGGCGTAGAGGATGAGGTAGGTGAACCCCTCTCCGAGGTCGTGGGCGTGGTAGACCTGCGGCTCGTGCAGGCCCATCTGCCGCACCAGCTGGCGGCCGGCTTCTTTGGCTTCGTCGCCAAAGGGCACGGGCAGGCTGAAGGTCAGCATGACCTGGCCGTCGTCCAAGGTGTCGCCATAGGCGCGGACCTGGGTCAGATCGACGCCGCGCGCGCCGCTCAGGGCTACGGCGGGGCCGGCAAGGCCAGCGGCCTCAGGGGTCAGTACGGCCATTGGGCTCCTCCGTCGGCGTTGAGGTGGCCAAGGCGCACCAGCTCGCTCTGCAGCAGTTCTTCGCAGGGATCCCAGTAGTCGGCGGCGCGCTCGGCCACGCCGTTCAGGCCGCGGCCACCGCTGGGTGAGCGGGCGATGTCGGCAAATAGCCCGCGAGACAAGGCATTTCTGAGGCCAGCGGCGCTGATGTCCTCTAGCAGCGCCAGGGCCTGGGCCAGGGTCTCGTTGGCGCGGGCTTCGATCGCCCCGCCGGCGCTGATCTGCAGCTGCGAGCCCAGCGCCGCGCCGCCGCCAAAGACCATCTGCGCCGACTCCAGTGCCAGGTAGCGGTCGTGGATGTGCGGCGTGTGCATGGCTTCGGTCATCATGCCCAGCAGCTGGATGCCCTGGCCGGTCAGCACCCCCACCAAGTTGAACAGCGTGTCTTGCACGTGGCCGCGCAGCACGTTGCCGGTCATGTGCTTGGTCGGCGGCATGTACTTGAGCGGGGCGCCGGGAAAGAGGTGGCGCAGCAGGGCGGCCTGGGCGATCTCCAGCGTCAGCGCCCCTGGGAAATCAGGATTGATCTCCATGGCATGGCCCAGACCCAGCTGGTTGGTGACCAGGCCGCTAGAGCGGGCGAGCGCCTCATTGATCAGGGTAGACGCGACCACAGTGTGAGCCGCTTCGACGGCGTCGGCGGTCGTTAGGTAGTTGTCTTCGCCGGTGTTGATGACCAGCCCGGCCAGGGCCGATAGCCGCCGCGAAAGCCGTTGATCGCACAGGGTTCGCTGCATGTTGATGTCGCGGAACAAGATGCCGTACAGGGCATCGTTGAGCATCATGTCCAGCCGCTCAAAGCCGCCCAGACAGGCGATCTCTGGCATGCACAGGCCGCTGGCGTAGTTGCACAGGCGGATGTAGCGACCGAGCTCGGCGCCTACGTCATCCAAAGCCTTGCGCATCAAGCGGAAATTGGCCTGGGTGGCGTAGGTGCCGCCGTAGCCCTCTGTGGTCTCGCCCTCTGGCACGAAGTCGAGCAGGCTCTGGCCGGTAGAGCGAATGACGGCGATGACGTCTGCCCCTTGGCGCGCCGCGACGCGGGCCTGGACCACGTCTTCATAGATATTGCCGGAAGCAACAATGACATAGCGCAAGGGCTGGGTGCCGCAGCCCAGCTGCTGCAGTTGGCTATCGCGGGTTTGGCGTTGGGCCAGGATGCGCCCCAGGCCAGCGCGGCCGAGCTGATCGCCCAGGGCCAGCAGCGCTTTCTGGTCAGAAGGGGAGGGGGCGGCCCCTTCGCTGACGGGCCGAAGATCGATGCGCTCGGCCGCCACCTGCTCGGCCAAAACCTGGGGAGACATGCCGTGTTGCAATGCGGCGGTCAGGAAGGGCCGGGCCACGCCGCTGGCCAAAAGACCGGCGCTGTGCAGGTGATCGACCACGGCGTTGACCAGCGGTTGGCCATCGGCGGTGGCGCCGCTGACGCCCAACAGGCGCAAGATGGTGCGCTCTACCGAGACCGTGGTGCGGCTGGCGGTGAACTGCTGGACCTCTTCGGCGGCGTTGCGGGCCAGGGTGCGGGCGCGGGCCACGCTGGCGGCGTCGAGGTTCAGCGCCGGGCAAGAAAAGCCAGGCACCGTGGGCGCAAAGTCTGAGACCAGAGTCGGGGGAACGGAAAGAGAGCTGGCCATGGCGCCTCCGGCAGCGGGGGCGGCAGCATAGCTGATTGCGCACAGCGGTGCAGCCCCTCAATGGTGCCAAGCAAGCCTGTGCTCGGCGGCGCTGGACATTGGCCCCCACGCGGCGGCGCGCGCCCGCAACCGCTGTGCTAGGATCGGGCTCCCACGCGGCGGCGCCACTGCCCCAAGGGTCAGCCCCATGACCGCGGCCACCAGCGAATTCGCGAGCTACAGAGCCAATACCGTGGGCCACGACCTGCGGATCGCCACGCCCTAAGGCGATCAATCGCTGCTCTACGCCGATTGGACCGCCAGCGGTCGCCTGTACCGGCCGATTGAGACTCAACTGCTTGAAGAAATTGGCCCTTGGCTGGGCAACACCCACTCGGAGGCCTCGGTGACCGGCCAGGCCATGACCCAGGCCTACCGCCAGGCGCACCGGATCCTCAAGGGCCACGTCGGGGCCGGCGACCAGGAGCTGATCCTGACCGTTGGAACGGGCATGACCGGGGCGATCAATAAGCTGCAGCGGCTGCTGGGCCTCAAGGCGCCGCAGGGCCTGCGCTCGCACATCCGCATCGCCCCTGCGCAGCGACCGGTGGTGTTTGTGACCCACATGGAGCACCACAGCAGGTGCACGTGCTGGCCAAAGCCTTGCAGCAGCGCTTGCCGATCTTCTCTTTCTTTATTGAAGGATTGCACTACAACCTGGTGGTGCAGCTGCTCAGCGACCGCTTTGGCATCCAGGCCCGCGGCGGCTGTTCCTGCGCTGGGACGTATGGCCACCACTTGCTGCATGTCGATCCCGAGCGCTCGCACCGCATTACTGCCGGCATCGATCAGGGGGACCTCTCTGAAAAGCCCGGCTGGGTAAGGCTTTCTTTGCACCCCACCTCGACCGACGCCGAAGTCGCGACGTGCATCCAGGCCATCCAAGCCATTGCCAGTCATGGCGCGCGGTGGGCTGCTGACTATCGCTACGACGCCGCGACCAATGAGTTCAGCCACCACGCCGGCAGTTTTGGGCCCAGCGTGGCGCAGTGGTTTGAGCCTGGTCGGTGGCCAGCGGCGGGGCGGTAGCCGCAGGCGGCGTGGGGGACGCAGGAAGACCCGTTAGAAGCCAGCAGATCCCGTGAAAAGGAAATTATTGTAACTTTGCGTAAATTTCCGATTCCAAGTGTTAGTGTACGAAGTAGCTCTCGCAGGCAAACCGCACCGTTGCTTCGGTCATCTCTGGAGGCCGATCGAAGTAGCGGGCATGGGACACCAAGTGGTCGACCAAGTCGCGCGGATGCGAAGCGCTAAAGTGCCTGGCGCCCGTGATGTAGTACTCGCGCACCATCCAATCAAAGATTTTGGCGTCAAAGCGCACGCCGCGCTGCTGGCAGACCAGCTCAAAGATCTGCCGGAAATCGCTAGCGCTTGGGTGGCCTACCTTGATCTTGTAGCGAATTCGTCGCAAGAAGGCGTCATCTACCAACGCTTTGGGCTCCAGGTTGGTAGCAAAAATCATCAGCATGTCAAAGGGCACCGCAAACTTCATGCCGGTGTGCAGGGTCAGAAAGTCGACCCGGCGGTCCAGCGGCACGATCCAGCGGTTGAGGATGAGGTGCGGCTCGACCAGCTGCCTGCCGAAGTCGTCGAGGATGAGCAGCCCATTGTTGGCCTTGAGTTGCAGCGAGGCGTCGTAGAATTTGGACTGCTCATTGAAGTCCAGATCCAGCATCCGCAGGGTCAATTCGCCGCCCGTCATCACCACTGGCCGTCGCACCTGCAGCCAGCGTTGGTCGCTGCGCAGCGGGTCGTCTCCGGAGTCCACCAGCTCGTGATTGATGGGATCATAGAGCCGGATGATCTGTTCGCCCACACAGATGGCGTAGGGCACGTAGACCGCATCGCGCAGAATATGGCTCACCGCCTCAGCAATTGAGGTCTTGCCGTTGCCCGCGGGCCCATAGATGAACAACGCCTGGCCAGAGCTCAGCGCCGGGCCCAGCTGATGGACCGTGCGCTCTGGCAGCACCAGATGGCCCAGGGCGGCCAAGACGTCGGGCTCGGTCACTGCGATGCTGCGCACGGTCTGGATCTCGACTTGCTCGGCGTAGGCATCCAGGGGCACCGGTGCTGGACCCACATAGCGGCACTGCTCCAGGTGGCTGTTGGCTTTGGCCCGGCCTTGACCGGTCAAGCGAAATTCGTAGGCCAGCGTTGTCATCCCCGCCGCCGGCTTGACCTCGACCAGGTGCTCTCTCTTGAGATCGGCCAGTTCTTGCTCAATGACCGAAGCCGGCAACTTCAGGCGCTGACTCAAGTCGTTGAGGCGAAATTCGCCGAGGACCAGCATCTGCTTGAGCAGCAGGCCCTCGACAAGCGCCTGGTCCAGCCCCGTCTCCTGTAGGGTGCGCGGTGGCAGAGGCACGCGGTGAAAGACCTTGTCGACATCCTCATCGCGGATAAAGCCCAGCGCCTTGAGGTTTTGGCCCAGCCGCCCGCCGCTGGTGCGTTGCCGGCGCAGCGCGCTTGCCAGCTGGTCGGCGTTGATGATGCCTTGTTCGATGAGGCGTTTGCCGAATTCGGACATGCCGCTACCTCGCAGCGGACACACAGCCGCTGTGCCAAGCAACCTGGCGAGCGGCGCGGCAAAGGCCAGAACGGTAGACTTTCCGGTCGGACGCAGCGGAACTCGCGCAGCCACGCCAGCAAGTAAGCAGGGGGGGACCCTCCGTCAACCCCCCATGGCTGTTCAATACTTTGGGTCCTGGTGCCGACAGCTGCGCCGGGTATGCTTGCGCGGTGCAGCCGTGCCGGGCTACCATAGCTTGCGCGTAGATAGAAACAATCTTGTGATGGCGGCGCATATTGTTTCTACATTGTGGCTATCCTAGCCTGCTTGTGGCCGCAATGGCCTTTGGAGTTCGCCATGATTGACCACCGCCCTCTGAAAGACCTGGGCCACGCCGACCACGGCTGGCTCAATGCCCACCACCACTTTAGCTTTGCCGACTACCACCGCGCCGACCGGATGGGCTTTGGCGGGCTGCGGGTGTGGAACGACGATCGCATCGCCCCCGGCACGGGCTTTCCGCCTCATCCCCACCGCGACATGGAGATCATGACGTATGTGCGCCGCGGAGCGATCAGCCACGAGGACCATCTGGGCAACCGCGGGCGTACCGAGGTGGGCGACGTGCAGGTGATGTCGGCCGGCACGGGCATTCGCCATGCCGAGGTCAACCGCGAGAAGGAACCGACTGAGATCTTTCAGATCTGGGTGCAGCCCAACCGCTTGGGCGCAGCGCCGCGCTGGGAGAATCGCCAGTTTCCAACGGGAGATCGGCAGGGTCAGTGGGTGGCGCTGGCGTCGGGGCAACCACAGCATCCGCAGGCCGTGGCCATCTATGCTGACGCGACACTGTGGGCCGCTAACTTGCTTCCTGGGCAAACGATTTCGCACGATCTGCCGCCCGGGCGCGGAGCCTATCTGGTGGCCGCGCGGGGCAGTTACCGCATCGGCGAGTTGCAGGTGCAGGCGCGCGATGGGCTGGCCGTGAGCGGCGAACCGCGGATCGAGTTGCACGCGCTGGAGCCGCTGGAGCTGCTGCTCCTAGACGTGGTGGTTCCGTAGGAATGGGAGGGGGGACCCTCGCTGATCTTTATGAAACTATTTATGTCTGGCGGATCTTGCCTGCTCTTGCCAGCCGCGGCCCTCTCTCGGGCGCAGGCCAAGGCGAGACCTGCTCGGCGCGCATCTGAGGTCAGCTACCCCCAACGCTGAAATTTTTTGCGCTGTCGCCGCGGTTTTGTTCGCCGATTGACGATCACTTCCTTGGAGCCAAAACGCTCCGGGGAGTTGTCGATGAAGCCACGGTTCTACAGCCCCAAGTACCTGCACGAGGTGTCACGCCGCACGGTCGGCGGTGCTTTCCTCTTCGATCTCAATGACCAGCCACTGATGGCGGAAGTGCTGGGCGCCCTCGGCGAGGCTCAACGGCGCTACAGGGTCGGGGTCTACCACTTCCACTTCATGAGCAACCACTACCACGGTATCTTTGACGCACCTTCTCCGATACAACTATCTAGATTCTTTAATTTCTTTCACGGTCGTGTAGCGACTCTGGTCAATCTGCGCCTCGACAGCACTGGGCCGGTTTGGTCGGCCAAGTTCAGGCCGATTGCCGTGTCGATGGACCGCGAGAGCTTGATGCGACGCATGAAATACATCACAGGGCAGGCAACTCGCGCTGGGATGGTTCAGCATCCCATGCAGTTCGCAGGCCCTTCCGCGGTCGATTGGCTTGTGTCCGGTGTTCCGATCACGGGACGCTACACCGGGAAGTTGGCCTCGAGCCGAGCATCGCCAGAGCCGCAAGGCGAGTCAGCCGGCAACTCGGCGCCATCCGCTTCCCCGGGCGACGATTCGGCAGTGCGTGTTGTGCACATCTCGATGCTGCCGTGCTTTTCCGGCCAGCGGTGGGAAGACGTGCATGAACTGTTCGCCGGCATGGCCGATGACATCGCCGGCACCACAATGGCCGACTTGCTTGAGCGCGGCGCCAAGCCCAAGCCCGTAGTTACGAATCAAGAGAAGTCGTGCACGGCCACGGAAGCCGAGGACCGCGAAGATGAAGACGACGCAGCCGAGCAAGAGGCCAAACAGAGGGGGACCCTCGCGGAATGCATTGAGCGGGCTGGTAAATCTTGGCGCGGCGACCCTCCGGCGGCCTGCGCAAAGGTCCCTGCGCCAGACCCCAGCGACGCGGATACCGGTGGCCGGCAAACGCGGCCGGCGCCAGGAGCCAAGCGAAAGCGCGGGGGGCCCTTGGTGATTCTCGCTTGCAGTGCAGAGGTTCGCCAAGCATATATGTTGGAACTGCAGGAGTTCGCTGATGCCTATTGGGAGGCGTTGGCGCGGTTGGGCAAACAGGTGGCGCGTGCGCAGGCCGGGCTGCAGGCGCGGACCGTGAAGTTTCCAGCGCACGCCGTACTGCCCAGCGGCGTCGGCGGCCTTGCGCTGGCGTCCGTGATGGCTGCACAGGCGAGGGCGTAGAGGCGCTGCGGTGCGATGGCGCTTGAGGGACGCAGGGATGACCTAGCGCCGGCGCCGCCTTTTTGTGCATCGGCGTAGCTGAGTGCCGCGGGGCAGCCGTCACGGCGCGCCGGCACTGATCCATCGCAAGACCAGTTTGCGTTCGTCTTCGGTCATCTTGGTCAGGTTGCCAAGAGGCATGTAGCGGGTCTTGAGCGCGGTCCGGATGCGCTCGACGTTGGCGCGGACGGCCTGCTCGCTGTCCATCAGCAGCCCGGCGGGCGGCGCCACGTAGCCGTATTGACTGGGCGCGGCGGTGTGGCAAGCCGTGCAGCGCGTGGCCAAGACGGTGCGGATGGCGGCATACGCGGGCACAGGGATGTTGCTCAGCGCCGCGGCATCGAACTCGTCTTTGGGCGGCACGGCCAGGGCCATCACCCCGCCGATGAGCGCGGTCGCGGCTACCGGCAGCGAGTAGACCATTCGCCCGCCATGCATGGCCACAAAGAACAACCGAATCAACGCTCCAGCAGCCATCATCCCCAGCAGCAGCAGCCAACTCAACGGATGGCCATAGGTCCCAGGATAGTGGTTGGAGATCATCGCAAAGACGACAGGAAGGGTAAAATAGGTATTGTGGACAGAGCGTTGTTTGCCATTCTTTCCCCAAATGGGATTGGGAACACTGCCCTGCCGTAGCGCTGCAACTGACTTGCGCTGGCCTGGGATAATCCAGAAGAACACGTTGGCGCTCATCTTGGTGGCGAGCATGGCCCCGACCAGCAGATACGCGGCGCGTCCGGCAAAAAGGTGTGTCGCCGCATAGGTCGCCGCCACAACCCACGCCGCCACAGCCAAGCCAAGCAGCCGGTCGTGCTTGCCCAAGAGCCGGCACAACCCGTCGTAGACCAACCAGCCGGCGAGCAGAAAGCCGAGCGCCGTGTGAACCGCCTGAGGGGGCGAGAGATCGAAAACCTGCTTGTCCACCAAATAGGTATCGGCCTTGAACAGGTAAAGCGCGGTGAACAGGGCAAAGCCGCTCAGCCAGGTTGTGTACGCCTTCCAGAACGACCAGTGTAGCGCATCGGGCAGCGCCGGCGGCGAGACCAAGTACTTCTGCGAGTGGTAGAAGCCGCCACCGTGGACGGACCACATCTCGCCGAACACGCCGCGCTGTTGGCTTTCCTCGTCGGGAGGCGGCTTTAGGCCATTGTCCAACATCACAAAGTAGAACGACTCGCCGATCCAGGCAATCGCCGCGACCACATGCAGCCAGCGCAACATCAGGCTCAGCCAGTCAAACCAGTAGCTGTCCATTCCAAACCGATCCTATGCGAGCCAGTCGGCGCAGGGCAAAGACCTGCCGGTCGCGGGGTGTAAAGCGAGATGCCTGTGGAATTGTGCTAGCGCTGCCGGAGCCTCATCGCCCGGTGCCTGCTGGAAGAAGCGGGTCAGCTGCCGCGATACGTCGAGTAGCTCCAGGGCGAAAGCAGCAGCGGCACATGGTAGTGGCCGTCTGGGTCGGCAATGCCAAACCGGAGAGGAACTTCATCGAGAAAGCAGGGTTCTGGCAGGGTCACCCCGCGGGCGCTGAAGTAGGGCCCGGCGTGAAACACCAGTTCATAGGTACCGGCCAGCATCTCGGCCCCTTGCAGCAAAGGCGTGTCAACGCGGCCGTCGGCATTGGTGGCTACCGATTTCAGCAGCGTTCGACTGGTGTTGCCGGTACCGGACAGTCGGTACAGCTCAATAGCGACTCCAGCAGCGGGTTGGCCGTGCATGGTGTCCAGAACGTGGGTGGTCAGGCGACCCATGGATGCTCCTTGGGGGCACGCTGCAGGGCGGTAGAGGGCCGCCCTCGCGGCGGAAGGTGCGAATTTAGCTGGAAGGATTCGTCCTTGCAAGTTGCCTCCATAAAGCGCGGCGGCAGGTTCAGGTTTGGCGCTTCCGCGGCGCCGTTTCAGGGCTGATAGTCAGAATCTATAGCGATAACATACGGTTCCGGGAGGGTCCCCCCCTCTGCGCCTCATCTCCGCTCGCCGGTTGACAATCGCCGCGACCACCCGAACAATCGCCGCGACCCGGCCCCCGCCGTGCCAAGCCGCTCGGCCAAGGAATGGATGAACCAGGACTACCCCCGCGACCTGATTGGCTATGGCCGGCGGCCGCCTCACCCGCAGTGGCCGGGCAACGCGCGAATTGCCCTGCAGTTTGTGCTGAACTACGAGGAGGGGGGCGAGAACTGCGTGTTGCACGGCGACCGCGCGTCAGAACAGTTTCTCTCCGAGATCGTGGGGGCGGCGGCCTATGAGGCGCGGCACCTGTCGATGGAGTCGATCTACGAATACGGCTCTCGCGCTGGAGTGTGGCGGATTCTAAGGGAATTTGAGCGACGCCAGCTGCCGTTGACGGTGTTTGGCGTGGCGATGGCGTTGCAGCGGCATCCCGAGGTGACGCAGGCGTTCTTGGAGTTGGGCCACGAGGTGGCGAGCCACGGCTGGCGGTGGATTCACTACCAGAACATGGACATCGAGACCGAGCGCCAGCACATGCAGCAGGCCGTAGCCATCTTTCGCGAACTGACGGGCGGTCAGCCACTGGGTTGGTACACCGGGCGCGACAGCCCACAGACGCGGCAACTGGTGGTCGAACACGGCGGCTTTCTTTACGATTCAGACTACTACGGCGACGACTTGCCGTTTTGGACCGAGGTGACTCTCGGCGACGGCACCGTCAAGCCCCACCTGGTAGTGCCCTATACCTTGGATACCAACGATATGCGCTTCGCGACTCCGCAGGGCTTCAACACTGGCGAGCAGTTTGAGCGCTACCTCAAAGACAGTTTTGACGTGCTCTATGCCGAGGGCGAGACAGCGCCCAAGATGCTGTCGATTGGGATGCACTGTCGGCTGTTGGGGCGGCCGGGGCGGTTTGCGGCGCTGCAGCGCTTTCTCGACTACGTACAAAGCCATGATCGCGTGTGGATCTGTCGTCGTGTTGACATTGCCCAGCACTGGGCGGCGCAGCACCCCTATTGCGGCTTGTCGGGTGGTCATACCGCTGGCAACGGGGAGCGAGCATGAGTGGGGCCGTGGCGCTGAACGCGCTGAACCGTATGACGACAGAGGAGTTTGTGGCGCTGCTAGGCGGGGTTTTTGAGAAGTCGCCCTGGGTCGCCCAGCAGGCAGAGGCGGCTCGGCCGTTTGCCAGTGTGGCCGCGTTGCACGCTGCGATGGCTCTGTCCATTGAGAACGCTGGCATCCAGGCGCAGCTGGCGTTGATCTGTGCCCACCCAGAGCTGGCGGGCAAGGCGGCGATTGCTGGCGAGTTGACCGAGGAATCGACCAGGGAGCAGGCCGGTGCGGGGCTGAGCCACTGCACGCCTGAGCAATTTTCCGAGCTCCATCGCCTGAATGCCGCCTACAACCAGCGGTTTGGCCATCCCTTTATCTTGGCGGTGCGCGGCTACGACCGCACCGGTATCCTGGGAGAGTTCAGCCGCCGCGTGCTGGCCGAACCCGAACAAGAGCGCCGCGAGTGCCTCCGGCAGATCTATCGCATCGGCCAGTTGCGCTTGGCGGATCTGGTCGTCGACCCGTAACAAACTAGTTGATCTTCTATTGTCATTGAGAGGTTGTTGATGTCTTCCCACGCCGCTCCGGGCACCCGCATCTATCCGCCGCCGGTCGAACTGCCAGAGTTTGCCAGCCGCTATGTCAACCTGGCCAATGCCGACCTGGGCGCGCGGGTGCTGCAGCGCTCCGATGACTTCTTTGCCGCCGCCGAGCGGATGCTGCAGGCCAGCGAGCCAGTATTTGTGGTCGGTGAGTTTGACACCCACGGCAAGTGGATGGACGGCTGGGAGACCCGCCGCCGCCGCAACGGAGGCTACGATCACGCGATTGTTCAGCTCGGGTTGCCCGGCGTGGTCCGCGGGGTTGACATTGACACTAGTCACTTTACCGGCAACTTTCCGCCGGCGGCGTCGATCGAAGGCTGCTACAGCCGGACCGAGCCGGACGACCAGACCGTCTGGTTTGAGCTGCTGGCCGCCACCTCACTAGGAGCAAGTGCCCACCATTTTAGAGAGATTGCCAGCGATCGCCCGGTCACCCACCTGCGCTTGAACATCTACCCAGATGGCGGCGTGGCGCGCCTGCGGGTCTACGGCGAGCCGCATTTTGACTGGTCTGATGCGGATTCCAACGGGTTGCACGAAGTTAGCGCGCTGGCCCTAGGCGGTCGGGTGGTGGCGTGCAGCAATGCCCACTATGGCGTACCGTGGCGGGTGCTGATGTCTGGGCGCGGCGTCAACATGGGCGATGGCTGGGAGACCCGCCGCCGCCGCGAGCCCGGCAATGACTGGTGCATCGTCGCCCTGGGGCATCTGGGCACAATCGAGAAAATCGAAGTCGACACAGCACACTTCAAAGGCAACTACCCCGACCGCATCTCTGTGCAGGCGGCGAGGGTGACCTACGGCACCGACCAGTCGCTGACCACCCAGGCGATGTTCTGGCCGTGGCTGCTAGGCGAGCAGAAGACCGAGATGGACCGCCAACACTTCTACAGCGGCGAGCAATTGGCGCAGTTGGGGCCGGTAACCCATGTAAAGTTGAATACGTATCCCGATGGTGGCATCAGCCGGCTGCGGGTGTGGGCGCGGTTGGCGCGGTGATGGCTGAGGCCAGCGCGACAGCTGCAGGGGGCTTCCGTGTCCACTGAAAACGGCCCAGATTACGTGGTTTTGACGGTCGAGGCCCTGACGCCAGATGCCTTTGCGCCGTTTGGCGAAGTCGTCCAAGCGGATGGTAGCCCGTGGTTTGCGATCAACCGCGGTACGACCAAGCGATTTCACAGGCTTTCTGTGGCAGACGTGCAAGGCGAAGGCGCTCAGGTGGCGATCAGCCTGTTTCACGGCGACCCCTTTCACCTGCCGCTAGAGATCCGGCTGCTCGAGCGTCATCCCTTGGGAAGTCAGTGCTTTCTGCCGATGAACGGCGCGCCCTGTCTGGTGGTGGTGGCGCCGCCAGGGGGCGATCGGCCCGACGAGAGTCAGCTGCGCGCCTTCTATGTCCGCGGCGACCAGGGGCTGAGCTACCGGCGCGGCACCTGGCACCACCCGCTGATGTCGCTGGGCCAGGCGGGCCAGTTCGCCGTTATCGACAGGACCGGTCCCGGCAACAACTGCGACGAGGTCAGCCTGCAGCGCCTCTACCGCGTTGAGCAACTGCCGGAGGGGTAGTCGGGCAGGGGGGACCCTCGCAAAACCATGCGTAGAATATGTGGTTTTGAGGTTCCGGGCGATCGCCTGTTGCGGTTGGATGGCGGTGAGTGCGATGGTGGCGGCGACGCCCTCGCTCCGGCTGCGGTGGCCCATGGAGGGGGCAGCTGGGCAGGGGGGACCCTCGCAAAACCACGCGTAGATTAGGTGGTTTTGAGGTTCCGGGTGATCGCCTGCTGGGCTTGAATGGCGGTGAGTGCGATGGTGAAGACGATGTCCTCGACCAGGCAGCCGCGGCTCAGGTCGTTGACGGGCCGGTTCAGGCCCTGCAGCAGTGGGCCCATGGCGACGACGCCAGCCGAGCGCTGCACCGCCTTGTAGGTCACGTTGCCGGTGTTGAGGTCGGGGAAGATGATGACGTTGGCCTTGCCCGCCACCGGTGAGTTGGGGGCCTTGGCGCGGGCCACGTCTGGCATCACTGCGGCGTCGTACTGCAGCGGACCGTCCAACAGCAGATCGGGGCGCGCCTTCTTGGCCAATTCGGTGGCTTTGACCACTTTTTCGACGTCCTCTCCACCGCCGCTGGAGCCCGTAGAGTAGCTGAGCATCGCCACCCGCGGCTGAATGCCAAAAGCCAGGGCGCTGTCTGCGCTTTGGATGGCGATGTCGGCGAGTTCCTCTGCTGTGGGGTTGGGCACCACCGCGCAATCGCCAAACACCAGGACTTGCTCTGGCAGGCACATGAAGAACACCGAGGACACCAGGTCGCAGCCGGGCACGGTCTTGATGAGCTGCAACGCCGGGCGGATGGTGTGTGCGGTGGTGTGGATGGCGCCGGAGACCAGCCCGTCGGCCTCGCCCAGGGCCATCATCATCGTGCCGACCATGATGCTGTCTTGCAGCTCGATCTCGGCGCGCTCGCGGGTCATGCCGCGGTTCTTGCGCTTTTCGACCAGGGCCTCTACGTATTGGCTCGCCACCAGCACGGGGTCGATGATTTCGATGCTGGCCGGCAGCCTGACGCCGAGCTTTCTAGCCTGCTCGTGCACGGCGTCGGGCGCCCCCAGCAGGACGCAACGGGCGATGCCGCGCTCTTGGGCGATGGCGGCGGCGGTGATGGTGCGCGGCTCGGTGCCCTCGGGCAGGACGATGCGCTTGTTGGCCTTTCTGGCGTCTTCGACCAGATGGTGGCGAAAAGCCGGCGGCGACAGGCGCTGGGAGCGGCGCATGGCCACCAAGTTGCGCAGCCACGAGGCGTCGATGCGGTCGGCCACCACGTTCATGGCCAGCTCGACGCGCTCCTTGTCGTCAATCGGGATCTGCTTGTCGATGCTGGCGACCATGTTGGCTGTCTCGTAGCTACCCGTGTCCACATGCAAAACCGGTAGACCGGTCGCAAACGCCGGGGCGCACAGCTGCATGATCCGCTCGTCGGGCTCGATGCCGCCGGTCAGCACCAAGCCGGCCATGCGCATCCCGCCCATCACGGCCAGGGACACTGCCAAAATGATGTCATCGCGGTCGGCGGGGGTAATCAGCAAGCGGTCTGGGGCAAAGTAGCGCGCCGAGTTGGCCACCGTCATCGCGTAGAGCTTGACGTCGCGGTAGCGGCGCTTGGCCATGTCTCCGGGGAACAGCACCCGGGCGTGGATGGCCTCTGCCAGATCCTTGACGCGCAAAGCAGAAAGGTCGTCGCGCGCCGGCACAATCGCCACGGGAATCATCTTCTCTGCGGTGATCGCCGCTGACCACGTCGCCAGCCACTCTTCGCTCTCTGCTGGCACGCGGTTGAGGATGCAGCTGAT
Source organism: uncultured Myxococcales bacterium (assembly GCA_903919145.1). Classification (GTDB taxonomy): domain Bacteria; phylum Myxococcota_A; class UBA9042; order UBA9042; family UBA9042; genus SXRM01. The sequence continues at coordinate 77,924 of CAIXGW010000246.1, forward strand.
CTGGCGGCCTTCTCCCAAGTCGCCAAAGCCGCGGGCGGCGATCGACAGCGCATCGGCGAGCTCAGTGGCCGTCTGGTTGAAGGGCGCGCCCACCAGCACCAGCTCTGCATCCAGGGCCTTCAGCACCAAGTTGTTGACGCGCATGGCATAGGCGGCGCCAAGCTCAGAGACCATGCCCTCGACGACCAGCACGTCCGCGCCTTCTGCCACGTGATCGCAGAACTCGACTACCTTCTCTAGCAGCGTCTGCTCATCGCCGGTCGACAGCAGGTCCTCTACCAGCTTGCGCGGCAGCGGCGGCGGCGGCAACAGGCAGGTGCCCAGCTTGATCAAGGCGGTGCTGCGGTCCTCAGCGCGGGTCGAGATCGGCTTGGCGAAGGTAACGCGCACGCCTTGGCGGTCCAAAGCACGGACCAGGCCCAAAGAAGCGGTGGTCAGGCCGACATTGCGGCCAGCGGGGGCGACAAACAGGGTGCGGGTCATGGGACTCTCTGGCAGAAGGGAGAAGCGCCGGTCGGCTGGCCGGGCGCAGGGAAAAGACTGAAGCGGCTACGAAGCTTGGACCAGAAGGGCGGTGTCGGCGGCAATCATCAGCTCCTCCTTGGTCGGCACCACCAGCGCCTGCGGCCGCAAGCTGTGGGTGATCCGGCCCGCCCGACCTCGCACGGCTTGGGCATTGGCTTGATCGTCGAGCTCAAGCCCCAGAAAGCCCAGCAGGTGCAAGACTTTCTGGCGGATCAGCACCGAATTTTCGCCGATTCCGCCGGTAAAGACCAGCGCATCCAGGCGGCCAAGGCCCACCACCAGCCCGGCCAGCTGGCGCGCCAGCACGTAGCAGAATACTTCCAGGGCGATTTGGGCGCGCTGGTGCCCCTGATCTGCGGCTTGTTCCAGCGCCCTCATGTCATTGGACAGCCCAGAGAGGCCCAGCAGCCCGGATTTCTTGTTGAGCAGGTCGAGCACGGCATCGGCAGACAGGCCAGTAGCGCGGGTCATGTGGCCAATCAGAGCCGGATCGACCGAGCCTGAGCGCGTGCCCATCACCAGCCCTTCCAGCGGGGTCAGGCCCATGGTGGTGTCGACGCTTTGGCCGTTCTTGACCGCCGTGGCCGAGCAGCCGTTGCCCAGATGCGCCGTCAGGATACAGCCCTCATTTGCAGCAAGGTTGAGCATTTCTTGCGCTTTGGCGGAGACATAGCGGTGGCTGGTGCCGTGAAAACCGTAGCGGCGCACCGCGTGTTGCTCTAGCCACTCCAGCGGCACCGGGTACAGGTAGGCCCGCGGCGGCATGGTCTGGTGAAAGGCCGTGTCGAACACCGCGACTTGCGGCAGGTGCGGCAGCAGCTCGCCGGCCAGGGCAATACCCAGCAGATTCGGCGGATTGTGCAGGGGGCCCAAGGGGATGCACGCCTGCACCTGGGCGACCACCTCTGGGGTGATGAGGGTCGAGGCCGAAAACAGCGACCCGCCGTGGACCACCCGGTGGCCGACGCCGCCCAGCGACTCCTCTAGCCCCAGGGCCCGCAGCAGGGCCACCGCTTCGCGCAGCGCCTGGCCGTGGTCCGCGCCGTGCAGCGGCTTTGAGTGCTTGGTGCCGCCGTGGTTCCAGTCCAGAGAGGCCTCTGGGGAGCCGATGCGCTGGGCAATGCCGGTCAGGTGCTCTAGGCCGGTCTGCGGATCCAGGACGGCAAACTTTGCAGAAGAACTACCACAATTGAGCACAAGGATGTTCATGGTGGGCGCCAAAAAGGGAGGGGAGAGCGGCAGCGCGACCAAAGTTCATGCTGCGGTGCAACATTATCGGCGCCGGCCTGTGGGCGTCAAGCGCGCGCGACAGCCGAGATCGCCCGCGTGGCGCAGCTGTGACGGAGGGCAACGGCGGCGGCTGGGCCATGTTCTGCCAATATCGCCGACTTGCCACGGCAATTGCTGCAGTGCACAACGCTTGACATCTTAGGAAGGTAGGTGCAATTTGCCCATCGCGCGCTGCGGTGCACAATGCCGTCGCCGCTATTCTGGGCTTGGCGCCCGAAAATCAACAGAGGAATCCCATGGAACTCAAAGGCGCAGTGGCAGTGGTGACGGGTGGAGCGAGCGGCATTGGCGAGGCGGTGGCCAAGGAGATGGCGGCGCGCGGCGTCAAGGTCGTGCTCGGCGACATGGATCCCAAGGGCCTGGAGCGCGTGGCCGGAGAAATTGCCGCGGCGGGCGGTGAAGTCGCCTGGGCCAGGTGTAACGTCACGCTGGACGAGCAAGTTGCCGATCTGATGGATCTGGCCATCGCCAAGTTTGGCCAGCTCAACATCTGCGTGGCCTCGGCTGGCATCATCAAAGACGGCCTGATGATCAATCCAGACAAAGAGACCGGCAAGATCAAGCGCGCGATGACCACTGAGCAGTTTCGCGCGGTCATTGAGGTCAACCTGATTGGCGCCTTCATCACTGTGCGCGAAGCGGCGATCCGCATGGCCAACGGCGGCTGGCCGAGCCTGATTGTGCCGATCTCGTCGGTCAACAAAGAGGGGCAGGTCGGTCAGCTCAACTACTCTTCGGCCAAGGTGTCTTTGGCGCTGTGGCCCAAGATCCTGGTGGGCGAGTTTCAGATGAAGGGCATCCAGAACATCCGCGTGGTGTCGGTGGCGCCGGGCTATGTGGGCACGCCGATGGTCAAGGCCATGAACCAAGAGGCGCTGAGCGGCCTGCTCAAGGGCGTGCACATCAATCGCCTGATCGAACCAAGCGAAATCGCCGACATCATCTGTTTTGCCGCCCAGAACGAGGCCGTGGACGGCACCTGCCTGGAAATCACCGGTGGCCTCATCGCCAACGGATTGGCCAAGTAGGCCAGTAGCCCAGGCCGGCAGGCGGATCCGGGCGGCGCCTGGTTTTTGCTCACCGACCTTGTGCGCGACGGCTGGGTCGATTCCGTACCCCGTCTCGAGGTGATCCAGGTGGGGGGACCCTCTCAGAACCTTCTGGAATGGCAGCACTACTCTACGGCACCGCCGCGCGGGAGAACCACCATGAGCAAAGTCAGCATCATTGGCGCCTACAACACCAAGTTTGGGTCGCACATTGAAGTCAAAGATATGATCTCGTTCAAGAAGAAGACCGATACCAAGTCATTTTACGACCTCATCATCGAGGCCGGCCGCGGCGCGATTGCCGATGCCGGCCTGAAGGCCGAAGACATTGACGGCGTGTGGATCGGCGCGTGCGCACCGTCGCGCTTTGTCAACCAAGAGCATGTGGCGCCGATTGGCGTCATGATCGACCCGGCGCTGCGCTTCAAGCCGATGACCCGCACTGAGGCCGCCTGCGCTTCGTCTTCGGTGGCGGTGTACGATGCCGTCTACGCTATTGAGTCGGGGCGTTTCAAGAACGTGCTGGTCGTGGGCGTAGAGAAGATGAACTTGCTCGACACCGCGGCGATGACGACGGCGCTGGCGACCTGCTCGTACTGGCCCGAGGAGGGTGGCAAGGGTTCGACGTTTCCAGGGCTTTTTGCCGAGCTGGCCAAGTCCTACATTGAGCACTACGGGCTGACCGACGCCGAGTGGCGCAACCAGGCCGCCCATGTGGCTGCGCTGTGCTACCGCAATGCCGCGCACAACCCGTTGGCCCACGTGCAGAATGGTCCGCAGACCGCCGCTGATATCCTGGGCCTGCCAGACAGCGGCAAGGGCTCCAACATGATGGTGGCCGCGCCGCTGCGGCTGCACGACTGCTCGCTGGTGACCGATGGCGCCGCCGCGCTGGTGCTGACCACGACCGAGAATGCCCTGGCCACCCGCAAGAAGGTGGTTGAGATTGCCGGTATCGGCCACTCGGAAGAGCACCTGCCGCTGAGCAGGCGCGACCACAAGTGGGTGCTGGAGGCGGGCAAGGACGCCGTGGCCAAGGCCTACCGCGAAGCCGGCATCACCGCGGCCCACATCGACGTGGCCGAAGTGCACGACTGCTTTACCATCAACCAGCTGCTGACTACCGAGGCCCTGGGCCTGTCGCAAGATGGCAAGGCGGGCCAGGACTACATCGCCGGGCGCTTTACCGCTGACGACGACCAGGTTTGCATCAACCTCTCGGGCGGCCTCAAGGCCAAAGGCCACCCCGTTGGGGCCACCGGCGCTTCGATGCACGCCTTGATCTACAAGCAGTTGATGGAAGAGCCGGTGGGTCTAAAGCCCAGCAAGAAGGTCCCCAAAGTCGGCGTGACGTTCAACGTCGGCGGTTCGGGGGTCACCAACTGCGTGTCGGTGCTGCGGCGCATCCAGTAGCCCTTGGTTCCTGGGCAGTACCCGGACAGAGCCCGGACAGTACCGTAGGGATTGTCTGATCCATGAATTTACTTGCATAGCTTGGGTGCGCACTTGCCCGCGCTGCAGGTGTGGGTGGTCGGGCAGTCCTGGTCCGTGGCGCAGCTGGCGGGCACGGCGGTGGCGCTGGGCTTGCAGGTGCCGCTGTCGCACTGCCAGCCGTCCCAGCATTTGTCGGCCAGGTTGCAGGTCGAGCCGGGCTTGCCGCAGGTCTTGGCGCGGGTCAGCCCGGAATCCAGGCACTGCAGGCCAGGTTGGCACGGTTGGGCCAGGCTGCAAGACGCGCCTTCGCCTACCGCCAGGGTGCATTGATACAGGTCGGTGGTCTTGGCGGTGCAGCGGCCGGTGCCGGCAGCGCAGGAAAGTTCTACTGGAGCTGCACACGGTTGTCCGACCTTGGCTGGATCGACCCAGCTGCGCAGGCATAGGCCCAGCGCCCGGCTGACGGCGCTGCGATCGCAGCCCTGGGTGGCAGCCTGCAGCGCCTGGCTGCAGGCGGTCTTGGCCGCTTCGTCTTGCTGCAACTGCTTGGCCAGCATGGCGTCTTCGGCATCGGCCCAGCCGAGCTTGAGGCAGGCTTTGACCCAGCTGTCGGCGCAACCTGCCGGAGCCATGCCGCCGCAGCAGGTGGGCGTCGCGGCGCAGATGCTGGCGGCGTAGGTGGCGCAAGCGGCCTGGGCGGGGCTGGCAGCGGCGTCGTCGCCGGAATCGGCGGTTTCCGCGGCCGCGTCGCTGACTACACCGTCGGCCACCTGCCCGTCGCTCGCCTGGGTGTCGGCGGTCTGGGTGTCGGTCGCCTGGGCGTCGGCGGTCTGCACATCGGTGGGCGTTTGGGCCGCAGTGGCGTCTTTGGCGTCGCTGTCGCAGGCGGCTAGCCCTAGGGCGGCGGCCGCTGAGGCGGCCAAGAGACAGAGCCGCGAAGAGAGACCGCTGGACGAGAGGCAAGAGCGAGAGGGTTTCAACATGGGGCTGTACCTGTAGCGTCGGTGGGTCGCAGCCCACGGCGCGGTCAGAGGATGGTGTCGTTGATTCAAGGGGCCTAGCGCGGCCTTCCGGTCGATCAAATAGTTTTAATCAGTTAGCTGCAGAGCGGGCCACGGCTCTGGCGGGATCCAAGGACTTTCCTCAGGCCGCCTCTGGCTTTTGCGCGACCACCTGGACCACGGCGCTTGGGCCCTGGTGGCCGGCCCCCTCGTGGATGTCGCGCTCGGTGTCGGCTTCAAACTGCCACTGCAGCCCGGCGAGTTCTTGGCGCAGGGCTGGCAGCGTCATCATCAGCGCCGGGGTGGCTGGACCGCCGGTGCCGCGTCCGCACTGCCGCGGATGGTAGGCCTCGAGCAAGAACCAGCCTCCAGGCGCCAGGCCGGCAACTGCGGCAGCGTGGACCTGGCGGCGCAGCGGCTCAGGCAGGTGGCACCACACAGAGACAATCGCGTCCCAGCTGCCCGGCTCGATGGTGAAATCAGCCAGATCGGCCGTCACCGTCTCCAGGTAGACCCCGCGTTCGGCCGCCAGGGCGGTGGCTTTGGCCAGGCCGACGCTGGACTCGTCCACGGCGGTGACTTGATGACCCAGTCCGGCCAGGTAGACGGCATTGCGGCCTTCGCCCTCTGCCAAGCACAGCACGCGCGAGCCCGGGCGCAGGCGGTGGGCCTGGGCGGCGACAAAGTCGTTGGGGTCGGTGCCGTAGAAGAATGCGGCGCCTTGGTAGCGCTCGTCCCAGAAATTCGGTTGCATCGATCCCTTCTCTGTGGCGCCGAACTGCCATCGCGCGCGAGCCTAACCGCACCGCCCCGGCGCTGCAAACCCTCCAAGTCGGGGACCTGGAGAACTCGTAAGCAGAACATCAAGTTCTGCGAGGGTCCCCCCCGCCCATGCCGGCCGCGAACCAGCGGCTTTGGGCGCCAGCGTGGCGCTGCGGAGGCGCGGCGCGGCTGCTGCGACAAATCGGTCGATTTGTTGGGGCCGCGGCCCTAAGATCCTGATCGCGGCACGGTCGGCCGCTGCAGTCGCCTATGCCCAAGCGCCGCCGCGTGTTCCTGCTGATGGGGCTGCTCGCCGCCATGCTGCTGTTGGCTTGGCGCATCGACGACGTGGTGGTGCTGTGGGCCCGCCACCAGCCGTCGCAGCGGCTGCCGATACCGGAGCTGCCGAACATCGCCGCTGGCTTGGAGCCCGTAGCCGAGGGCTTTGAGCAGATCACCGACCTACAGGTGCCGCCGCCGCCGCTGCCAGACAGCTGGCTGGCCGTGCTTGAAAAGCCGGGCAAGCTGTGGCTGCTGGACCGTCACTCTCAGCAAAGACGCGTCATTCTAGAGGTCGAAGTCGCCACCAGCTCAGAAGAGGGGCTGCTGGGACTGGCGTTTGACCCCGACTTTGCCCAGAACCGGCGCTTTTTCACCAACAGCGTGGGCGTCGACAACGGTCAAGACCGCACCCACATCGACGCCTGGACCTTTCCGCCAGTGCCGGCAGATGGCAGTCTTCCCAAGGAAATGGCGGTATTCGTCAAGCAAATCATGGCATTTGACCAGCCATACGCCAACCACAATGGCGGGCAGCTCGCCTTTGGCCCCGACGGCATGCTCTACATTGGCACGGGCGACGGCGGATCGGGCGGCGATCCCCATCGACATGCTCAGAACCCCTCGTCTTGGTTGGGCAAGATGCTGCGAGTCGACGTCCGCGGCGTGGGGCCTGAGACGGGCTACGCTGTGCCGCCTGACAACCCTTGGGTCGGAAAGCCCGGGGTTCTGCCCGAGCTGTGGGCGCTGGGGTTGCGCAATCCGTGGCGCTTCAGCTTCGACCGCGCCGGCCGGCTGCTGGTCGCCGATGTGGGCCAGAACCACCTGGAAGAGCTGGACCTTGTCTTGCCCGGCGCCAACCTGGGCTGGAATGTCCGCGAGGGTCGCGAGTGTTTTGACCCGCCACAAGGGTGCGCGACGCAGGGCTTGACCGACCCGTTCTGGCAAGGCGACCACCCCGACCACGTTTCGCTGACCGGAGGCTATGTCTATGAAGGCACGGCAATTCCTGGATTGCAGGGCAAGCTGGTACTGGGCGACTTTGTGGTGCGGCGGCTGTGGGCCGTCGACGTTCCACCAGTGGACCAGCCCTCTTTGCCCAGCCGGCAGTACTGGCTGCTGGACCACGAATTGAGCGTGACGACCTTTGCCAGAGAGCGCGACGGCGGCCTGCTGGTTGGCGATTTTGGCGGTCGGATCGCCCGGTTGGTGCCAGTCGTCGGGCGTCGGACTCTTCCCTTGGGACCTGCCCCGAAATAGGTCGGTTCAGTCCTTGCTGCTGATAGGGTTGCAGGCGCGCGGTGTTGGCTCCGAATTGCCGCGCCGTGGCCATGGTGTGCGACCGAATTGTTCCAGCAGGAGGCCTGGGTGGGAGCCTGACAGCCTTGGCGACTGGGTTGAGCCGCCGCGCCCTTGCGTTTGCCGCGCGCTCCGGCAGACTGCGGTGCCTTTGCCTTTCCTGGGAGTCCCGCTGATGCACCTTTACCGCCGCTCTCTTTGTGCTGGTTCTGCCGCGTTGCTGGCCGTAGTGGCCTTGGCTGGCTGCGGCCGCAGCGACCCGCCCGCGCCGACTCCGCTGCCCGCTGCCGCCCAAGGCCCTGCTGGACCTGGCGCGCCAGCTGCCGCAGCACCGTCTGCGCCCGAATCCCCGGCGCCCGCTGGCGAGCAGGGGCTGGCGTGGACCCTGCCCAGCGGCTGGAGCGAGTCGCGCCCCGGGGGGATGCGCTACGCCACCTTCAAGCCGAATGTGCCAGGCACTATCGATGGTTCTGTTATCGCCCTGCCTGGCCCTGCGGGCGGCGAGCTGGCCAATGTCAACCGCTGGCGCGGCCAGATTGGCCTGGAGCCCTTGGACCAAGCCGCCCTTGCCGCGGCGCGCAAGCAGGTCCAGAGCGCGGCTGGCCCGGTGGCCGTGTTTGACTTCGCCAGCCCTGGCGACGGCAGCAAGCGCGTCATCGCCGGGATTGTGATGGCTGGCGGCAAGAGCTGGTTCGTCAAGCTGACCGGAGAGGCCAGCGCCGTCGCCGCCGCGGAGCCAGCCTTTGCGGCGTTGTTGGCCAGCCTCAAGCTGTAAGGGCCCTCCGAAATCTTGCCGATCTTCCACCGTCCCCATGGCCTGCTGGGTGGGTAGCAATTGGGCTCCCGCTATCGGGTTCATCGCACGGCTCTGCGGGACGTCGTGTTGGGTTGGCTTTGCACGCACCCCAAGAGCCGCGCCAGCCCTACCCAGCAAACAGCCTTAGCGCCTGCGCCAGGTAGGCCACGCCAATTGCGGTAATCAGCCAGCGCGTCCAGCGCAGAAATGAGCGGTAGCTCATGCGGTTCAACAGCAGGCCGCCAAGCCACGTTCCCAACAGAGACAGCCCAAAACCGCTGGCGAGCCAAGGCCAATTGGGCAGAGCACCCAGCGACGAGCTGCGGGCCAGCCACAAGTAGAAGCCCACCTTGATGACGTGGGCCAGCACCTGGGTTGCGGCCTTGGTGGCGACGATGGCGTGCCGGTCCAGCGGGCTGCGAGCAAAGAACAAGTCCAGCAGTGGCCCCGAAGCACCTGCCGCCACGTGCATTCCGGTCACCGTTGCGCCGCAAAGCGCTGCATGCGCGGGCTGGGCGGCGTCCAAGCGCAGCCGATCGGCAGGCAGCCAAGCGGCAAAGGGCATCAGTCCCAGGGCCAGGTAGACCCAAGGCGCAGAAGGAACGACCTGGACTACCAGCAGCCCTGCGGTCGCCGCCAGCGCTCCGGCGCTGTACCCAGCCAAGATGGGCAGGCGCACGTGCCGCGACAGCATCAGCGCCCGGCTGCCGTTGGCCGCGAACTGCAACAGCCCGTGGGCGACCATGGCCTGGGGCACCGGCAGCAGCAGCAGCAGCGCGCCCATCAGCACCATGCCGCCGGCCATCCCGAACACGCCCGACAGCGTCGAGGTGAACAGCACGGTGGCCATCAGTAGCAGGGAGCTTGAAAATTCCAGGGAGTTTGTGCCGAGCCGGGCAGCGGTGGTCCGGCAGGCGGAGGATGCTAGCCGATGTCGATCCGGGTGTCATCGGCGACCCGGTGCGTGCGTCGAGACCGCGCGCGCGTCGGTTGGCCAGCCGGGCATCGCAGCCGCCCTCTGCCGCTGCCCGCTGTAGGTGCTGAGGCGGCGAGGTGCGACGAACTACTGCCCTGCCACGCAAGCGCCGGCCTTGCACACCGAGCCACTGGCGCAGGGGGTACCGTCGCTGGTCTGGGCATGGCTGCAGCCACCGCTACTGGAACAGCCGTATGTGGTACAGGGATTGCCATCGTCGCAGCTGACTGCCACCACGCTGCCGCACGACTTCTTGGCGTCGCAGGTGCCAGCCAGGCACGGGCTCTCCATGCACCAGCCGCCGTCGGGCACGGAGGCGCCAAGGCAATTGCCCAGCTCACACCACGCGATTTTGCATGCCGAGCTGGAGGCACACGGGGCTTTGCAGAGGCTGGCGCTGGCGCAGTCGCCGTGGCCCCAGGCGTCGGTGCGGACGACCCACATGCCGGCGTTGCCGCCTGCCTTGGGCGTGTCGCCCACCAGCGCAAAACCGTTGGGCAGAGCGGCAATGGCCGCCAGTCCGTCCGCTCCGGCGCCGCCCATGACCTTCTTCCAGACAAAGTTGCCCAGAGGGTCAAACCGCGCCAGCAAGCCGTTGGCCATGGCCGCCAGACCGTAGGCGCTCTCTACCACATCTGGCTCGCCGTACTGCTTGTGCCACACCAGCGCACCGTCGGATCCAAAGCGCGCCAGCCAGAAGTCGTCTTCGACGTTACCGGCGTGGCGCCCAGCCGCGGTGACCGACCCATCGCTGTGGCCGACGACGGCATTGCCGTGATCCGTGTGCTTGCTGCCCAATACCGCCTGCCAGACCTTTGGTTTGCCCTTGCACTGACCGCCGGTGCAGACGTCGCCGGTCGTGCAGACTTGCCCATCGTCGCAGGTCTTGGCGTTGGGCGTCGAGGTACAGCCCGCAGTGTTGTCGCACAGATCCGTGGTGCAAGGGTTGCCGTCGTCGCACGAGGCGGGGCAGGGCGCTGCGGCGTCGACCTCTGCTGCCGCATCGACGACCTCAGCGGCAGTGTCGACTTCTGCAGCCGCATCGACGGCTGGCGAGGTGTCGCCGCCAGCGGTTGTGTCGCCATCTGGCGCAACCTGGCCATCGGCGGGGAGCTCGGAGCCCGCATCGGCAGAGACAACGCTGCCCTGGTCGCTGGCCGTGTCCTTGCTTACCAGCAGCTGCTCTTGGGTGAGGGCACGGGGCTGGCAAGCCGCAGCCAAGCACACCGCTGCCATGGCCAACCAAGCGCGAATTACCGATCTCCCTAGTACCCCAAGCCCCAAGTTCGTTCCGGGTTGCGGAACGGAGGGGGGTGGGGTACCAGGTTCGCGGCGGGTTCCGCTGCGGACTTGGTTTGGGCTACCAGCGGCACGTTTGGACAGTCTTCAGCCGGCACCTACAAGGGGTCAAAGCCAAGGCCTGCTGCCCTGAGCTTGTCTTTCTTGCTGCGGCGCTTGCCTTTGATGCCACCGGTGCCGCGGTCCGAGCCCGCGGTCTCTTGCGCCGCGGCGGGCTGGGTGGCGGCCTCTACTGGCTCAAAGCCGGGAATTTGCTCTAAAATTGCCTGGATTCTCTGGCGTTTTTCAATGAGCCGAAAATGCCCCTCTGTATCTGCGCTGACAAAGCTGAGCGCCGTGCCGCTCTCGCCGGCCCGTCCGGTGCGGCCGATCCGGTGGGTGTAGTCGGTTGCCGAGCGCGGCAGGTCGAAGTTGACCACGACCGGCAGCTGAGCAATGTCCAGGCCGCGCGCGGCCATATCGGTGGCCACCATCACCCGCAGCCGCGACGCCTTGAAGTCGGCCAGGACCTGAGTGCGCTTGCCTTGGGTCAAGGCGCCGTGGAAAGGCTCGGCGCCGATCTGGGCCTTGCGCAGCTTGCCGGCCAGCATCTCTGCCGCATGCTGGGTGGCCACAAACACCAGCACGCGACTCCAGCCGTTCTGCTCGATCAGGTGGCGCAGCAGCTGGGTCCGCCGGCTGGGGTCTACGGCCAGGGCGCGCTGGGTAATCGCTGGCGCGGTCTGCGGTTCGACCGCGATGGCGATGCGGGTAGGGTTGCGCAGCAGGCGCTCTGCCAGGGCCTGAACGCTGGCAGGAAAGGTTGCAGACAGAAACAGGTTTTGCCGATCCCTGGGCAGCTGCGCCAGGATCTTCTCCAATTCTTCGGCAAAGCCCAGGTCTAGCATGCGATCCGCTTCGTCCAGGACAAGTGCATTGATGTATTGCAGAGTCAGGGCGTTGTGGCCCAGCAGGTCGATCAGCCGCCCTGGCGTGGCCACAACGACATCCGCGCCGCCGCGCAGCGCCAGCATCTGTGGGTTGATAGAGACCCCGCCGTAGACCACTGCGGTTTTGACCGCCCGCTGCAGCGACTTGGCCAGGCCGCTGATTTCTTGGCCGACCTGGGCACACAGCTCGCGGGTCGGCACCAGCACCAGCGCCAGCGGACGGCGCGGGCTGTCGATGGGCGCCGTCTCCAGCTGCTGCAACAGCGCCAGCGCAAAGGCAGCGGTCTTGCCCGAGCCGGTCTGGGCGGTCGCCAGGACGTCGCGGCCCTGCAGAATCGCAGGAATCGCCTGCACCTGGATCGCGGTGGGCTCCAGGTAGGCTTGGCGCGCGACGGCGCGAACCAACGCTGGGGAAAGGCCCAAGGAAGTGAAGGGCATTTTGGCACGCTCGGGGCGAAGGAGGGGCGGCGCGGGCGAACCGCCGCTGGAGCTGGCCAGCATGCGCCTGAACCGCCGGTTCGTCCAGGAGCAGTGGCGCAGGGATCAGACGGGTTGCTTTGATAAGTGTGCTTGAAATAGGCATTATTGTGTGGGCGAGCTGCGGCCTGCGGTGGACGGTTGCAAACCCCTTGCGTTTCTGCGGCAGCCATTTAGTCTGGACGGCGGCAGGGACGGGCCGTCCGCCGACCATCGATGCGCAGGGGGATCTGTGAGTAGAGGCAGGCAATTGGCGCGATGGCTGGGGTGGGCCGGTGCGGTCTCGGTCGCCAGCGCGGTGGCCTGTCGCCGCGGCGACGACGGCGCCACTGGCGCGGCGGCGGCGCGCGCAGCCCGGGCAGCGCCCAAAAACCCTGCTGAGACCCGGGTCTTGGCCCGCGCCGGCCGCTGGATGGTCAGCCGCGGCGATGTGGCTGCGCTGGTACCTGGGGGCTTGGGCCAAGGCGATGCGCGGCTTTGGGCCGCAGCCGTGGAGCTGGCCGTGGACGCCAGCTTGGCCTGGCAGCCATTGCCCATGGCCGACCGGGCTCGCATCTCTGGCCAGGTGGAGGCCCAGGCCGCGGCACAGGCGGCAGCCGCTGGCGGTGCGCAGGCTTGGCAGAGCGCCCTGGCTTTGCGCTGGCAAACCCCCCAGGCCTGGCAGCTGCACCTGCGCACCCAGCTGGCTGTGGATGCATTGCTGGGGGCTGTCTTGCAAGCACCAATTCAGGCTGAGGAAGTGGCCAAGTACTACGCCAAGCACCAAGCGCTCTATGCCAGTGCCGAGCAGCTGCGCTTTGCCGAGCTGGCCGTTCACGCGGAGACCGAGGCCGAGCTGACGGCAGCCCGCCAGGCGCTGCTGAGCGCCCGGGAACAACTGGCACAGGGCCGCGAGTTTGCCGAGGTATCCCAAAAACTTACCGGCGTGATCGCTGCAGCGCGGGGCCACCAACGCGGCTGGACGTCGCCAAGCGAGCTCGACCCCAGGCTGGCCAAGGCTCTGCAGAGTGCCCAAGTTGGGCAGACAACGGCCGTGGTACAGACCGAGTTTGGCCTGCACGTGGCGCGCTTGCTGGAGCGGATCCCTGGGCAACCGCTGCCCCAGCCGCAAGCCGAGCCGCTGGTCATCGAACACCTGCTGGCAGAGAGGGCCGTTACCTTGCGCCTGGACAAGCTCCAAGAGCTGCGCGCAACCGCCCCCCTTGAGTGGTCAGCCACCGGCGGCGTGGGCAGTCCCTCCTTGGCCGCACCGCCGACCCAGACCCAGCTCCGCACCAAGAGGCCCCCTTCCGCGGCGGCGACGGCTCAGCTCTTGCCGTGGACCCGGGCTGGCCAGCTGTTGGTCACCGTGGCGCTGCTGGTCTCGGCTTGCCAGACGCCTGGCATGCCGTCGGTGCCATCGCAGTCTCGCCAAGGGGGATCAGGGCCAAGTCTATTTTTGGATTCTGCAGGGTTGACCGATGCCGACGCCGGCGCACAGGGCTCGGCAGGGTTTGCAGACGATCTGGGGGACGCCACTGGCTCGCCCGCCGACCTGGCCGCTGCGGCCTCGGAGGGAGCGGACAGCACCGCCAAAGACCAGGGAGACGTTGCGGACACCGGCAAAGCAGACACCGCGGTCGATGCGCTGGCTGAGACGGCCTCTGACGCCGCTGGGGCGGACTCGGCGCCGGGGCAGGGCGACGCCAAGGCCGAAGTTGCCGCGGATGTTGGCTTGGATGCCGTCTCTGATGCCGTAGTTGCTGCGGATACTGCGGGGGATGGCGGGGCGGATGCCGCCAAAGACGCGGCTGCGGATGCTGCGGTCGACGCCGGGCTGGATGCCGGCAAAGACGCTGCCGCGGATGCCGTGGCCGATGTTGGGGCGGACGCCGCCAAAGACGCTGTCGCAGATGGCGCGCAGGACGTTGCTGTCAAAGATGTGCCTAAGGATGCTGCGGATATTGCGGACACCGCTGCGGGCGATGCTGCCGAAGTCCTGGACGGCTCGGCGCAGGCCGATGCGGCCGCCGACGTGGACGCCGGTCCACCGCCGGTTTGGGCCAGCGACCCCAAGAAAGCCGTGGCCAACCTGCACCAGACCTGGCAGCACGATCCGGCGACCACCCTGACGCTTTCCTGGACGACCGAGTGGGCCGACCCCAAGGCCTATGTGCCCCGGGCCCTCTACGCCAAGGTGGCCGACGCCGGGCCCGACGGCGCACTGCTGCTGCAGACAGGCAAGGTGGCTGTGGGTACCTTTGACACCTACACCGCAGCGCTTGCAGCAGGGGGCAAGCAGAAGGCAGCCTGGCACGTCGAGCTCGTTGGCTTGCAGCCTGACACAGAGTACGTAGTCCGCGTGGGGACTTGGACCTCAATTGGGCCGAGCGCGGCGGCCTTGGTGGGGGCTGAGCTGAGCCTGCCCGCGAGTTTTCGCACGGCGCCCCCCATGGGCTCTACGGCGGCGATGACCATGGTCTTTGCTGGAGACAGTCGCAGTGGGCTGCCGCAGATCCAGGCCAACATGGCGTACTACGAAAAAATCCAAGCTTTGGCCTGGTTTTTCAACGGTGACATGAGCCCGGTGGGTACCCAGGACGAGTGGAACGCCTGGTTTACCACCCTGCAGCCGGTGTTGCGGCGGCGTCCGCTGATGCCAGTGCAGGGCAACCACGAGACGCTGGCTGACCACTATTACGCGCAGTTTGCCCTGCCGGTGGCGCCTGGCCTGCCGGTCAACTTGCAGGAGCACGCCTGGTCGCTGGATATTGGCAATGTCCACGTGATTGGCTTGGATGCCAACTCCGAGACAATGGTGGCTGGTCAAGCGCCGTGGCTGGCGGCGGACCTGCAGGCGGCCCAGAGCAATCCGGCGATCGAGTGGATCGTGGCGACCATGCACCAGTCGCCGTACAGCGCATGCCCCGTGCATGGATCGACGGCCTACGTGCAAAAGCACTGGGTGCCGTTGTTTGAGAAGTACGGCGTGGACCTGGTCTTTTCTGGCCACGACCACAACTACGAGCGCAGCCATCCCATCGCCGCCAACAAGGTCGCTGGCCCCAACCAAGGGGTGACCTATGTGGTGGCCGGAGCGTTCTTTGCGCCGCCCTATGCGAACGGCAAGAATTGGTGGACGGTGGTGTCTCACCCGGGCAACGGCGGCAATCTGGCGATCGTGACGGTTCAAGGCAAGGCGCTGCAGGTCAAGGTGTGGAGCGGCGACGGCAAGACCGCGCTGGACTCGTTTGGGTTGGCCCACTGAGGTGGCGCCATTGGGCAATCGGGGCGACGAGTAGGACCGCGGCGGGGCGGGCGCGGTTGGGGCTCTGGCGCCGGCTGGTTCCGCTGGTGGCTGCACTGCTGCGGCTGCGGCGGCGGCCATCAGTAGTCCGCCACCACCGGAAAGTGGTCCGAGTACGGCAAGAACACCACGCGCGACTGCAAGGGCGTCAGCCGGTCGGCAAAGATCCAGTCGACCTGCTGCAGCAAGGCGTGGGTGGGCCGGTAGACGCGCAGCGACGGGATGAACAGCTCAGAGAGCTTGCGGATGGCCAGTTCTTGCCGCCAGGGGTGCAGTAGATTCCCCAGTGAATTGAAGTCTCCCAGCCACACCACCGGCGTTTGAGGGTGGGCCGCCTGAAACTGCCGGTAGTGAGTCAGCAAAGCCTGCACCTGGGTCCAGCGGGCCCCTTCTACCTGCATGGTCGATCCAACGCGGTTGATGAGGTGCAGGTTGTAGATGCGGATCCGGTTGTCTTGGTTCCAGTGGGCCGCGACGCCGGTGATGTCCAGATCGGTCCACAGCGCCGCATTGCGCCAAGACAGCAGCGGAAACTCAAAGCGACCAGAGGCCAGGATCGGATAGGGCGACAGGGTAACCTGAGCATTGGAGCAATTCAGGTCGAGCTCGCGGCCATCTGTGGCATAGGCGCTATAGATCTTGGCGCCGCCGTGGGCCTTGCGCATCGCTTCGATGAGGTAGGTCAGCTGTGGTCCCGCGCTGACGCACACCTCTTGCAGGCCTAGCACTTGCGGCTGGCGCAGCGCTTTGTGGGCGGCCAGGCTGCGTGCCAGGCCCGGGCCGTGGACGGTGCCGAGCTCCATCTGCAGCCGATAGCCCAAGCCCAGCATGACGTTGTAGCTGACGATGCGAAAAGGCCGGTACACCGGCGCGACGGGCTCCTGGGCCAGCTCTGCCCCGCGCCCGGGCTCAGGCGCCAGCACAGCAACGACCGCAGCTGCAAGTGCCGACAGCACTGGCAAGCAACGCAGCAAACGACAAGACAGCGCGATCATTGCGCAATTCTCTGTGGCAGGCGAAAAAACCATCGCGGAACGCCACAATTTCAGCAAAGCACGGCGGTGGCAGTTTCACAAGGCGGCAGCTTGAGCCACAGGGCCGGCTCTGGATGTCCGCCGTCCGCAACGGCCTGCGCAGACCGAATGGGCGTCCGCCATAGCTACTTGCCGCCGGCCTTCACCTTGGCGTCGGCCTCCAGCACCATCACAGTCTGGTCCACGGCTTGGGGGCCGAGCAGAGAAACCCGGCCAGAAGGCCACCACACGACCACCTGATCGACCTTGGCCACGCCGCCAAGGCCCACGTGGCCGGAAAAAGTGCCGTGGCCGCCGCCGCCGGGGCTCCAAGACACCTCGCGCTCTTGGACGTAGCCCTGCGCCCACACCTGGATCTTGGCGCCGATGCCGCCCAAGGCACTGACGTCTCGCACCAATTCGAAGTCGAGCCAGTGGCGCCCCGGCTGCGCGTCATTGCGTAGCAGTCTCAAATCCCCAGAAGGGCTGGTGTAGACGACGTCGAGGTCGCCATCGCCTTCCATGTCGGCCGCGGCCATGGCCACTGGCGCGATGTTCTGCTCTTTGGAGTTGGGCCAAGGGTGCTGTATAGGGGCGAAATTGCTGCCGTGGTTGTGAAAAAATACGTGAAAACCAGGAGCCAGCAACGGCAGCGGCACTTTGGCATCCAGCGCCTGCTTGAGCTTGCCAGGTTGCGCCGACATGGAGGTCAGGCTCCACACGTCGGTCCAGCCGTCGTTGTCGAAGTCGCCGGCAAGCTGGGTCCATGCCACGGAGTCCTTGAGCGTTTGGGCACCCCCCCAGCTGGGGATGTGGGTAAAGCCACCGCCAGCGACGCCGCGGTACAGATTGACCGAGCCCACGTCGCCCTGGAACAAGTCGACTAGGCCATCGAGGTCAAAGTCGGCCACCGCAACGCCCATGTTGTGGCCGTAGGGGAGCAAGCCTGCCGTCTTTCCGTGGTAGCTGCAGGTGCCGTCTCCAAAGATGCGGTACCAACCCAGGGGGCCAAAATCGTCGCCGGCCAAAATGTCTGGCCAGCCATCGCGGTTGGCGTCGTGGGTGGCGACCACCAGGGTCGCGCCGGGATCGGTGCAGCCTTCTACCAGCGGCACCAGCTCCATGCTGGGAACCCCTTTGCGCAGCAACAGGTTGGTCGCTCCTGGGGGAAACTGAGTGCAGCACTGGTAGGCGTCCATGGGGGTGCTGATCTTGGCGCTGGCGCAGGTGGTGTCCATCGAGCCGCTGCCGTAGCAGCACTGCAGGTTGGGGGTGTCGTAGGGAAAACACTCGAATTGTCCAGGCATCAGGCTCATCACCCCGGTGCGCGCCACATAGAGGTCTTGGTCGCCGTCGCGGTCAAAATCGACGGTGGCGGAGCTCCAGGTCATCGTCCCTTTGATCTGATCTGGGACGGCCGACGCTGGCGCATCGATGAATTTGCCAAAGGCGTTGAGGACCATCCGCAGGCCAGACGAGGTGCCCATGGCGATGTCGACGTCGCCGTCGTTGTCAAAGTCCACGGGGTTGCAGTCGGTGATATTGATGGAAGCGGGCAAAGTCAGCTTGGTCACCGGCCATGGGCCGCTGTCCGTCCACTCGTAGGTGCGAAGCGTGCGCTTGGCGGTGGGACTCAGCGGCTGCTCAGAGACCACCAGATCCGGACGGCCGTCTCCGGTCAAGTCGTGCCAAATCAAGCAGGTATCGACAAGGCCTAGGCTGCCCATGCCAACCGCGGTCGTCAGGTCGGTCCACAGCGGTGGCATGGCTTCGGGCGGCGTCGGCCAGCCCTTCTTGGCGCAACCGACGCCGGGCACTGGGTAGCCGATGGCGGGCATGGGGGCGCCCAGGCCGGGCTTTGGGTCCGGCGGGCAGACGCCCAGCCATTCTGGCGCGGCCACGACTTCCGTCGCGTCTCCGGCCGAATCCGCGGCGGCGTCGCCGCAGCTGTCTTGACCCGCGGCGACCTCCTGGGCGGCGCTGGCTGCGTCTCCGTCCAGCGAGTCACCAGCAGCGCCATCGACCTCTGGACCTGATTGCTGCGAGTCGATGGGGTCGGCCTCGCCCGTATCGGCCACCTCGGTCACGGCGACGTCCAGGTCGGCGGCCACCAGATCGCCGAGGTCGCCATCGCCGAGGTCGCTATCCTCGATGCCATCCGAGACTGCGCTGGCGGTTTCCGTGGCCTCCGTGTCGCTGCCGCTGCTCTGGCTTTGGGTGTCAAGAACGCTGGCGTCGGCAGCCGGCGCCGCATCGCCCTTCGCTGCTGCCAAAGGGCCGGCGGTCTCTGGAGAAGCGCAACCGCCAAGCGCCAGCAGCAAAGCAGCCCAAGCTATCCAGCAGCTGGCGCAGGCACCCATGGCCCTCTGCGGAAGACTCAAGCTCGCCCGCAGCGGGCCTTTGGTGGATGGGGTAGTTTCCAGTTGGGTATCGCCTGCTGAACGTGGTGGATCCTCAATCTATCGCAGGATCCCAGGGTGCCATACGGGTTGGTGCGAATCAAGCACAGCCGCGAGGGGAGACAATCCCCATGAACCTGCCGAGCACGGGCCGCCACCGCCTGCCCAGCCCTGGCCGCTGGCCAATCGCCGGGAGTGCTGCAGTTTCAACAGCATCGGCGCTCATTTGCCCCAAGATGGCGCGGCAGCTTGGCGGCTTGACGGCGCCCCGGCTGCAGCGCAGAGTACGGCCGCCGGCCAAGCCGGAGCACCCGGGTCACCGCGCTGCGCGGCCAGGAGAAACCCAAAGGAAAATGCCATGAAAGCACTGGTCAAGAGCAAGCGCGAACCCGGCCTGTGGATGGAAGACGTGCCCATGCCCAGCATCGGCCCCAACGACGTGCTGATCCGGGTTCACAAATCGGCGATCTGCGGCACCGACATGCACATCTGGAACTGGGACGCCTGGAGCCAGCGCACCATCCCAGTGCCCATGCACGTCGGCCACGAATACGTCGGCGTCATCGAGCGGATCGGTGCCGAGGTCGAAGGCTACAAAGTCGGCGACCGCGTCTCTGGCGAGGGTCACATCGTCTGCGGACACTGTCGCAACTGCCGCGCCGGCAAGCGTCACCTGTGCCCCAACACCCAGGGCGTTGGCGTCAACCGCCCCGGCTCGTTTGCCGAGTACCTCAGCCTGCCCGCCTTCAACCTGTTCAAGGTTCCCGACGGCATCAGCGACGAATTGGCCAGCATTTTTGACCCCTACGGCAATGCGACCCACACCGCCCTGTCTTTTGACATGGTCGGCGAAGACGTGCTGATTACCGGTGCCGGCCCCATTGGCATCATGGCCGCGGCGATTGCCAAGTACGTCGGCGCGCGCAACGTGGTGATCACCGACGTCAACCCTTACCGCCTGGACCTCGCTCGCAAGCTGGGCGCCACCCGCGCCGTCGACGTCTCGCGCGAAAAGCTCAGCGATGTGATGGGCGAGCTGGGCATGACGGAGGGGTTTGACGTCGGCCTGGAGATGAGCGGCAACGCCTCGGCCTTCCGCGGGATGATCGACGGCATGGCCAACGGCGGGCGCATCGCCCTGCTCGGCATCCTGCCCGACGACGCCAGCATCGACTGGAGCAAGGTCATCTTTAAGGGGCTGTTCCTCAAGGGTATCTACGGCCGCGAGATGTTTGAGACGTGGTACAAGATGGCGGCGATGATCCAGGGCGGCCTCAACATCGCCCCGGTGATTACCCACCGCTTTGCCATCGACGATTTTCGCCAGGGTTTTGAGGCGATGGGCAGCGGCCAGTCCGGCAAGGTGATCCTGGACTGGGGCGTGAAGTAGCCGCGCCCCGGCCAAGGTGTCTAGCGTTTTAGCAGGAACCGCAGGGCCCCCGGCAGCCGCCGCCGCCACGACGCCTCGCGGTGATGGCCGCGCGGGTCCACAAGCAGGCGCAGGGTGGCCGGGTGATATCCGCGCCGCGTCAAGGCCATGGCCAACAAGCGGGCGTGTTGGGCCATCTGCGGCGCCTCGCGCAGCCCCACGTCCAGGTAGATCCTGGACTGTGCGGGGCGATGAGCGCTCTCTAGCCAGTCGAAAAACCGCCCGCGGGCAAACCACAGCGACGGCGACATGGCCAGACAGCGGCCAAACACGTCGGGTCGCTGCAAGTGCGCATAAAGTGCGGCCAAGCCGCCGAGCGATGAGCCGCCGATGACCGTGTCTTCTGGCCTTGGCGACACGCCGAGGCTGGCCCGCAGCTGTGGAGTCAGCGTCGCCAGCAAGCCCTGGAGCAGCAGCGCCAGCTGGCCGCCGTGCTGGCCGTCGGGCCAGGGCGTCAGCTCGTGGATGCGCGCGGCGCCGCCGTGGTCGACGGCCAGGATCACAGGGGCCCGGTCGGGCCGCCGCGGCATCCGCTGCGCCGTCAGGTGCGCGCGCCAGCCACCCGCATAGGAGCCTTGGTCGTCAAAGACATTTTGGCCGTCAAAAAGCACCAGCAGCGGCCGCGGCCGCGCGGCCTGGCCCCCTGGCACAAAGGCGCGCAGCCGCCGCGGCGGCAGACCGCCAGCCTCCAGGGGCGGCAAATCAAAGGTCTGGCCAAGGGGACGCGCAGCAGGGCGGTGGGGCAAGGGAGGGCTCTCATCGAAAATGGGGTGGGGCCGGAGCAGACGCCGCGGGGTCCAGCAGAATCTACCAGACTCCAGAAGGTCTTTTCTACATTTCTTTGCCACAGCGCCTGCCCGCTGGCGAGCGACGGCTTGGCTCAGCGCTCAAAACGCCACCCCGGCACTGCCCACGGCGCTGCACTGCGAAACCAGGTTGCAGTCGGCGCCTGCCTGCCACTGCATGGACCACGACTCGCGGTCGCCCAAGGGCAAGCTGAGCGTCAGCGCGGCGTGTAGCGCAGCCTCGCCGCGGTCTAGGTGCTGCCAGGTCTGAGCGGCACTGACGGCCAGCCTCAGCCGCCCGGTGGCCCGCAGCCGGCGCTGGGCAAACGCCTCTACGATAGCTGACAGCTGCACCCCGCGGTCGCCGCGCATCCGCACGGTCGGCATGATTCCAGCGCGGCCGCCCAGCAGCCACGGGCTCGACAAGCCATCTAGCAGCAGGGCGTAGCCGTCGAGGCGAATCCTGCTGTTGGACAGGCCCGGCCCCAGATCGGAGCCAACCTCCAGGCCCCAGCCCAGCCGTTGCAGCCAGCGCAGCCCTGCGGCCTCGGGCACCTGGGTCACAGAGGCGTACTCAAACAGTCGAGCCCGGTTGCCCAGCCACACCAGGCCGTGGCCGCCGCCTTGTTGGCGCGGGCGGATGGCCAGGCGTGTGTCGATGTCGGCCAGCACAAAGGCCCGCAGCGGACCGACGCCGTGGGGGCGGCGCTGGCCGATCTCCTCGCGCCAGAACGCGCTGCCCAGGGTGGTGCCCCAGCCCTGGCTATCGACGTCGCCGCGCACCGCCAAAATCCCGGCAGGGCTGCGCACCACGCGGCCGCCCCAGATTTCCCTTTCGTCGGCCCGGCGCGCTGTCTGCCAAACGGTTTCCAGGTCGGCTTGGGCCGCCGCTGCGGCCGCTGACTGGCGCTCGCTGTAGGTCAAGTAGCTGTCGGTGGCTCTGACAAAGGCTGCGCGGGCGGCGCTGGCCACCTCCAATGCGCTGATCTCGCTGGGGGTGACCTCTCGGCGTGGCGCCTGATCGATGTAGCGGTCGATCCACAGCAGGCGCTCGATGTGCACCGCGCGGCGCCACGCCGGGTCTTCTCGCTGGTACAGCTGCTCTCGCCAGGCCAGCAGCTGCGCCACATCGGGCAGGGGCTGGCCGGGAATCGGCAGGATTCGCTCGATGCGGATCTTGTCTTCGATGGCCTGGGCCACGTCCTGCTCGGCCCGCGCGGCCAGCACCTTGGCCTGCAGCCGCTCGCCTTCAGTTGTGGCCACCGCGACCGATTGCAGCGCCTTGTCGCGCGCTTCGCCGCTGCTCTGAAAGCTACCGGCCACGTGGCGCAGCATGGGCTGCCCATCCTGCGGCATCTTGGCGTTGCGCAGGGTGTCGATGATCTAAGAGGGTGTTTACATACAACCAGCCGTCGCCCTGATCATGCGACGTCGGCGATTTGCGCAAGCAGCATACGCCCTTGTACGAGCCAGATCCAGGCCTCCGACACGCTCAACAGGCAGTCGTGGTCTCGATTCATCCGGCGC
>CAIXGW010000247.1 GCA_903919145.1 uncultured Myxococcales bacterium
GGCGTCGCTGCTGCCCAAGTCTGCTGCGGCGGTAGGATTGACCTATGAAGGGCTGCTGAACCGCATCCTGGCGGCGGCCCTGCGCTGACAGCGGTGGCTGCCCAGCCTGACCTGCCCAGCCTGACCTGCCCAGTCTGACCTGCCCAGTCTGACCTGCCCAGTCTGACCGGCGACAGCGGGGCGGAATTCTCTTTCCAGCTTTCTTGCTGGACTGCAAAATGCGCAACTCGGCGGGGAGCCTGATCGGGACTGTCCCGGCAGGTCGCTGGCCGGCGCGTCAAGGCCTCACTTTCTGCTTGACGTGCCCGGCGGCTGCCCGCACGCTATTGCGCCCGCAAACGGTGCCGATCGGCAATTCTGCACGAGTCGGCAGGAGCTGAGGGCGACCATTCAGCGGTAGCAGCCAGGTCCCACGGGATCGCGGAAGCACTATTTTGGCTTTGGAGGCATTGGTGAACGTTGCGCTTACGCTGGAAGCGATTACCCCGACATTGATCCACGACAACGAGCCCTTCAAGGTGACGTGGACCTTGGCGACCTCAGAGTCGTTTGAGGCCAAGAACCTGACCGTGACGCTGCTGACCGACGACGCCCGCGTGGTCCTGCTGGACTCCAAGACGCAGGACAGCCCGCCGGAGATGGCGGTCACCCTGGCGCCCGGCCAGAAAGTCAGCAAGACAATTCAGGTCGTTGTGCAGAAGCGCAAGGGCTTGATCGACGAAGCCAGCCGCGACGGCGCCCCCTCGCCCTTCTGCCTCATCGGCCGGGTGCGCAGCGAAGCCAACGTGCTCGGCGCCTCCAATGCGGTCGATCTGGAGATGGTCGGCCTGGCCCGCCGAACGCCGCAGCGCATTTTTCCGTAGCCGCCGCTGCGAGTTGGCGCGCCGCAGCGGCATGCTGTGGGCCTGCCGGCATCCTCGGGCCCGGCTCCAGTCCGTCCACAGCTCAGCCGGACGCCTGTCGCTCTCCTCGCCCTCAAGGCCAGCCCAGCAGTTTGCGGTTGGATCGACTAGTTGGGCGCTGAAGCAGCCACCTCGCTGCACACTATCGTTCGCAACTCTGCGCCGCCGCTGGCTGTCTGCAGCCAGGCCGCCCCACGGGTCGCGCCTGCGGCCAGGGCTGCGCCAAGGCAGACCTGGGGGGTACGCCACGCCAGCCGGCGGACCTGTAGCGGATCTACCGCGCTGCGGCGCTGCTGTGGCTGCCCCCCGGCACCGACCACCCACGCCGGCCGGCCGGCCAACGCACCGCGCTCCGCCACAGCTACCGGACAAAACGCGGTTTGCGGCCAAAAACCTGGCGCTGCTGTGGGCTCTGGCGCAGCTTCAAGGCGCAGCGCAAGGTCGCCGTCTTTGGCCAGCAGCTGGCCAGACGCAGACAGCACAGCGGCGCTGACCTGCTGACGGCGCCCGCCAATCACCTGCCACAGCACCGCGGTCAGCGCCGCGCCGCTGCGCTGCAGAGCCAGCCCCTCTATGGTGGTGCCAGCCATCAGTACCTGGCCAAGCAGCTTCTCTGACTCAAGATCCAGGACCGTCCACTCCAGCCGCGGCGGCTTGGCCTTTCCTTCGCCTGGCAGGGCTTCGACCAGCATCAGCACATCGCCGCTGCGCGCAGCCCCAAGCAAAGAGCCCTGCGACTCAAAGACCAGCTCTGCGCTGCCGCGCTGAAAATCGCAGGCCGCGATCCCTTGGGGCACCACCAGCAGCGCCTGGGTGCCCGGCAACAGTGTGCCCGCGGCCGGCAGCGCTTCGGTGGTGGTGGCCTGGGCTGGCAGCGCAGCTTGGTTCTGCCGCGCCCCGGTGGCCAGAGAACGCGCCTCGACGCTGTGGCGCAGGACTTTGCCACCGCCGCTGTCGTGCAGGCAGACCTTTGGAATCAAGATGCTTTCTCCAGAGATCACCGGCGGACCATAGCTGCAGCTGGGCAGCGCCGACGCCAGCAGCAGCGGCCCCGGCGCACAGGTCAGCTCACTTGCCGAAGCCAGCAGCGGAGCCGCCAGAAAACCCATCGCCAGCCAACCGAATCTGCGCATTCTGTTCCTCCGCGCCGACCGCACTGCGGCCGATCTCAACAAGCTTGGTCAGGCTGACTTTGCACCCCAGCGCGGGCTGTGCCAACCTTGGAAGCGATGCAGCCCCTCGACTCCAACAGCTTGCCAGAGCAGGCCGACAACCGCAGCACCCAGGCTGAGCCGCAGCCACCCGCCGTCCTGCAGGGCGACGCCGACCTGCGCACCTGGGTGATTGCGACGGCGATCGCGGTGATCCACGCAGCTGCCCTTGCCTGGGGCTTGGTGGTGCTGAGCTAGCATGCCTCATCAGTTTCACGAATTGCAGAGCAGGGCTGGCCTCATCGCCAGCGAGTGCAGCCTGATCGGCGTGGGCGCCGGGCTGGCGATCGCGCTATCGCTGGCTGCCGGCTTGCTGGGCCCCGCGGTGGTGCCGATTGGCCGCGACGCCCTGGTGGTCAGCGCCGGGTTGGTGTCGGCGGGGCTGGTGGCATCGGCGATCGGCCACGGCGTTGATCTGGGCGGCTGTAGGCTGGGGCTGCCGCGGCTGGCGCGCAGCTGGTTGCCGTTGCTGGCCTCTGGCGTAGTCCTGGCCGTCGTGCTGTGGCTGGCGGCGCTGTGGGCGTGGCCGGCGCCGGGCAAGCCGCTGCCGGTGGCTCTGGCCGCGCTGCTGTGGGCCAGTGCGCTGGCCGGTGTGCTGACCCTGGCGTCGCTTGCCGTCAGGGTCCTGGCCGCGGCGGTGGCCCAGCAACCCCTGGGGCTGGCGCTGATGCTGCTGCTGCAGTCGGTGGCCCATAGCCTGGCCGGAGGGCTGGCGATCTACGTGCTGCTGGTCGCTGCGACCGACCGCTTGTCGCCGCTGGGCAGAGAGCACTTGACCGGCGCCTTGAGCATGGTGCTGGGGCTCAGCGCCCTGTGGGCTTCGGCCCTGCTGCGCCGTTCGCGGACGCTGGGGCGACACCTCTCCCAAGCCGGCAAATCAACTTTGGAATTCGACCGAGCCCACTACCTGGCCTCAGCGGCGACCCTGCTTGGGCTGGCCCTTCCGGGGGTGGTGGTGCTGTACACCAGTGTCTCTGGCCGCGACGCCGGATTGCTGGTGGCGTGCGGAATGGCCGCCGGCTCTGGGCACGTGATGCGCTATGCCTGGGTGATTCTAGCTAGCAGGCAAGACCGCTAATTCGCACGCAGTTACCCCCGGCTCTTGCTCACAGGTCCTGGGTGCTGCTGCTGGGTCTTCTTCGGTACCCCAAACCGTATCCGTGCCTGAACCCGCCGCGAACTTCGGGTTTGGGGTACTGGCAAATCAGCTACTTGGCCTGGGCGGTCTGCGGCTGGCGGTGATCGAGGGTCAGCTCTGCCAGCTCATCTTGGAAGCTGACCTTGGCCAGCATCATCCGCTCTTGGGCCTTGACGATCTCCAGGGTGGTGGACTGAACCTTCTCGCTGATCTCGCGCATCTTCTGCTGCAGGTGGGTCATCAGCTGACCGCCGGTCTTGACGGCTTTCAGGCTGAAGATCTGGTTCTCCAGCTCGTCCATCCGCACGCGGAACTCGCTGCCACGCTCGCGCAGGTGGGCAATCTGCAGCTCGGCCTTGGCCATGTCGTCAAACAGCGCCAACAGCTTCTTCATCGACGCTTCGACCTTTTGGTCTTCCTTGGCGGTCTGCAAGTAGACGCGCACCAGATCCACGCCGACCTGCGAGCGCAAGTCCACCGTGCGCACCAGCGGCGTGGCTTCCTCGACCGTCAGGACCCGCGACTCGCCAGACGGCACTTCTACCGCAAACAGCCGCGCTTCGCCGAGCTGCTCCAGGGGCTTGGGGCCACCGGTGATCTGCCAGCCGCGCGGGGTGGTGTGGCGGATAAGCACCGTGGAGGCCAGGTGGCTGCGGTTGGTGATTTTGAGCTGGGTGGTGCGCAGGTGCTGGACCTCGGCCGTCAGCGCGCCGCGGCTCAGCTTGACCAGCTTGGACATCCTGTCTCCGGTACTGCCAGAGCGATCGACCAGCACCTGGCGGTCCAGCGCAAACGGAATCACCGCGGTCGCACCGGGCGGAATCGGCTCTGCCAGGCCCTCTCCAATGAAGCGACCGGCGCCGTAGACGGTGATCGGCCCGCTCTCTAGCGTAGACCCAGTGGGGTTCTTGAAGCGCACGGACTTGAAGGCGTAGCGCGAATCGCCAGAGCGGCTCTCTGGATCGTACAGGTACACGACTTCGCCCTGGGCCTTTCCTTGCAGGATCGAGACCATGGCGCTGGTGCCGCGCAGGACGCTCATGGCCGAGCCGCTGTCAAAGTGGCTCTCTCCAACCGGGGGCGCATCGACATCAGAGGCCTTGCTGCCGTCTGAATCACTTGCGATCGCAACAACCTTGACGCCGGCCTTCTGACCAGCCACCACACCGCGGCCCACAGCGGCGACCTGGGCCGGCGCCACTCCGCGCTCGATCAGCTGGTTGCGCAGCATGTTGGCACGGTCGAGGGCGCGGTCCTGCCCTTCGGCTTCACCAGGGTTGGCATAGCCTTCTACCACCACCTTCTGGCGGCTGTTCTTGAGCTGATCGACCAACTGGGCCACCCGCTTGTCTTCTGGGGCCACGTCCTTGGCTTTGTCCAGATCGGCTGGGGCCTTGGCCACCCGGTACTTGTAGGCCCGCGACTCGGCGGCGGCTGCCGCAGGGGCCCCCGCTGCATAGCCGCGACCACCGGCAACGCTGGCCTCGCGGCTCTCTCGCGCGCTCAGCTTGTACTGGGCGACCTGGGCATCGTCGTTGACGTCTGGGTGGCCGACCGGCCGGGCGAGTTCCTCGTCGCTCATAGAGGCCAAGGCCACTTCTTTGACGGGGCCATCGCGGCCAATGGCGCCACCAATGGGCGGAGCCTTGGCAAAATTGTCATTGCTGCGCAGGGTTTCGCGGTGCACGGTGCGAATGGAGTGCAGGTCGTAGCGAAAAGACAGCGCCGAGGAAGAGCCCACGCCGACCTTGACGGCCTTCCAGTCCTCGCCCGAGGTGTTGTCGACAATGGCCCAGCCCTGCAGGTCGACTTTGCCGTTGTCCGCCACGACCAGGCGATAGGTTGGCTTCCAGGCTGGCGATTCGGTGACGTAAGAAAGGATGACGTCGCGACGGCTGGCGTCCGGCAGCTGGATGACCATCTCGACCCAGCCGTCTTTGGAGGCACTCTGCCCCTGGGCCGGAAACGAAATGGGCAGAGCTTCCTTGGTCTTGGCGTCCGCCACCGTCAGCGACTTGAGAAAGTCGTCGATCTTGTCTTGAGGCACGCGCAGCACCAGCCGGTCGCCGTCCACCGCCGCCTTGCGCTCGTAGTAGGCCACGCCGTTGCGGTAGATGACGACGCGGCCGAGCCCGGCCTGCTCGCTGGCGACATAGCTCTGGTGGTTGGTGCAGGCGAAACCGCCGGTCGCTGCGGCACACAGGGCAAGGGCGAGCTGGATCGTGGTTCTGCGGAGGGTGGGCGTAGTAGAAGGGCGCATGGTGTCTCCTGATCGGTGGAAGGCGTTGGGGGTGCCCAGTTGCTTTCGACGCGCGGCAGTCAGCAACGATCCAAGGGCCGTGAAGTTTTCTTGGGCCACTGGCGGCTGCGGGCGACGAGCGGCGGCGGTAGGTTGGGCGACCCACCCAGCGGGGCAGGGCCTGCCAGTGAGTTGTCAATGTTGGTGCCCGTGTAGGACGATGGCCGGCGTGGGGATCGCCGCGCCCGGTGGCGCGTCCAAGCCAAGGGTCCGCGGCGGCCCTTTGAGGAGCAGAACGTGGCAACCTTGTATCCATGGCTGAAAACTGGACAAAAGCTTGGCGACTGGACCCTCGCCGGGGTTGCGCTGACTGCACTGCTTGGGTCGCTTGGCTGCAGCAAAGCCCAGCCTGGGGCAGAGAGTAGCGCGCCGGCGGTGGCGGCAGCTCCCGTCGCGGCCCCGACGCCTGCGGTGCGAGCAGCCCCTCCCAAAGAAGCTGCCCCGGCGCCAAAGGAAACCGCCGGTCCGGCTGGTGCGGCGGCTGCGGATCGCGAGCTAGAGCCCGAGGCCTGGGACGCCAAGCAGGCCTATGGCGAGGCAGCAGAGGCGGCCCGGGCCAACGAACCCGCGGCGGCGGCAGACAAGGCTGGCGATCAGGCCGGCGGCGCGCAGCCTCGACCCGACGAAAGAAAGAGCAAAGACAAGCAGAAGAGCAAAGAGGATGCCGTGCCACCACTGGCAGCGGCCCAGCGCGGTCAGCCAGCTCAGCCGGCGGCGGCGGCTTCGGCCGGAAACGGCGCGGCCGAGTCCACAGCCAAGGCGGTCGGGCGCGGTCCGGCGGCGGGCGCCAAGAGGCAGATGGCCGATGCTGCAGAAGGCCTTGACAGAAACCCGGTCGCTGCGCCAACGGGCAAGGGCGAGCGCGGCAATGGGGACCCTGTGGAACTGGATGCGGACGGCAGTAGGCACGTCGGCGCCCTTCGCCGCGACCGGTCGCCGGTGCTGATCGCTCGCCCGCAGCCCACCCCGACCCTTCGGCCGTCAAAGCCAGCCGTCGCACAGGTGCCCTACCGTTCGCCCGACAAGCAGGTGCGGCGCCTGCCCGCGCCGGTGGCGGTGTACCCCAAGGATGCGCGCTACCGCTCGACGTATCTGCCGGGCCGAGGCTACCTGCAGCACCTACAGCAGTCGGTCCAGCAGACGTCGAACCAGCAGGCGGCGGGCAGGGGCGATGCCGGGCTGGCCGCGGCAGTGCTGGAGCGCGCGAGGCCGACGCTGCCACCGCCCCAAGGCAGTGCGCTGAAGGTGGCGATCGATCTGTCTCACAAGCAGCTGCCGGCCCAAGGCGGCCAGGTGACGGTGCGGGTGCGCCTGCGCGCCGCCGAGCAGCGGCCGACCGAGCGGATGCCCCTGCGCTTGCACCTGGTGGTGGATTCTTCTGGCAGCATGAAGGGAAAGCCGTGGCAGCAGGTCTGTGCTGCGGTAGAGCTGCTCAGCCAGCGCTTGCTGCCCACGGACCAGATGTCGATCACCGTCTTTTCTGAGACTGCGCAGATCCTGGCGCCGCCTACGCCCGGGGGAGCGGCGCTGGCTGGGCTGGCGCGGCAGGTGTGCCAGCTCAAGCCGCGCGGAGAGACCAATACTTTTGCCGGGCTGCAGCTGGGCTACCAGCAGGCCCGCAGCGCCTACTCGGGCGATGCGACCAACCGCGTGCTGTTGATTTCTGACGGCATGGCAACGGTGGGGCCGCGCGAGCCCTACGAGATCACCGCGGATACCTCCAAAGCCCTGGGCCAGGGCATTACGACCTCTGGCCTGGGGATTGGCCGCGATTTTGACGCGCTGCTGATGAACCGGATCGCCCTGGAAGGCGGCGGCAATCATCACTTTGTCCGCGACGCGGCGGCGCTGCCGGCTGTGGTGGTAGACGAGCTGGAGGTCCTGTCTCACCAGGCCGCCGAGGCGGTGGATGTGCGGATTTCGCTGCCCGAAGACGTCGCCCTGCTGGAGGTCGTCGGCTCTGAGCCGCTGGGCGCCGCCGAAGCCCTGCGGGCGCGCCAGGTCGAAGTGGCCAGCGACCAGCGGATCGCCCGAGACAAGGGGATTGCCGCCAACCGCCAGCGCGACTTTGACGGCGGCGTGCGCTTCTTGCTGCCGGCCTTCCGCGCGGGAGACGAGCACGCCTTTGTGCTGGTGGTACAGGTGCCCCCAGGCGCGGGGCAGCGCGAAGTGGCGCGGCTGGCGGTGCGCTACAAGGACCTAATCAACAAGAAGAATGCTGGCTTTGTCGGCGGGCGGGTCGTCCAATACGCCGAGCCAGGAGCCCCGGCCCTGGGCGTGTCGGAGCCCGATGTGCTGCTGACCGAAGCGCGGGCCCGCGCCGGCCATGCCCTGCAGCGCGCCAGCGAATACCTGGACGACGTCAACCTGCCGGCCATCCGCAGTGAATTGTACAGTGCCGCTATGCAGTTGCAGAAAGCAGCTGACGCCACTGGCAGCGCGCTGGTGCAGGCTGAGTCGGCGCGGGTGCAGGCGCTGGCCGATGCCGCCACCGCGGCCATGCAGCGGCGCCAAGGGCCGTGGCTCGCCGCAGTGCTGCACTACCAGTGGCGGGTGTGCGGGCTGACGGCCTGGGCGGAGTAGCCCCACCTAGGCTTCTTGGGTCCTTTGCGGAGCAGCTGACATGCAAGTCATAGAGTTATCTGAGTTTGGTCCCGAAAACCTGCGCATGACCTCGCGCCCCGATCCACTGCCGGGGCCGGGCGAAGTGATCGTGGCCGTGCGGGGGGCTTCGCTCAATTACCGCGATCTGCTGATGATCGCTGGGCAATACAATCCCAGGCAGGCGCTGCCGCTGGTGCCGCTGTCGGATGGCGCCGGCGAAGTGGTGGCGATTGGCGACGGGGTGACGCGGGTGCAGCTGGGCGACCGGGTGGTGGGCCTGTTTGCCCAGCGCTGGTTTGCCGGCCAGCCAACGCGCGATCAGCTCAAGTTTACCTTGGGGGGGCCGCTAGATGGAGCCCTGCAGCAGCTGTGGAAGCTGCCGCAAGACGGCGTGGCCCGCGTGCCAGACTATCTGACCTGGAGCGAGGCGGCGACGCTGCCCTGCGCGGCGCTGACGGCTTGGACCGCGCTGATAGAGCAGGGGGGCTTGCGTCCTGGCGAGACGGTGCTGGTGCAAGGTACTGGCGGTGTCTCGATCTTTGCATTGCAGATCGCAGTGATGGCCGGTGCGCGGGTGATCGTGACGTCTTCCAGCGATGCCAAGCTGGCGCAGGCCCGCGCCCTGGGGGCCTGGCAGACCGTCAACTATGCCGAGCGACCTGACTGGGGCAAGGCAGCTGTGGCCCTGACCGGCGGGGTCGGCGTCGATCACGTCGTCGAGGTCGGTGGGGCGGGCACCCTGGCCCAGTCGCTGCTGGCGGTGCGGCCCGGAGGGCATGTGGCGGTCATCGGCGTGCTGGCGGGCGGCGCCGGGCCCGTCAACCTGACCCAGGTCCTGATGAACAACTTGCGGCTGCAAGGCGTGCTGGTCGGGCACCGCCAGGCCTTTGAGGCGATGTGCCGCGCCTTTGAGCTGCAGCGGCTTCGCCCCGCCGTCGATCGGCAATTCTCTTGGCGCGATCTGGGGCAAGCGATGGACCACCAGCGCCAGGGCCGCCACTTTGGCAAGGTCGCCGTGACGCTAGACGCCGCCTAGGGCAGGGACCAGAGCACCTCGCTGGTCGCCGTGGCCCTGCCTGCTCTGCCAGGACTATCGCCCCAACGGCGGCCCCAACCTCAACGTCATTGCCGCGAAGACGGGAACCCAGGCGAATGGTTTGGTTTTAGCCTGAGCCCCCGGCTCTGCGAGGGCGACGACGGGGGCAAACTGGACCGCGCGGTCGTCCTGTAGCCCCAGGTCCGTGCTTCTGGCGATGGGGCCCAGCTTGTTCCGCCAGGGCCCATAGGCAGCGGCGCCTTCCAGTGGTACGGTTGGCCAGAGGTTTACGATGAAGACATTGGTGTTGGTCAACCCGGCTTCAGCCCGCGGCAAGACCGGCCAGCAGTGGCCGCGCCTGGAGCCTGAATTCCGCCGGATACTTGGCGATTTTGAGCTGGCAACCACTACTCGGGCCCAGCAAGCCACAGAGCTGACGCGCGCGGCCCTACTTGCCGGCACCGAGCGGGTGATCTGCGTGGGCGGCGACGGCACCAATCACGAGGTGGTGCAGGGCTTTTTTGACCCACAGACCCGCCGTGCCCTCAACCCCGACGCCTGCTTTGCCTTTGTGCCGCGCGGCACCGGCCGCGACCTGGGCCGGTCTTGGCAGATGGGCACGGAGCTGGGGCCGCAGCTGCAACGCATCGCCGACAGCCCGATCCACCAGATGGACCTGATCTCTTGCGAGTTTACCACCGCAGCCGGCCTTGACTGGCATGTCAGCCTCAATGCGGCCAGTTTTGGCCAGGGCGGTGATCTGGTGCACCGCGTCGACCGCTGGAAGTGGACCGGCGGTGGCGGCTTGCCCTTTGTGCTCGCAGGGATCGAGGGGGCGATGTTCGTCAAGCCCTGGGAGATCGAGCTGCGCATCGACGACGGACCGTGGGAGCGCGACTCAGTGCGCAACCTTGGGGCCTTCAATGGCCGGTTTCAGGGTGGCGGCATGGAGTTTGCGCCGCAGGCTGTGCTCAATGACGGCGTGCTGGAAGTGTTTGCCCTGGGCAGCGTAGGCGCCGTGAAGTCGGTTGCGGTGGGAATCGCCAGCTTTTACAAGAATGTGGATGGCATGTCCGGTGTGTGGACCCGCCAGGCCCGCCGTATTGAAGTACGGCCGATCAGCGGTCA
This sequence comes from uncultured Myxococcales bacterium, assembly GCA_903919145.1. Classification (GTDB taxonomy): domain Bacteria; phylum Myxococcota_A; class UBA9042; order UBA9042; family UBA9042; genus SXRM01. The sequence goes on from CAIXGW010000247.1 coordinate 10,319, forward strand.
GGCGCCGATGTGGGTCGAGCTGGACGGCGAGAGCCCCGGCACGGCGCCCGCCTGCTTTGAGGTCATGCCAAGTGCGCTGCGGGTAGCGCTGTAGCCGGCCGACCCCTGGCAGGTATCCCTGAAATCGCAAGTATTTTTGGCTGTGATTTTAGGGCTGTGAGTGTCAGGCGATTGTGCGGCCGGCATGACGCAGCGATGACGCGCATGCCGCCGCGATGGGTCGATGTCCCTTGATCCCGCAAGCCCTTGCGCTCTACCTTCGCAGTCATCCGGAGCTTACAGCGCTCCTCAATATGAGGCTGCCATGTACTATGTTGAGCCGCACGATCTGGCCAAGGAATTCCCGCAGTTTGCCAATGTCCTGCACAAGCTGGACATGCGCGATGAAGCCTTTCACAAGGCCTTTATCGAGTACACCAAGATCGACGAAGACATTGTCAACGCCGAACTGGACAATCCGCCGATGGCCGATGAGTTTCTAGAAGAGCTCAAGGTGCGCCGCGTCCACCTCAAAGACTACTTGTACCAGCGGCTCGACAGCGCCGCCCGCGCTAACGACTAGAGCCCAAAACCCGAAGCTGGCCGCGAGTTCGGGAAAGCTCTAGGTTTGGGGCGGGAAGCAAGCCCCAACAGTAGGACCCAAGACCTGTGAACAAGAACCGGGTGCAACCCGGATCGAATTAGCGGGCTTGGGTGCTCGGCGCTCCGCCGACCGCTACATCTCGGTCAGGACGCGCTGGCGGATGGCGTCATGCTCTTCTTGGGTGATGAGGCCTTTGCTCAGCATTTCCTTGGCCTTCTCTAGCCGCACCAGCGGGTCGCCCAGGGGCTCTGCCGGTGCCCCTGCGGCCGGCGAGGCAACGTAGTGGACGTCTCGAGCGCCTTCTGCGGCCTCGTGGACGGCTTTGCGGAATTCCAGCGGCGCGGCGATGCGGTCAAAGCGCTCTCTGGTGCCGCCGGTGCCAATGACCTCGATCTCGCCAAAACCTAGCAGGCGGCCCCAGAAAGACTGCTCGACTTCAATGGATTCGACCTTGCTGAGGTTGAGCTCTAGCGTGCGCCGCTGGACCAGCCCGACCTTGATCATGACCCGGCGGTTGGTCACGGCAAACTCGCTGGTCCTGCGCAGGATCCAGGCGCTGATGAACAGCGTCAGCAGCGAGCGCCAGCTGAAGAAGGTGGTCCAGTGCAGGCGGGCTTCGTAGAGGATGCGTTCATTTTTCAGTAGATTGTCTAGAACGTAGCTCATGGGAACCTCTGCGCAGTGGCCGGCCGCGTTGTAGCACTGTGCGCGCCGTGCGCCAAGCTCAGCGGGGGCCAGGGGCCGCCACAGAAAGCGGTTGCCCCAAGCGCCGCGGCGATCCATCCTTGGGCAGGGCGTGACGCGGGTAGACGCCGCCCTAGGAGCCTGTCGGGATAATCCCCGCCAGGCTCCGTGCCATTTTGCGTTTTTTCAGTCGGGCAAGAAATATTGGAAGTGAATTCCAATATTTCGCCCGCCTGGGCGCTCGCAAGACGATCGCCCTAGGACCCTGTCGGA
>CAIXGW010000248.1 GCA_903919145.1 uncultured Myxococcales bacterium
CATCGCCGCAGCTCCCGCTTGCAGCTCCGTATCCAAATGGATACACTTCGCCCATGCTGACCTTCTATCGGACCAAAGAATTCGACAACTGGCTCAGCGCCCTGAAGGACGCCATTGGCAAGGCCCGTGTTGTCCAGCGCATTCGTTCGGCCGAGCTGGGCAACTTCAGCGACGCGGCCCCTGTGGGCGAAGGCGTCTCGGAACTGCGCATTCACGTTGGACCCGGTTACAGGGTGTACTACACGAGGCGCGGCGAACTGGTCTACTTGCTCCTCGTCGGCGGCGACAAATCCAGCCAGAGCCGCGACATCCGCCACGCCCAGCGGCTGGCCAAAATGCTGCCGCCCACCGGCGAACCAGGAGGTAAATGATGACTGAATTTGAGCGCTTTGACGCTGCGGCGTACCTGGACAACGAAGATGTGATTGCCGAGTACGTGACGGCAGCCCTAGAAGATCCCAACCCAGAGGTCTTCTTGGCCGCAGTTGCCGACGTGGCGCGGGCGCGCGGCATGACCCAGTTGGCAAGGGAAACAGGCCTGGGTCGCGAGAGCCTGTACAAGGCGCTGGCGCCAGGGGCTAAGCCGCGCTATGACACCGTCCTGAAGCTTCTTCATGGCCTTGGGGTGAAGTTAACGGCAGAGCCGCTGCATCGCTAGAGGTTTTGGGGCTGGGCCTTTCGCACTACTCCCGGTCGGCTTTCGGTCAAGGCATCGACCAACCTGAACAACTGTGCCGGCCTCTGTGGCGCTGACTACGGACATGGCGAACCTCAGACCGCACTCAGCGTATGGAGCTTGGCATTGCGACGGGGAGCCGGGCGATGCGGACCTCGACGAGCTGCGCGTCGGCGATTGGACAGGGTAGCAGGGGGACCCAGACGGTCTGCTCGCCGGCGTAGGCTCGGTGTTGACGGCTGCGATGGCCTTGGTCGGGGGCTCCATGGCGCTGCCGGGGTGGTCTGATGGCCGGCTGGGGTGTTCGATGGTGCGGGCTGTGCTGACGGACCCGAAGGACGCCGACCGCATCGAACGCCTTCTCGGCTTGTCGCGGGGCTATCTCTCGCGGCTGCGGACGGGGCGCAAGATCCCTAGCGAGCCGTTGGTGGCGATCCTGGCGTTGATACATCAGCAGCCGTCGGTGTTGAAGCGGGTCGAGGCGATGTGGGAGCGACCGGCGGCTTGACCGACCGCAACGGGGAGAGTTAGCAGTCGCCAGGCCCTTGTCCGATGCGATACGCAAGGCCCGTGCAGCACTTGTGGGCGGCGAATTCCGCAGGCTGGGTGCGCTGGCCGTGGCGGGGCTGTCGCTGGCCGCAGAGGGGGCCGTCGGTTCGCTTCTGGCTGTTTTGGGCGCGTCGCCTGCGGCGATCGGGCTCGGATTTCCTGCCGGCTGGCGCCAGCCCCCTGCGGGGTCCGGCGCCCGCCGGGGCGGAAACGGCGTCGCACGCCGCCGCTTCGCGGTCTCGATCCCGCGCGCACCGGGCCTCGGGCGCGGGCTACCGCGCCCGCAAACACGCCTCTTCGTCCAGGCTTTGGCTACCCCGGCGGCAAGCGCATCACCAGCCGCCACCGCTCTGGGGCCAGCCGCGCAAAGCCGTAGCCCAGCCGCTCATACCACGCGCAAAGGCTGGCATTCTTAGGATCCACCGCGAGAAATGCCCCGCCGCTGGTTTGCCGGGCGATGCACGCGGCGTCGATGGCCCGCTCGACCAGCAGCGCCCCCAGCCCACGGCTCTGCCAATGCCGCGCCACGCCCAGCCGGCCGAGCAAGTACCCGCCAATATGGGGATACACCCGCTCAGGCGCGACCAGCCGCAGCACACCGGGATCTACCCGCAGCACCAGCGGCGACAGGGTGTAGAAGCCCACAATCGCCCGCTCCTCGCCCGCGGCTGGGTCGATGGCCAGGGTCGTGGCGCTCCAGCCCTGCTGCTGTTCCAGCCAAGCGCGCTCGCGCAGGAAGGCATCGATTTCAATGGAACCTGGGCGATCGCCCGAGGAGAAGGGGGCCACCGGATGGTCGGCGCGCAGCCTCTCTAAGCGAAAGCTCACCGCGGATTCTCGCCCAACATCGCCACAGCCAGGTCGCGGGCGGCGATCAGCGGCGCCGGCTCGTCTGCACTGAGGGCCAGATTTTGCAGAAGCGCCGCGGTCTCCCCGGGGGTCAAGTGCCACTGCTGGGTCGCGGCATAGTCGGCCGAAACGCGTTCCGCCAGCGCTTCTAGCACCAACTGCGACAGCGTCTGGCCATGAGCGCGGGCCACCGCCTCTGCGTCTTGCTTGAGCCGGCGCGGCAAACGGGTCTCGAGCCGGTCATCGGCGGGCTGGCTGAGGTAGGCGCGGGCGGCAGTGGTCATCGGCATGCCTGCGCGGCAGGGGCAGCGCGTACGGATAGTGTACGGGTGGCGGTGGCAGCGTCAAGGCGATGTCGCTGAGGCCACCGTCAATAGGAGCGGAGATTTGGGGATCTGGCCAGACCGGTTAGGCGTCGGCAGGGTCCTGTGCGATGGCATGGCCGGGGGAGCGCAGGGGCTGCTGGGTGGCAGAGCTTTGCGCGGGCCGGGCGGATGGGCTTGATCGGACGTGAGATTCTGCGGTTGACGGTGGGGATTGGCCGGCGTAGGCTCGGTGTTGACGGCTGGG
>CAIXGW010000249.1 GCA_903919145.1 uncultured Myxococcales bacterium
CTCCGTGCGCGGATACGGCATTGACCCCAGCAGCATGTACCGCGGAATCGCCAGCCCGGGAGCGCGAAGGCCGCTGGGCCTGACCTCCATGGCGGCGCGGCAGTCGCTCTTGGCCTGAAGGTACTGGGCAACCCACTCGGCGTAGGCCGCTTCATAGGCCTGGCAAACTGTCGCCGAGCTCGCCAAGATCAGAGGCCGCTTCTTTCGCTTGCCATCCGCGGTGTAGTAGCTCTTCTTGGCTCGCGGGGCGCCAGCTTCAAAGGGCTGGCGGGCGTCGTCGCTGCGCTGTGGGATGTGGACCTTCTCGCTAGGCGCCGTCGGAAAATCCCCTGGCGCTGCAACGGCTTGACAAAGCCCTGGTTCCCCGATTTCACTGGAGTCAGGCTCGCCGCCAGGGCCGACTGCCGGCTCAGCGTGACCCCGCGTTGGCCCGACCGGCACCTCTACCTTCGCTCGCCGCAGCTCAGCCAGCGGCACCCGTGCCACCGAATCCGCCACCTCAATGTATCTTTGCCGCAATTGTTCAGGCGGTAGGTGAGACCAGCACGACGGCGGCGTGACTACCAGCTCTCGGTCGTGCTCGTAGTGGTCCTCAGTCTGGGGGCCACCCTGAAGCCGCGAATCGCGATATCTGGCTGTAGCGTCGTAGGTTTTTCCCTTGATGGGCGTGCCGTCGATCATCGCGTCGATGGTTGAAGCGCCTGGAAACTGCACAGGATGGTCGACCAGGTTGGCCGCCACGGCCTGTCCCATGATGTAAGCCAGCCTCCAGGTAAGGGTTTTCTCGTCGGTGGCAACGGGCATCCACTTCATCTCGTGCCAGAGGCTGACGGGCTCGTAGTCGTGCTGTGGATCGGCGGCGGCCTGAAGCCTGTTGTAGGCGCGGGTGATGCCAGCGTGGAAATACGCAAGAAACTTAGCAAACTTGTACGGACAGTCGATGCTGTAGAGGGCGTGGAAGTGGTCGGTCATGAAATGCAGGGCGAGAACTTTGACGCTGTAGCGCTTCATGGAATCGGCGAGTACGCCAAAGATCGCGGCCTTGAGCAGTGGGCAATTGGGGTCGAGGAGAAATTTGCCATTGCGGATTCGCTGGGTGACTTCGTGATAGAGACCGGGGTCAAAGACGCGGTACTGGCGCGGGCTGGCGGTGGACATGGCGACACGCTCCAGGGCAGAACGCTGTCTGCACCTCTGAAGTAGTGATCGTCGTCCGCGCAGAAAAACCGCGGCAGAATTCTTGAGGCGGCAAAAAAAGTTGCGGTGGCTGGGGCGCGGCAGTGGCAGCCAGGGTCGTTTCGGCATGGCTCAAGCAAGTGTAGAAACAAATTCATGGGCATGCCAAAGCCCTGGGGCACAGACGAAGCGAAGCGAAGAGACGAGGATGGCAGGAGCGTCGGGCAGCCGTTTGGCCAAGGTGTGCTCGCCAACCAGACATCAACGGTCTATAGTCGCGGCCTATGCCAAAGGAGGTCGACAGGCAACGCCGCACTTTTCTTAGAACTGTAGTTGTCGCCGCTGGAGCTTCCACCATGCTCCCGTCGTGTGCGGAGGACGAGCCCGGCAGTGCTAGCGGCAGCACCAAGGATGGCGGCAGTAGCGACGCCGGCAAGGACAGCACCGCGAGTGTCGTTCCTGTCGACAAGGTGCGCTTTCCGCAGTCAGTGTGCAGCGGAGATCCTCGGGAAGACGGAGCGACAGTCTGGACGCGCTGCCCGGATCCCGCCGGCAGCGCCGAAGTCGTTGGATTGGCACTTCAACTGTCGCTGACGGCCGACTTTGCTACCGCCATCAGCATAGCTGGTAAGCCTGAAATCGTTTTGATTCCAAAGCTCGCTCATGACTACTGTGTCAAAGCACGGCTGACCCAGCTCGTGGCCGCCACGGTCTACTACTACCGCTTTGTCCTGCGTGACGCAGCCGGCAACGCCTTGGCCGGCTCACCCGTGGGCCGCTTCAAGACAGCGCCGCCCGCAGGTGCAGATGTGCCCGTACGCTTCGCTGTTGCCTCCTGCCAGGACTACAACGGCCGGTTTTACAATAGTTACGCCCGCATGACCCAGGACGCTGACCTAGACTTCTTCGTCCATCTGGGCGACTACATCTACGAAACCACTGGAAACCCAGAGTTTCAAGACACCGCACCTGACCGTGTTGCCGAGTTCACCGACAAAGCTGGCGCGATCCCCTTTGGCCCACTGGAGAAGCCGACCTACTATGCGGCGCAGTCCCTCAGCAACTACATAGAACTATACAAAACATATCGCAGCGACCCTGACCTGCAACGGGCCCACGAACGGCTAGCCATGGTGGCCATCTGGGACGACCACGAGTTCAGCGACGACTGCTGGGGCACCCATGCCTGCTACTTCGACGAGGCCAAACCCGAAGACCAGCCCAAGCGCCGCGCCGCGGCCGACCAGGCCTGGTTCGAGTACATGCCGGTCGACTTCCCCGACAGCCCCGAGTTCGTGTTCGATCCGTCTGGCAAATTTCCTGAATCTATGCGCATCTATCGCGACTTCGGCTTTGGCAAGCACGTGCACCTGATCCTAACTGATCTGCGCCGCTACCGATCTGACCACCTGATTCCAGAGGATGCCCTGCCGGGCGCGGTCGCCTGTGACGAAGACCAACTCAAAACGGCACTTGGCAAGATTCCCACAGTTGCAGTTCCCTACCTCAATACATCGACCTGGGGCGGCGGCAAGTACGGCCAAGCTCTGGCAGCCAACGCAGTGAAGCTCAAGATGGATGCCGCCAAGCTCAAGGGCTTGATCAGCGCCCCTTGGCTGAATGCGCAGCTTGCCGATCTCAAGAAGGCCGGCATCAAAGATTTGCCCGACGCCGTGTCCGCCAGCGAACTCGCGTCCCTGCAGCGCGGCATTGCTTTTCACCAAATGCTCAAGGTGGCTCAAAACACTTCAATCGGCGCGCGCTACTTGGTGGTGCGGGCCCCCTTTGAGGCCTACGCGAAGGTGAAGTGGAAGGCGACCAATGGCGCGAGTGAGGACATCCTGGGCAACCAGCAGGGGCAGTGGTTCAAGAGCCGCATTCAGGACAGCCAGCGCACCTGGAAGCTCTGGAGCAGCGGGTTCACGTTCCAAAGCAGAATCGCAGACTTGACCAACATCCCTTCTTTGCCCGACGCCTTTCGCTCCGAGTTCCTGTTGTCTGCCGAGGACTGGGACGGCGCACCCAACCGACGCCAAGAGCTTTTGGCGGTGCTGGCCAGCGTGCCGAACACGGCTATTCTCTCTGGCGACATCCACGCCTTCTTTGCCGGGACTGCGCTGGGCGAAATGGACGACGGCACCACCGACATCACCAAGAAGGTTCCTGAATTTGTCGGAGGCGCGATTTCATCGGGCACCTACCAGACGCTGCTGTTTCGGCAAGCTTCGGCTGACGAATTTCTAAATTCCGTGGGGGCTCAGGCGCTTGCGCTGCTAGCTGGCGACCTGCTGACCGGCAAAGTCTCAGGAATCAAGCCGCGAAACGCCAATCTTGGCTATGCCCGCCTCGACGCCCACGGCTACCTGCGCGTGGAAGCGGACGCCAAGATGCTCCAGGTCACCATGGTGCAGACCCCAGAAGATACCTCCGCCAAGCGCCTGGACTCTGACAAAGTCGCGGCAGCCTTCACCGAGGTGTGACTGCGCGTGCCGGTCGGAACCCGCGATCTACAGATGGAGGTCCAGGGCGCTTGGAAAACAGGGGATCCAAAGACGTTTTCCTGGATTTAGCCCACTCCACAGCCCTAGCCGCCCCCACGCTCCCTGCTCTGCCTCCGCGGCGTCCGCGCCCACCCAGGGCTTTGGTAAGCCGTTCCAGCGAAAGGGTTCTTTCCCTAGACTGGCCTTCTTTTCTCAATCTTGCCGCCACCCGCCGCTCGCAGTTTCGGTACTCCCTGCCGTCCTCCGGCGACGTACCCAGGGCTTTGGTAAGTCCTTGCCGGCTATACGGTTTCCAAAATACCCTGGTTCTGCTAGGCTACTGCCCCCAACTTCTAGGAATCCCATGACCATGCAAACGACCCCTTCAGGCCTCCGCTACCTGGACACCGTAGTCGGCACCGGCGCCGCGCCCACCAAGGGCAAGCGCGTAACGGTCCACTACACCGGCCGCCTCACCAACGGCACCAAGTTTGACAGCTCGGTCGACCGCGGTACGCCCTTCGAATTCGTGATTGGTGTCGGCCAAGTCATCCGCGGTTGGGATGAGGGCGTGGCCACGATGCAAGTTGGCGGCAAGCGCACCCTGCACATTCCCGGGCCTCTTGCCTATGGCGAGCGCGGCTACCCCGGCTTGATTCCGCCCAACGCTGAGCTCGTGTTCGACGTCGAGCTGCTGGCCGTTGCCACCTGAGATGGCCGCAGTTGCGCAGCCGTCAGGCCAGCCTTCGCCTGATGGCGAGCGGCCTTGCTTGTCAGGCTCTACTTGAGCAACTCGACCTTGGCCAGCGGCTTGTCCAGGGCGGCAACAGCGGCAGCGATGACCGCATCCCCCGAGATGGCGTAGACAAAATCATCCATGAACACGCTGCGCTTGACCCAGGAATTCGACTGGGTCCACCAATTGTTGCACATGCTACCCTGGGTCGAGGTCTCGGGCGGCTGGCTGGCCAGACCTCCCAGTTTCTTGAGGCCGGTCAAAGACGTGACGTCATAGACGAACAGGCCCGAGAACGTCATCTTGGCGCCGTAGCTGCCGCCGCCCGAGCTGTCTTGGCAAACCGTGATCGGTAGACCTAGCCAGTGCTTGGCAGCGAAGTAGGTGAACGCAAGGTGGTTGGAGGCGGCATCGCTGGTGGAGCCGCGAGTGCCAATGACCTCGGCGAAGTCGAGCTTGGGCTTGGCGTAGTCGCTGACGTCAATAATCTGCAAACGGATGCCAGTGAACCAAGCAAACGAACCCTGGTCGTCGGCGTCGTAGCCAATGGTCAGCAAGTGGTTGTCGTCGAGCACGTGCATGTAGGTCGAAAACCCAGGGATCTTCAGCTCCCCCAACACCGTGACGTTCTTTGGGTCCTTGAGGCCAATGACAAACAGCGGATCTGTCTTCTTGAACGTGACGACAAATCCAACATCCCCGTCGAAGCGCACGGAGCGAATGTCTTCACTGGGGGCGATCTTGTCTGCCATGCCTTGAACAGCCAGGACTACTCCGCCGTCTGGGACCGCCACTGGCGCCAGGGTGGCCACGGTGCTGTGGGCGCTTGGGCTGGGTGCGTGGCCGGTGGTGGTGGCGATGCGCAGGATACCCGCCTGCTCATCCATTGAAAATTGGTTTAGAATTCGACCTTTTACAGCACCACTGCCAATGTAGCTAGTCGCCGTGCCGCCAAGAAACTGAAACTTGTGGACGGTGGTCGCTTCCTGGATTGCGCTTGCGTCCTGGTAGTACCAGCCTTTGGTCTGGTCAGCGTAGTGCCGCACGCCAAGGTAGAGGGCGTCCTTGGAAGCAAAGACAGCGCCAGTGCGGCCAACCACCGTGGTGGCGCCAATCGGCCCCAGGTCGTCAATGGCCATGCTGACCAGCGACAACAAGCTCTTGCCATCGCCTTCTTTGGACAGGTAGAAGCCCTTGCAGCCCTGCAAGAGTCCTGACTCCTCGACGACGCCGCTGGCAGTGTAGCGCTTGTCTTTGATGCCGGGCAGATACTGAGCTATGGAGGACGCAGCGATGAGCGCCTCATTGGCGGCGTGGAGCGCAGAGAACATCTGGGTCACTTGGGCAGCGGTATACGGAAACTGCTCAGGCCTGCTGCACCATTTCCAGGGGTCGGTCAATTCGGTCGGCCAGTACTTCAGCCCGGGGACGGACACGTCGGGGAACACCACCACGGTGTGGACGATGTTGCCGATGCGCCGCGAGTTCAGGTACGAGCCAGAGAACGTGGTCTCGCGCAACAGCTTGGGCGCGGTGCGGTCTTTGATGTCGAACACGCTGACTTTGAGCACCTGGCCGTCACCAGTGAAGTCGCAGTCGTAGCCATAGGTGCACTCGCTGGCGCCGCTGCGAGAGGGCATGCCGCCCCACGGGGCGATCGGCGTACTGCCAACAGCGCTAGCGACTGGACCAAGCGCCGAATAGACCAGCGCGCGGTCATTGGCCACAAACAGGCGCTTGGGGGCCCCTTCTACAGAGATCTCGGCAATGCGCTTCAACTCGGCGGCTGGCCACGCCTTAAGGATCTGCAGCTTGCCGTGCTTGCCCGTTGCAGTGGCCGTCTCCCCAGCTAACACGTAGATATATTGGTTGTCGTTCTTGACAAAGTCTGCCTCATCGACGCCGGCCACCTGGACGTTGGTTCCAGAAGCCTGCTGGGCACCGCCGCCTCCACCCGCACCGGGCTGGCCAGCATCTTTGTCATAGATCCAGCAGCCTTGCTCGGGCCACTGAAGAGCGAGCTTGAGGTTCTCTGCCACTGCCTTGGCGGCGTCAGCCTGTGCTTTGGCCTTGAGATCTGCCAGCACGTCATCGCAACCCTTGGCTGCAGTCAGGGCAGCAAAGCTCTGACCATAGTCGGGGGTCTTGTCCGAAGAACCCATGGGCCGCGGTCCGTCATCGTCACAGCCAGCGCCTATACCGATAGCCAGCGCTGCGATCCACACCCTCGGCTTCATGACGCCCTCCTGTGGCCTAGCTAGGACAGACGGCACCTTTGGCCGACGCAAACTGGGTCGTGCACAGTCCGTGCCAAGGATTCATCTGTGCATTGTCATAGACTTGACAAAGCCCTGGGTACCCGGAGCAAGGGGAAAATCCAGCAACTGTTGGAATCTGCCCCACTGGTTGGTCCGCGCTGCTGCAGCTTCAGGCCGTACCGGGGCTGGACTGGCCGCCGCCAGACTGTGGACAAGCCCAACGTAGCCAACCCGCCGCCTATCCGGGCGTCAACCGGCGAGTCACATCCGCGTCACACCGTCGCACCGACCCGCGCCTCCGCCCACAAATACTAAATATAAGCAACGACTTACCAAAGCCCTGGGGTACAGTTTGGCTCTTTGACGGACTGCCTGTGCGGGCGTAGCCTCGACGTGATGCGCCGCAGGGCTAGCGCTGGTCCGCTGCGTCGCCATTTCTCAGGCAGACAGGGGGTGCGATGCCGCACAACGACTGGACCGCAGACGTCCGCCGCGCCGCTGGACAGATCCGCCGGCGGGTGCTGGAACACACGCTGCAGCACGATGGCGGCTACATGAGCCAGGCGTGCTCTTCGGCCGAGATCCTGGCGACCTTGTACCTCAAGAGCATGAATCTGGCGGCGGTCGGTAGTCCGCTGATGCCGCGCCCTTTTCCCGGCACACCCAAAGCAGGCAACAACGGCTACTTCACCGGCGCCGAATTCAACGGTCGGGCCGAGGCGCATCACGACCGGTTCATCCTATCCCCCGCCCACTACGCGCTGGTGGTCTACACGGCGCTTATCGAGGCCGGGCGGATGGACCCTTGCGGGTTGGACCTGTTCAATCAGGACGGGTCGTCCGTCGAGATGATCGGCGCCGAGCATTCTCCTGGCTGCGAAGTGACTTGCGGGTCGCTCGGCCAGGCCCTGAGCCAAGCGGCGGGCATTGCACTGGCGCGGCGGCTGCGCGGCGATACCGGGCGGGTGTGGGTGTTCATGAGCGACGGCGAGTTCCAAATCGGTCAGACGTGGGAAGCGCTGCAAGCCGCCGCCCACCACCGCCTGAACAACCTGGTGGTCGTGGTCGATGTCAACCGCCAGCAATGCGATGGCACGGTCGAGTCGGTGATGACCATTGAGCCGCTGGAGAAGCGGATCATGGCATTTGGCTGGGACGCGGCACGCATCGATGGCCACAATCCCCAGGCGCTGCAATCAGTTACCAAAGCCCTGGGTAGGCCCATCGACGCGCGGCCGCTGGTCGTGCTGTGCGACACGGACCCGTGCCGAGGCCTGGAGCTACTGCGCCGCAATGCTCCCAGGCTGCACTACTTGCGCTTCTCGTCTGGCGCCGACCGGCAAGCCTACGTGCAGGCCTTGGAGGCCTTGTGATGGAAATCCTGTCCAAGATCCATGCCGGCAATCTGGTGCGCTGGGCCAGGGACCGACCAGAGGTAGTGGTGCTTTCGGCGGATCTCACCTCTTCTTGCGAGGCCGACCAGTTCCGCGACGCCTACCCCGACCGCTTCTTCTCCATGGGGGTCGCCGAACAGAACATGCTGTCTTTTGCCGCGGGGTTGGCGCGCGAAGGCAAGATGCCGCTCATCCACACCTTTGCGGTGTTCATCTACCGGCGCGCCTATGACCAGCTGGCGATGAGCGTGGCCTACGCCAATGCTAACGTGAAGATGTTTGGTTTTCTGCCAGGGATCCTAACGCCGGGCGGCGCTACCCACCAAGCCATTGATGACATTGCGCTGCTGCGGACGCTGCCCAACATGACGGTGCTGGAAGTCGGCGATGCCACAGAGGTCGAGAGCGTGCTGGATGTGATGGCAGCCGTCGACGGTCCCGTGTATGTGCGGATGCTGCGTGGCCAATTGCCCAGGCTCTTTGCGGCGGAGGAGCCGATGCGCTTGGACACACCGCGGGTGCTGTCGCGGGGCGGCGACCTGACGCTGGTCACGTCTGGGGTGTGCACCGAGGAGGCATTGCGAGCGACGACAGTGCTTCGGTCGCGCGGCCTGGGGGTGGAGCACCTGCACGTGTCTACCCTCAAGCCCTGCAATTCGCCAATTATCCTGGAAGCACTGGCCCAGCCCAAGTACGGGGTTGTCAGCCTGGAGAACCACCTGGCCAGCGGCGGCCTGGGCTCGATCCTGGCAGAGAAGATCGCCGATGCCGGCCTTGGGGTGCGCCAGATCCGCCTGGGCCTTCAGGACACGTTTGCCCACGGCGCTTCCAAGCCCTACCTGATGCGCGAATACGGCCTGGACGCGCTGGCCCTGACCCGGGCGGTCGAGAGGCTGGTCGGGCAACCCCTTCACATCCGCGAAGAAGAGCTGGCAGCGGTGCGGCTGGAGGCCGTGCACAGCGAGCACAAAGTGGAGGCCCTGTGAGCTACACCGCCATGCCAACGCGCCACTATCCCGCGCCCCACGCCTGTCAGCCGCAATTCTGCGAGGGTTGTGCGCGGTTTGGCGCCTGGTACCGCCTGACGGGCGACGCGGCGACGGTGCAGGCCAAGGCCAAGGACCTGTGCATTGAGCAGACTATCGAATTCCCCTTGGATCTGGTCGACGACCCGTTCATCAGCGACCACGTGGTCGGCCAGATTGACAGCGTGGTGACTGGCCCCGATGGAGTCAGCCGGGCGCTTATCAGCTTTGCCAATGACGACTCGGCGACGGAGCTGACCCAGTTGTTGAACGTGCTGTTTGGCAACATCAGCCTCAAGCCTGGAATCCGCCTGGAATCGCTAAAGGACTGCCCCAATCTGTGGGACAGGTTCTGCGGTCCGCGCTTTGGCCGCGATGGACTGCGCAGCCGGCTTCACGCCCAGGGCCGAGCCCTGTTGGCCACCGCGGTCAAGCCGATGGGCGAAAGCGCCACGCAATTGGCTGCCCGAGCCTATCAATTCGCCCGCGGCGGCATCGACGTCATCAAGGACGACCATGGCCTGTCCAATCAGCCCTACGCCCGCTTCGAAGAGCGCGTGGCCCGCTGCGCCGAGGCCGTTGCCAAAGCCAACAGCGAGACCGGCTACCACTGCGTCTACGCCCCCAACGTCACTGCGCCCGCTGGCGACCTGGAGCAGCGCGCCCAATTTGCCAAGTCTGCCGGCGCTGGCGCCCTGCTCATCGCCCCCGGCCTCACCGGCTTTGACGCGATGCGCCGCCTGGCCCAGGACGACGCGCTGGCCCTGCCGATCCTCGGTCACCCAGCTTTTCTAGGTAGTTATGTCACCAGCCCGGACCAAGGCATCTCGCCCTACGCCTTGTTTGGCCAGCTGATGCGCCTTGCCGGCGCCGACGCCGCCATCTACCCGCACGCCGGCGGACGGTTTGCCTTCAGCGCCGACGACTGCCGCGCCATTGCCGCTGGCACCGCCGTGCCGATGGGCCACCTGCGCCAGAGCTTTCCGGCGCCGGGCGGCGGCATGACGCTGCAGCGAAGCGCCGAGCTCAAGGCCTTCTATGGCACCGAGGTCATGTACCTGGTCGGCGGGGACCTGCTGCGCCACAGCCCTGACGTGGAGAAGAACTGCGCTCTGTTCAGGGAGTTGGTCGAGCAGTAGCAGCGCCTGTTGCCGCCGGCCCTGCGCCGCCAGTGCAACCCGCCCCTTCATTTGCCCGCCGCACCCTGATACCCTGCAGGCATGAAGACTTGCCCGCTCGCCCGTTTCTGCCTGTTGCTCGCCGCCACCGCCGCAGCTGCTGTCGCCGTGGGGGCTTGTAGCTCTCCGCCGGCAGAAAAGCCCAGCGCGGACCAGGAGGTTGTGGGTCAGCAGGTCGACAGTGCCGCCGCCCCCGCTGATGTGTCTGCCACTGACGCCGCCCCAGCCCCACAGGACTCGGCGGGCCCAGAAGTCGCTGCTGACGTGGCGGCGCTGCCTGCTGCCGTGACCCTCATCGTCGATGCCACTGCCACCAGCGACCCGGGGCTGGCCGACTTGGTGGTGGGCAAATCCGGCGCGCTGACGCCCGACATTGAGGTAGTCTACCCGCCGGACAATGCGCTGGCGCCTGTGGATTTTGCACCCATCACCGTGCAGTGGACGTACGCCGGTCCGGCCGACAAGTTTGTGGTCCGCTTTGAGAACGCCGAGGCAGAAATCAACGTGCTGGGCGACGCGACCAATTGGGCCTCTGCGGCGAGCACCGGCAAGGGCTACGCCGTGACGCTGCCCAAGGGGATCTGGCAAGACCTGTTTGCGTTTCCCGACCATCCGGCGTGGAAGCTGCGGATTCTGGCGGTCAGCGTCAGCGGCGGGCAGGTGGTCGGCAAGCTGCTGGCTTCCAAGCCGCTCACCTTCCACATCAGCCCGATGCCGGCCGGCGGCGCCATCTATTACTGGAATACCCAGATGATGGCCGTGCGCGTGCTTGAGCAAGGCCAAAAGCAACCCTCCACCGTGCCGACCCCAGGGGGGATGTGCGCGGGCTGCCACAGCGTCAGCCCCGATGGATCGACCGTCGCCGTCAGCCACATGATGGGCGCAGGCATGGCCAGCATGTCGATGAGCTTGGTCACGGCCAAGAGCGGCCAGCCGCCACCATGGCTGCACCCTAAGGCCAAACAGCTGCTGGCAAGCTCGTTTACCATTGCCGCAGCCTTCTCCGAGTCGCACTTCAGCGAAAAAGAGCGCTGGCTGGTCGTGCCAACTTCAGGGACGGCGGGCTTCATCCCAGGACCCACCAAACTGATGGCGGTCGACTTGATGGGCGGCACCGCCACCAACTTGGTTCAGGGTGGCGACTTGGGCCAGCAGGCGTTTCCCGCGTGGTCCAAGGACGGCTCGACGGTGGTCTATGCGTCTTCCTCCAACGTCGGCAACGGCTTTGCGGCCACCGCGGCCACGGCGCTGTACACCGTGCCCTTCAATGGCGGCCAGGGAGGCAAGGCGCAACTGGTGGCTGGCACAGACGATTTGGACGTCTTCCACTACTACCCGACCTTTACCCTGGACGGCAACTACATCGTCTACAACCGCGCTGCCGCCACCGGCAACCCCTGCCCCGCTTCGGGCGGCAGCGGCGGGCCCAGCTCGGGAGGCGAGGGCACCTACGACAATTGCCACGCCGAGCTGTGGATGATCGCCGCGACCGGCGGCAACCCCATCCGCCTGGACTTGGCCAATGAGTCCCTGGAGCCCCTGACCAACTCTTGGCCAACGCTGGGCATCGTGCCTGGCCAGTACCACTGGATGGCCTTCTCGTCGCGGCGCAACTACGGGTTCTTGCACACCGGCAGCCCGCCGTCGCCGCAGATTTACATCGCCGCTATCGAACCGCTGAAGATCGCCTCGGGCCAGGATCCCTCTTACGCCGCCCTGTGGCTGCCCGGTCAGGACGTCACCGCCGGCTGCCACATTGCCCGCTGGAGCTCTACCCCGCGCGATTAGTATCCAAGATCGTTAGTTCGATCCGGGTTACACCCGCTTGTTGTTCGAGGTGCTTGAGTCCTGCTGCGGGGTCCTCTTCCGCACTCTAGGTCCATGACCCCCAAGTTCAAACCCAGCCAGAGCCGCCAGCGGCCTTGGCGCTTGTGGTACCCAACGCGCGGGTCCAAACGCTTTCGCCTTGCACCTCACCGGTTGGACGGTAGCACCTCTCGCGGAATTCGACCCTGCCGCTGCGGTGTTGTAGCACCAGCGTGCTGCAGCGGGTGCCATAGGTTTCGCTTTGGATAAAGGGACTGCCAAGCAGTCGCTCCAGCTGCAGCCCAACGCCGGTGTCGGGCAGGAGCCCGTCTTCAGGTGGGGTTCGGTCGCCCAAGATAGCGAACAGGGCTTCAGGTTCGGGCTGCGCAGAGGTAGACAACAGAGCCGCCACCGCCGCGCGACTGCGGGTCAGCTTGGGCCACGGCGTGTCCAGGGCAGCGTTGGACAGGCCAAAAACGCCGCCTGTAGAAGGCAGCCGGCGAGTCAGCGCGCGGTTGGAGCAATAGTGGACCCCATCCAGGTCCGCCACCAGCAGGTTGAATCCATTAAATTCGTCAGCATTTACATTGAATTGCCCAGCGTAGTCGGCGGCGGAGAGGCTGCCGCGTAGGTAGTCCTCCACCAAGCGACCGCGACTGGGGGCGGCTGGCAGCTGGCGCCCCGGCTCGCGGACGTTGGTCAGCAGAGCCAGCCGGCCACCGCCAGCGACGCCAAGCCAGGTGCCTCCGCCCTGCAGATCCCGGCCGGCCACGATATCTGGGGCATCGGACCACGGCGCGGCAGGGCTGGCAGGGCGGTGGTGAAATTCGTCGCGGTTGGCGGCGATCACCAGCGGCCAGTCGGGGTGGGCACCAAGGGCGAGGATAGCCAAACACATCTGCATGGTCTCCTTGGGCAGCGAGCACAGGCCCGCTTTGCGCTAGAAGGTAGAGCCGGGGCGACCGCAGCGGCGCGCTCGACGAACCACCGGGCAACGGGCCAACCGACCCACAGCGCCAGCTGGCGGGCACTGCCATGACCAAGCCTGCCAGACGGGGCCGCCCAAGGCGAGCTTGCCGCCCTCCGTCGCGCAACCTGACCTGCAACCCATTGCGCTCTCGCCAGATCCGCGTCAGGCTGCACAGCAACAGGAGAAAGCAATGAAGGCTCAAGAGAACCCTCAGACTGTGGCCAGCCTGCCCCTGGCCACCTCGCGGCGGTGGCGGGCGCCTTGGGCTGCGGCAGCGCTGGCCCTGGGGCTGGCCAGCAGCCAGGCCTGGGCGGCGGGCGTCGAATACCCAGATAATGGCACGCTTTCCATCGGTCGCGGTGGCGCCTGGGCGGCCCATCCGCGCGACGGCTTGGCGCTGCAGTACAACCCGGCAGGTCTGGCGCAACAGCGCGGCCTGAATCTGTATCTCGACGCGCGGTTGGCCAGCCAGCAGGTCTCCTTTGAAGCCAGCGATGCGCTTGTAGGGCAGAAGCTGGTAGAGAACGGCAGCGCCCCGTTCTTGGCTCCCAGCCTGGCGCTGGTGTGGGGCCTGGGCGCGACCGGGCCCCTGTCTGACCTCAGCCTGGCGGTGGGGGCGACGGGGCCAAGCTCGATCGGCAAGCTCGACTATCCCAAGGCAGGCGCTGAGCGCTATGCCCTTTACAAGACGGACTATTTTATCAGCTACGCCTCAGCCGCGGTCGCTGGAGCCTGGCGTGACTGGCTGCGTTTTGGGGTGACCGGCCAGCTGGTCTCGGGTTCGGCGCGCTTTGAACAGGCGGTGTGGTCGGGCTTTGGCAAGGGCTCTGACCCCGGCGTGGACACCGACGCGGTCTTTGACGGCTCTGGGGGGCCCATTGCCACGGCCGTCGTCGGGCTGTCGATCGTGCCCAACGACCAGTGGGCCTTCGGGCTGTCTTGGCGACCGCACATCCGCTTTGAGGCCGATGGGACGCTGGTGACCACTGCCCCCGCTTCTGCCAAGGATTTCAAGGTCACCCAGCTGGGCACCAGCGCCACGCTGGAGCTGGACTTCGCTGACATCATCCGGCTGGGCGCTCTGTACCGGCCGACGCCGGCGCTGGAACTCGAGGTCAACGCCGTGTGGGAGCGCTGGAGCGTGATGGAGCAGATCGCCATCCGCACCCACAATGTGATGGTCCAATACG
Source organism: uncultured Myxococcales bacterium (assembly GCA_903919145.1). Lineage (GTDB taxonomy): Bacteria > Myxococcota_A > UBA9042 > UBA9042 > UBA9042 > SXRM01. The sequence goes on from CAIXGW010000249.1 coordinate 14,214, forward strand.
AATACGAGGCCGACAAATTCGACCAGGTCCCGGTGCCCGACATCATCTTTCCAAAGCATTTCAAGGACGCCTACAGCATCCGCGCCGGCATGGAATGGACCGCCTTGGCAGAGCGGCTGCAGGTGCGCGGCGGCTGGCTGCTAGAGACCTCTGCGGTGCCAGAGGCCTACGTGGGGGTAGAATTTCCCAACTGGGGCAGGCAGGTGGCCAGCATCGGCGCCTCTTTGCAGCTGTTTGGCGCCTGGCTGGACCTGGCCTACGCGCACCACTTTGTCGATACCCAAGAAGTGACCGGCAGCCTCTCTAAGCAGCAGGTGACGCCGCCGCTGCCCAAGACCTTCCTGCCGGCGGCTGAGGCCAGCACCATTGGCAACGGCACCTACCAAGCGTCCATGGACATCGTCTCGCTCAGCCTGCGGGTGCCGCTGCAAAAACTTCGGTCGATCTTCTAGGACGTTGTCATCCTCCCTTCTGCTGCGAGCCGCTTGAGGCGTGTGTCAGGCAAGGCCCGGGCCGTTTGACGACGGGGGCACCTTTGCGGTGCACTGCGGTCGCCGCGCGACGGCTCTGTCTATCCCCTCTACCTGCCGAGCCTGCCCATGCCCGCCTACCCCGCCGTGCTGTTCGATCTAGGAGAAGTTCTTGTTCACCTGAGGTTTTCTCGGGGAATGGCCCAGCTGCTGCGGCTGGCCGGTGGCGACGAAACCCGCGCGCTTGACCTGGCGGCCATCTTCATGGAGCCGTTTGTGCTGGACTGGAACGCCGGCCACCAAGCCCCGGCGGCGTTTCTTGGCGAGCTGTGCCGGCGCCTGGGCCCCCGGCCGGTGCCTACCTGGCAAGCCGCAGGGGCTTGGTGCGATGTTTTTGATCCCTATCCAGAAATGGAAGAATTGGCGGCAGAAGTCGTTCGCAGCGGCCACCCGACGTGGCTGCTGTCCAACACCGACCCCCTGCACTTCAGCAAGCTGGCTGCGGCGATCCCGGTGTTGCAGCAGTTCTCTGGCCTGCACCTGAGCTATGAGGTCGGCGCGGCCAAGCCCGATCCGCGGTTCTTTGAGGTGTTCTTGCAGCGCTCAGGCCTGGCGGCCCAGGACTGCGTGTTCATGGACGACCGCCCTGAGTTTGTGGCAGCCGCGCAAGCGCTGGGTATCCGCGCCCTGGTGCATCGCGGCGATGTCGGCGAAGTTCGCCTCTGGCTGCGCGCCCAGGGCGTGCCGGTGGCGGCCCCGCGACCAGCCAGCCGCTAGCTGTGGTTAGAGGCTGACTTTGTCCACCACCTGCGCCGCCGCTCGCAGCTCGGCCAGGGCGCGCTCGCGGTCGGCCAGCCCCTGCTTGCCCTGGACAAAGGCCTTGACCTGGTCGCGCACCTGGTCAATCGGCAGCTCTTTGCCCTGCCGCACCTCCAGCACCTGCACTACCGCCCAGCCGACATTGGTGCGCACCGGCGCCGTCCACTGCCCGGCGGACAGCTGCATCGCCGCCGCCACCAGCTCGGCCTCGGCGCCGCCCTGAGCCATCTCTGTCTTGGGCAGGGCCGCCAGGCCGGCGCTCTTGGCCGCCGTGTCTGCCCCTTCGCCCTTGCTGACGGCGGCGACGAATTGCTCAGCCTTGGCGCGGGCCGCGGCCAGCTCAGGCGCTGCCACCGTCGGCGGCAGGCGCAGCAAGTAGGGCACCACCACCGCCACGCCAGGCTGACCGAAGCGCGCCGGGTCCGCCTGGTAGGCCGCCAGCAGCTCGGCGTCGCTGACCAGGGACTGGCCACGCAGCTGCAGCAACTTGGCCAGCTCCAAGCGGGCGCGCAGCTGGCGGCGCACCAACGCAGTGGAGGCCGCATCGAGCTGGGTCGCCGTCCCCTGCGGCAAGGCCCCCAGGCGCTCGCCCAGGGCCGTATCCACCTGTTCTACCGAGACGGCGCCGCCTTCTGCGTCCAGGGCTTTGCGCACCAGCATCGCGTCGACGACCTGCTGGCGCAAGGCCACGGCTTGGGCCCGCCAGGCTGGCGTCATCGGCTCGGGCTGGACACCGGCGACCTTGGCCAGCTCGGCACAAAAGAACTCTGCCGTCACTGCCTCGCCGCCCACCAAGAACACGGTGCCCGCGGCAACCCGGCAATTGAGCGGCGGCAGGGCCGGCGGCGCCACAGCGGCAGTGACCGCTACCGGCAAACGGACTGGCGCGACCTTGTCGGCCACGGTCTTGACGACTTCGGCGTCCTCCTGGACCGCTGGCGCCTCCCCAGCGACCGGCGCCACGCCGTCCGACGGCTGGAGCAGCCACAGCATGGCCGATCCCGAGATCACCGCAACGATACCCAAAGCAATCCAAGTCTTCCGCATATACCGCCTCTGCAGATTGTGGCTCCCTGTGCCCCGGCCAACCCACGGCCCCAAGCTTGGCTGGAAACCTGCCAAAAGACTACCACCTGCCCGCCATTGCCCTTGACGCTTGCGCTTGCCGCGGCGTAGCTTGCCCCTGCCGTGCCAGCCCTGCAAAACACCACCCAGGGCTTTGGTAAGTCAGCATGGGCGCTGATATTCTACCGCCTACCCCTCCATTGCCGTTGACGCCTGGGCTTGCCGCGGCGTAGCTTGCTCCTGCCGTGCCAGCCCCGCAAAACACCACCCAGGGCTTTGGTAAGTCAGCATGGGTGCTGACATTCCACCACCTGCCCCGCCATTGCCGTTGACGCCTGGGCTTGCCGCGCCGTAGCCTTGCCCCGGCAGTGCCAGCCCCGCGCCCAACAAGACCCAGGGCTTTGGTAATCCAGCTTGGACGCTGGCATTTTTGCAGATCGCAGGGGGCTGCCGTGATAGAATGTCTGACCGTGGCTGCGCCCGTGGGCGACCTACTGCTGCTGAGCAACGGCGCGGCCCTGACCCACTGCCTGTTTGCCGGCGAGTCAGGCCCGCTATCCGCGGCCCATTGGCGCGACGGATCGAACAGCCCTGTGCTGGCAGAGGCGCGCCGCCAGCTGCAGGCCTACTTCGCCAGAGAGCTGCGCGATTTCTCGCTGCCGCTGGCGCCTGAGGGTACGGCGTTTCAGCTGCAGGTGTGGCAGCAGCTGGGGCTCATCCCCTACGGCGCGACGTGGAGCTACGGCGAGCTGGCGCGGCGCCTGGGCCATCCCAAGGCGGCGCGGGCTGTGGGTATGGCCAACAGCCGCAATCCGCTGTCGATCATCGTGCCCTGCCACCGCGTGATTGGCGGCAGCGGTGCGCTGATTGGTTATGGCGGCGGTCTGGAGCGCAAGGCGATGCTACTGGATCTGGAGCAAGGCCGGCAGACACTCGGGCTGCCCATGGCGTGACAGGTTCATGACCAGCGGGCGACCGCGATCCGCACATCCGCAGACATTCTGTTCTAGAGTCTTGGGCAAGCGCGCAACTGGGTCGCCTCGGCGCCCCTACCCAAGACAGGTGGAGCATGAATGTTCAGAACTGGTGGGGCTGGCTCCTCGCCGCAGTGCTGGTACTGGGCTGCGACGACCACGAGCACGACACCTTGACGGCCGACGTGCTCCCCCTGCTCGAAAGCCGCTGCGCCGCCTCGGCCTGCCACGGCTCGGTGGTCGGCAGCAAGGACCAAAAGCTCGATCCCCTGCGCTGGTTGACCTTGCCCATTGACGCCAATGGCAAAATTGCCGACCAGGCCAAGGCTGTGGCCTCGATCAAAGCCAAGATCAACTCCACGGAGAATCCCGCCTTCTCTACGCTGCTGCGCAAGGCGCTACCGGTGGCGCAGGGCGGCCAGTACCACTTCCAAAATGCGGTGTTCACCTCGCGCGATGACCCGGGCTACAAGACCCTGGCGAGCTGGGTGGCCACGGTCAAAGACGGCACCGAGGCCAAAGGCGAGCCAGCACTGACGGCCAACGAGCAGCTCTTCTACGACAAAGTGTACCCCACCCTGGTCGACCGCGGCTGTGCGACGGCCACCTGCCACGGCAGCCTGATGTTTGGCGGCGCGGTGTTCAACGCCCCGGTCCTGACCGGCACCCACCTGCTGCCCAAGGCCGACATCCGCGCCAGCTACATCGAAGCCAAGCGCAACATCAGCCTGTGGGGCGACCCGCTGCGCTCGCGGCTGCTGGCCAAGATCCTGCCCCATGAGATGGGCGGCATTCCCCACAAGGGCGGCAATGACGTGTTCCTGGCGGCAGAGATCCAAGCCGGCGATCCGCGACAGTCCAAGGTGGTCAAAGATATCCTGGGTTGGATCGCAGCCGAGCGCCAGGCCGCCATGGGCGCCAACGCCAGCCTGGCCACGGCCGCCGACCCGCCGATTGTCGCGGTGGGTGGCCCGGTCGCCGCGGCCAAACCGTTTGACCAGCCTGCCTTTACCCCGGGCTCTGACCTGTTCCGCCTGGATCCGCCCTACACTGGCACGCCGATCAACCTGACCCAAGGCGCCCACACCGCCCCGGCCGACATCCGCGACCCAGCGCCAAGCCACGACGGCAAGACCATCGTCTTTGCCATGCGCAAGTCCGCAGACGACAGCATGAACTTGTACACCATCGGCGCCGATGGCAGCGGGCTCAAGCAGCTGACCGCCTTCAAGCCCAACACCACCGCCGGCGCGTTCTTGGGCGCCTATCAGCCGGTGTTTGGCCCCAACGGCGGCTTTGTCGACGCCAAGGGCAACAGCCCGGCCGAGCGCATCTACTTCAGCGGCGTCAAGGTCTTGGACCGCTCGGACAACCTGGACACCCTCAACGCCGACCTCTATGCCATCGACCCGGACGGCGCCAACCAAGAGCAGCTGACCTGGACGGTGGTGCCCGAGACCAATCCGTGGTTCCTGGCCACCGGCGAATTCGCTGGCACCATGGCCTACACGCTGCGCCGCTCTGCCGAGGGCGGGTTCAAAGGCGTGCTTTTCCGCTTCCCGGTCGACCACAACAGCGACCACCACATCCAGCCAGAGGCGCACCCCCACTTTGGCATGAGCGAGCCGCAGCAGCTGTTCTGGCGACTGCGCGAGCTCCCCGAAGGGCGCGCAACCCTGACCGTGCAGGACGATGGCAATCTGTGGCGCGGCGGTCAGCTGGCTATGCTGGAGCGTCAATTCGCCGTCGAGGTTCCAGAAGGTCAGGAGTCCAAGGCCACGGTACCGGCATTTCGCCACGCGCTGACGATTCTGACCCCAAAGTCCAGCCGGGCCGGGTCGAGCGAAGACGGGTTGTGGCGCGACCCCACGCCGATGCCCGATGGCTCGCTGCTGGTGGCCCATGCGGCCGGCCCCTTGGACCTGAACGACCCGGCGCTGGTGCCCAAGCTGGCGCTCAAACGGGTGGTGCTGCGCGAGGATCGCCTTGCCAACCGCCCGGCGGTAGATAAGGTGGCGGTCCTGCAAGATGGCGCAGCCAAGAGCTGGTCGCAGCCGGTGGCCCTGGTGGCGCGCGGGACCGAAGATCCGCCCCATCCCCGCAAATGGAATCAGGAATCACCGCTGGCGACCCTGGTACACTCGGGTGTGCAGGTCATCGAGGCGGTGCTGGCTCACCTGCCGCCGCTGACGGCGCGGCCGCTGCGCACGGACATCGCGGTGGTGCGGGCGGTCGTGCCGCTGTCGGTCGCTGGAGCGGTCGATGCCACGGCCATCCCAGCTGCCGAGACGCGCCACGGCTGGAAAAACGCCACCCAGGCCTCGGCCACCGGGCGCATGCCGCTGTTTGCCGCCGCCGAAGTGCCGCCCGCCGCCGATGGCAGCCTGGCCGCCGAGATCCCGGCCAAGGTGCCGGTGCGGGTGGTCACGGTGGACAAAGACGGCCTGGCGGTCGGGGCCCTGCAGCACCAGTGGTACGCCGCGGCGCCTGGCGAGCGCTTTCCCGTCGGCATTCCGGCGTCGAGCTACAACGCCCGCTGCGGCGGCTGCCACGGGGCCCTGGATGGCAATCCCAACACAGTGCTGCAGCCCGCCATGGACTTTGTGACCCAGGCCTCGGTCACCGCCTCTCTGTATGAGGACTCGGACCGCCGCAAGCCCAAGACCCTGCCGGTGGTCGGGGCGTCGATGTTTGTGCTGGTGGACTTTGTCAAGGATGTGATGCCGATCCTTACCAACAAGTGCGCCAGCTCGGGATGCCACAGCGGTGCCGCGCCGGCCGGCGGCCTGTCTTTGCTCGCGACCGCGACCCAGCACTACAACGACGCCTATGAGAGCCTGCTGGCGCCCGGCACCAAGTCCGCACAGGGCTTTCAGTACGTCGATGCGCTGGGTTATCGGGCCCGCGGGTCGTATTTGGCTGAGAAGCTGATAGGCAAAGAGTACGATGCTGCTGGCGCGGTGACCCAGCCGTGCCCGCCGCCGACTGCGCCGCAGCTCACCGACACCGAGAGGCGCACGCTGCTGCGGTGGATCGAGTTTGGCGCCGCTTGGCAAGGCGTGCCCAAGAGCTAAGAAGCCGCAAAGGCTGGAGAAGATTTGATGGGATCGCGGGTGCCAAGCCTGACAGTGCAGGGAATGACCGTGTCAGGGAGGCCCGTGTTGGGAATGGCAGTGTTGGCAATGACAGTGCTAGGGGCGTCAGTGCGGTGGGTGACAGTCTTGGGGTTGACCGCACTGGCAGCGAGCGCGGGCTGCGAGAGCCAGGTGCCGCCGCCGTGGCAGCAGGTGCCGGCCGCCGATCGAGCCGCCTTTGAGGCCGAGGCCGGGCCGCTGCTGAGCAAGGGCTGCGGCGACTCCAAGTGCCACGGCCGGGCCGAGCGGCCGCTGCGCCAGTTCGCGGTCGGCCGGCACCGCATGGTCGCGTCGGAGCAGTTCTCTCCCAAGCCGCTCAGCAAGGCCGAGTGGGATGCCAACTTCAACGCGATTCTGGGTTTTGTGGACAACCCCGTGCCGCGGCGCAGCACCCTGTTGCGCAAGGCTCTGGGGCAGATGGCCCACGGCGGCGGCGCGGTGATGCAAGCCCCAAGCGATCCGCAGTTCCAGGCCGTTGAGGCGTGGCTGCTGGGCAAGGAGTGGTAACAGTGGCGGGCAAGGGTGGCCGCAGCGGCCTCACAATCGGCTGGGGAGTCTTGGGCCTCGCACTGGCCTCATTGCCACTATTCTCTTGCCAGCAAGCTGAGTTACCAAAGCCCTGGGTCTTGACCGCGCCGCCCAATCCGCTGCTGCCCAGCGACCCGCTGTGGTCCAAACAGCCGCACCGCGACCGGCCGCGGGCCGTGTGTGTCACGCCAGACCGGACCAAGGCGTACGTGATGCTCTCTGGCGTGGATGACGCGCCCGGGACCGACGTGGCGGTGGTCGACCTGCTCCACCGCAAAGTCCTGCGGCGCATCGCGTTGCCCAAGACGCCCTACGGCTGCGCCATTGACCCGGGCGGGCACTGGCTGGTGGTCACACTGCGCTACGCGGACCATGCGTCGGTCATCGACATCCGGCAAGACGAGGAGGTCGAGCGGATCCCGGTGCCGTTCTACACCGAGTCGGCGCTGTTTACCGCCGATGGCAAGCGCCTCTACCTGGCCAACCGCTGGAAAGACAGCGTGCTGTGGTGGAATCTGCAGGCGGGCAGCGCATTTGCTGTGGCATCGACCAACTACCAGGGCATCGCCAAGGAAGACGCGATGGGCACGCCCGTCAGCGACAACCCGGGGCCCATGGCGCTGAGCAGCGATGGCAAGCGGCTTTTTGTAGGCAGCGTGGCGGGTTGCACCATCGCAGTGCTGAACGCTCAGACCGGTCAGCTGGTCGACGCCGACGCCAACCCAGCGACCACCACCGTGGGCGCCCCCAAAGGCATCAGCCACCTGGACTTCAAGTCGCCGGTCGGCGGGCTGGCCATCCACGGCAAGCACTTGTTTGTCGCAGACATGGGCCGCGGCCTGGGGGCGCAACCCACCGAAGGCATCGACATCGACGACGACGGCAAGCCCGGAGACGGCACCGCCAACCAGGCCTTTCAAGACCAGCAAAACGAAATCGGCGTGGTCGACACCAAATTGCTGCAAGAGATCCACCGCTACACCTCTGACACCATTGCCTATCAGGACTTTCGCGACGTCGATCCCGAGTGGCCGGAAAAGGGCATGGCGCTGCCAGTGGCCGACCAGTGGTCGCCAGAGGTGGTCCAGGCTCTGCCGCCCAAGAGCACCTGGATTGTCGCCGGCGCCCTGCCCGAGGCGATGGCGGTCCAGGACGATGAGCTGTGGGTGGCTTATGCCGGATCCAACGAAGTCCAAGGGTTTCAGATCGGCGGCGACGGATCTCTGCAGGCGCTGCAGCTGGCGCCCGACCTGTACCGCACCGGCTTTAACCCCAAGGCGCTGGCGGCGATCGGGCCCAAGCTGCTGCTGACTGTCGATAGGCTGGCAGAAGGGCTGAGCTTTGTGGATGTCAGCAAGCCACCGGCGCAGGCCACCAGCCACCTGACCGTGGGTGACGTGCAGGCGGGGGCCTTTCCCAGCACCGACATGGAGATCGGCGAGGCCATCAACGAGATGACGGCGCCATTTACCATTGACGGCGACCAGACTTGCGTGCAGTGCCACCGCGACAACGGCGCCATAGCTCGGCCGTTTGTGATGCCCTTGCAGTCGAGCCGGGCCTGGAGCTTGCGCCATGTGATGGCCCAGCGCGGCCTGTACGATACGCGGCCGTGGTTCTTTGAGTCGGCGATGGATGAGACCAACTTTTTTCCGGTGCTCAACGAGTTCGCCAGGCGCGAAAACTTCTGCTGCGAACAGCTCAACATGATGATCTGGGCCAAGTATCCCAAGGTCAACGACTGCCTCAAGGAGCCCACGGCGCCGGGCTGCAACCACGTACTGCACTGCAATGAGGACCCGCCGCCCGAGTGCAAGAACACCCGCTATGCCCAGGTACCCCAGCTCAAACGCTCAGAATTCATCAAGGCCGCGGCCAAGAAGCTGCTGGGGCGCGACCAGAGCTTTGGCGATGCCCTGTACAAAGAAGAGCTGAGCGGTGCCCGCAAGCCCATCCCCCTGGACTTTGAGGGGATCACCCGCGCCATCGGCCTGTTCATGCTGGGCACGCCGCGGCTGCTGCCCAATCCCAACCTGGCCATGGACCTGCCGACGGCCCGGCGCGGCAAAGCCCTTTTTCAAATGACCGACACCGGCTGCAACAGCTGCCACCCGCTGCCCCTGACCACCACCGCCACCTTGCCGGTGCCCTTCTCGCCCTTTGGCATGCCGGTGCGCTTTCCGCCGGTGGTCACGCCAGAGCGGCGGCCCGACGGCAGCGACGCCATGCTGGTCATCAACACCTTTCTGTCGACGTTTCCCGATACCGTGCAAACCGCAGCGGGCCTGCACATGGGCGCCACACCGCTGCGGGGCCTGTGGGATCGCCCGCAGACCCGCTTCTACCACGACGGCCGGGCGCGCAGCCTGAGAGGCGCCCTGGCCACCCCGGGGCACACGGCCCTGCGCCAAGGCGAATTCGGCCACAACGAGCGCGATGGCGTGCGCGACACCCACGGCGGCACCAGCCACCTGGACAAGTACCAGCTGCAGGATCTGGTGAATTACCTTTTGACCCTTTAGCCGTCCAAGCCGTTGCGGGAGCCGATGTCCAATTCCTTGTTGTTTCGCCTTATGATTGTGGCGCTGTCGCTGGCGACCCTGCCTGCCGCGGTCCTGGCCCAGCCTGGGCAGGGCTGCGCGCATGCCGCCAAGCTGGACGCCGTGGCGATGGGCACCAAGGTCCGCGCCACCATCTGCCCACAATCCGACGACGACCAGGGGCGCCAGCACGCCGCGGCGGCCGCGCAAGCCGTGCTGGCCGAGGTGCAGCGGCTGGAAAAGCTGTGGTCGACCTGGATCCCAGAAAGCGAGATCTCGCAGCTCAATCGCCGGGCTGGCGGACCAGCGCTGAAGGTCTCTGCCGACACGGTGCGGCTGTTGGCCACGGCGCTAAAGGCCGCCAAGCAATCCGGCGGCATCTTTGACATCACGTTTGCGCCGCTGGGCGAGGTCTGGCAGTTCGACACGCCGCCGGGGGCCCACGAGCCCACCAAGCTGCAGCGCGTCCCCTCCGAGCCCGAGATCCGCGACCGCCTATTGCGGGTGGGCTACCGCTACCTGGCGCTGGACGCGGCCAAGGGCACGGCGCGGCTGACCAAAGCTGGCACCTCTGTACACTTGGGCGGTATCGGCAAAGGCGCAGCGGTAGACAGCGCGGTGGCCCTGCTGCGCGCCCGCGGTTTTCGCAACTTTGCCGTGCAAGCGGGCGGCGATCTGTACTGCGCCGGCCAAAACGGCGCGCGGCCATGGCGGATTGGCATCGCCCACCCGCGCCAACCAGGCAATATGATAGGCATTGTTGACATCCGCGAGGCAGCTTTTTCCACCAGCGGCGACTATGAGCGCTTTGCCATCCTCGACGGCAAGCGTTACCACCACATCCTGGATCTGCGCTCTGGCCGCCCGGCGACGGCAAGCCAAAGCGCAACCGTGCTGGCGCCCAGCGCGACGCAGGCCGAAGTGCTGACCAAGTGGGCTTTTGTGGCGGGCGGCGCGGCGGGGCTGCAGGTGCTCAAGAGCCAGGGCGCCCAGGGCGTGCTGGTCGACAGCGCCGGCCAGGTGTGGACCAGCCCGGGCCTGGTGGTCCTGGCGGCGGAGGTTCCGTGAAAGCTTTGCCAGCGCTCAAGAAGGTGTGGATGGCTGCGGCTTGGCTGGTGGCGCTGACGGCGGGCCAGGGCTGCGTCCGGGTGCCCGCCTGGCAGCGCGGCGCCCTGGCCGATCCGCGCATGCAGTGGGATCGCCACCCGGATCGCGCGGCGCTGAGACAGCACGTGCTGGCCGTCCGCGAAGGCGTTCCGCCAGCCCAGGCCAGCGGCGGAGGCGCCTGTGGCTGTGACTGACCGCTACTACCTGGCGTGGTCGCTGGGCTTGGCCCTGGCGGCGCTGCTGTGGCCCCAGCCCGTCACCGCCCAGGTGGCGCCGCGGCGGCTGAGCAGCGCCGTGCTCGTGTACCAGGATGACAACGCGGTAACGGTGATTTCGCCGCGACTGGCCGGCCACCAGCAGCTGGGCCAAACCCGGCTGGAGGCGGCGGTGGGGGTCGATCTGGTCACTGCGGCCTCTGTCGACTTGGTCACCGCGGCATCGCCCAAGGGGTTTTCTGAAGAGCGCTGGCACGCCGATGGCAGCGCCCAGTACAGCTGGGGCGAGGGCAGTGCGGCGCGGTCTTGGTACGGCGTCTCCCAGGAACCGGACTTTGAGTCGCACCAGATCGGCGCGGGCCTGCAGACCGAGCTTTTTGAGCGCCACAGCACCGTCGGGCTGGCCTACACCGCTGAACTATCCACCGTTGGCCGGGTCGGCGATCCGCTGATGGCCGAGCCGCGCACCGCCCATCAGCTGCAGCTGAGCTGGCAGCAGGTGCTGGGGCCGCGGACCCTGCTCGACCTGAGCTACAGCGCCCAGCGACAGCAAGGCTACCTGAGCAATCCCTATCGGTTTGTTCGCCTGTACGCAGGGGAATCGCCGCTGCACGCGACCGCGGTGACCGAGGCCGTGCCGGGCGAGCGCCACCGCCAGACGCTGGTCTTTGGCCTGCGCCAGCGGCTGGCCAAGGCATGGTTTGCGGCGGCGCAGCTGCGCGGCTACAGCGACGACTGGGGCATGACCTCTGCCGCGCTGACGGTGCGCAGCACCTGGTCGCTGAGCGAGCAGTGGACGCTGGACGCCGAGCTGCGCGGCCACAGCCAGAGCGCCACCTCGTTCTACCAGAAACAATACACCAGCTTTCCGCAGGTGCCCGCCTGGCGCACCGCCGACAAGGAGCTGGGGCCTATGCAAACGCTGCAGGCCGGCCTGCACCTGGAGTGGGCGCCGCTGCTGGGGCCGCTGCAGCCGCTCAAGCTGGGCCTGGGTGCCGACGTGATCCGCTTTCGCTATCTGGACTTCGCCTGGTTGTCAGAACGCACGGCCCTGGTGACGGTGGCCCACATCAGCTGGGAACCCTAGTACCCCAAACCCCAAGTTCGTTCCGGGTTCCGGAACGGACGTGGTTTGGGGTACGGAAAGAGACCCAGCAGTAGTAGCCAAGGCCCGTGAACAAGAACCGGGTGTAACCGGGATCGAATTAACGGCCTTGGGTACTAGCGGTGGCAAGGAGTTGACATGAGTCCGCTGCGTTCTTTCCCCCGCCCTTGGTGGCCAAGGGTCTCTGTTGCGGCGTGGGCCTTGCTGCCTGTGCTGGGGCTTGGCTGCGAGCCCCCGCCCGCCCCGCCTGCGCCAGAAGACGCGGTGGTAGCCGATGTGGTGCTGCCGCCCTGCGCCCAAAGCGGCGAGCTGGTGGCGCTGACGGTCGATGGCAGCGAACGGGTGATGACCAGCGGCGCCAAGTTGCCGGTGGTGCTGGGGTTTCAGGGCTTTATCTTTGTACGGCTGGCCCTGCGCAGCCCAGAGCCTTTGCCGACCACCGTCAAGGTGCGGGTCCTGGCCGTGGTGCCGGGGCTGGTGGACGTCAGCACGCCGTTCTCTACCGTCAAGACCCAGCCAAGCGGCAGCGGCTGGATCACCCGCGACGTCGCCTTCTTCTTCAATGACGTGCCCTTTGCCGAGCTCGCCGGCAAGCCCGCCGAGATCGGCATAGCGGTCGACACCAAGACCTGCCGGATGAGCGCCAGTGCCTCGGTGGTGCTGGAAGACGGCGGCTACATGGGCGCGGACGCGGCGCTGTGGGGCACTTTGGACGGCGGTTGACCGGCGCGATTCTGGCGGACGGCGCAGCGGCGCTGGCTACGGTGCGGGCGAGGTTGTAGGGCGCTCTTGCCGGAGTTGACGCCAAAGTGACCTGAGCCTAGCCTACCACTCGTTCGCGGCGCGCACCTCCATCGGGTCGACCGCCAAGCTCTAAGGACAGAGCCCACCGGCAGGCCGACGCCAGGCCGCAACGGCACAAGGAGTTCCCATGGCCTCAGTGATCAAAGACTTCAAAGATTTCATTGGCAAGGGCAACGCCATCGACCTCGCGGTCGGCCTTATCATTGGCAGCGCGATCGGCACCATCCTCAAGTCCTTTGTCGATGAGCTGATCATTCCGCTCACGGGTCTCGTCAGCAAAGTCGATTTCTCCAACATGTACTTCGTGCTCAAAGGTACGGTGGCGGAGGGCACGCCGCTCGCCGAGGCCCGCAAAGGGGCCGGTGTAGTGGCCCTAGGCTATGGCCAGTTCGCCACGGTCGCCATCAACACGCTGATCCTGGCCTTTGCGGTGTTCATGGTCGTGCGGACCGTCAACAAGATGAAAGACAAGATGGCCGCCGAGCAGGCCGCTGCGCCACCGCCACCGGCCGCACCCGCGCCGACGCCTGCCGATGTGGTGCTGTTGACCGAGATCCGCGATCTGCTCAAGAAGGGCTGAGCAGCGCAGGCAGGTCAGCGCGACCCGACCGCCCGACACCGGCCCCAAGCCCCCGTCTCAGCCTAGCCAGAATCCAAGGCCGCTGATTCGAACTGGGTTACATCCGGTTCTTGTTCGCGGGCCTTGGCTACTACTGCTGGGTCTTTTTCCGTACCCCTAACCACGTCCGTTCCTGAACCCGGAACGAACTTGGGGTTTGGAGTGCTACCTGGGCCTTCTGGCCCTCGCCCATGGCCGACCTCGGCGGCGGCCCCCAAGTCGGGCAGCGTAGGCGAGGCCCCGCGGCGCGATTCCTCACCCGGCAGCGTCTTTTTCCCTTGACGCCAACCCGGATCCCCCCGTAAAATTACGCGCCCGTTGCATAGGCCCTTGCCGGCCTGCAGCTCCGAGCGGTCCCGCGAATCGATTCAACAGCGCCTTGAGCCGCAAACGCCGGCTCGCCAGGTGCGCGGGCGTTTGGCACCAAGAGGATAAAAATGGCTTTCGATATTCAGCAGTTCGCCATCGACGAGGATTTTGAGAAGGAATTCCTCGACTGGGAAAAAACCCAGAATGTCATCGAGGGCGAGATCGTCCGCGGTACTGTGCTCGCGATCAACAAGGACTTTGTGATCGTCGACATCAAGTACAAGAGCGAAGGGCAGATCCCCGTCGCTGAGTTCACCGAGCACGACGGCACCCTGAGTGTCCAGCCCGGCGACGAGATCGACGTGTACGTCGAGCACCGCGAGAACGAGAACGGCCTGGTCGAGCTGAGCAAAGAGAAAGCCGATCGCCTCAAGATCTGGGACGAAATCGCCGAAGCCTGCGAGAACGAAGAGCTGGTCGAGGGTGTTATCACCGGCCGGGTCAAGGGCGGCCTCACCGTCGACATCGGCGTCAAGGCGTTCCTGCCGGGCAGCCAGGTCGATCTGCGCCCCGTGCGCAACCTTGAGAAGTACATCGGCCAGCGCTTCCACTTCAAGGTCATCAAGTTCAACAAGAAGCGCGGCAACATCGTGCTGAGCCGTCGCGCTCTGCTCGAGAAGCAGCGCGAGGCCCTCAAGAGCCAGACCCTCGGCAAGCTCGAGGTCGGCATGGTCGTCGACGGTATCGTCAAGAACATCACCGATTACGGTGCGTTCATCGACCTGGGCGGCATCGATGGCCTCTTGCACATCACCGACATGAGCTACGCCCGGGTCAACCACCCCAGCGAACTGTTCGAAGTCGGCCAGGAAGTGAAGGTCAAGGTCCTGAAGTACGATCCGGATCGCGAGCGCGTCAGCCTGGGTCTCAAGCAGAACTACGAAGATCCGTGGGTCACCATCGAGCAGAAGTACCAGATCGGCAGCCGCGTCAAGGGCAAGGTTGTCAGCCTGGCCGATTACGGCGCGTTTGTTGAGCTCGAAGGCGGCGTGGAAGGCCTCATCCACATCAGCGAGATGAGCTGGACCAAGCGGGTCAAGCACCCAAGCAAGGTCCTGTCGATCGGCGACGAGATCGAGGCCCAGATCCTCGACATCGACTCGCGCAACAAGAAGATCTCGCTCGGCATGAAGCAGATCGAGCAGAACCCGTGGGACGTGCTCGCGCACACCTACCCGGTGGGCAGCAAGATCAAGGGCGTGGTCCGCAACATCACCAACTTCGGTATCTTCATTGGTATCGACGACGGGATCGACGGCCTGTGCCACGTGACCGACCTCAGCTGGTCGCACAAGGTCAAGCACCCGCAGGACATCTACAAGAAGGGCGACGAAGTCGAGGCGATGGTCCTGCAGATCGACGCCGAGAAAGAGCGCTTCAGCCTGGGCATCAAGCAGATGTCGTCGGACCCGTGGAGCGAAGTCGCCCGCAAGTACCCGCGCGGCAGCGTGCATGAGGGCAAGGTCGCCAAGATCTTGGACTTTGGCGCGATCGTCGAGCTGGACGACTACATCGAGGGCTTCCTGCACATCAGCGAAGTCAGCGAAGAGAAAGTCGGCAACATCCACGACGTCCTCAAAGAGGGCTCGATGGCCAAGGTCAAGGTCATCTCGATCATTCCGGAAGAGCGCAAGCTCGGCCTGTCGATCAAGCGCGTTGGCCAGGATGACGACGACTTTGCGTTTGACAACCCCAATGGCGGCGCGACCACCATTGGCGATCTCGTCCGCGAGAAGCTCGGCAATTTGAAGCTGTCGTAGACAGTTCAAATTGCCGAGCCCTTGCCTCGCCGCCCCTCACCCCGCCGCTGCCGCGGCTGCCCCTCTCCCCAACGCACTGGGGAGAGGGGCCCCTTGCAAGCTGCTGACCTTTGAACAGGTTGGCTGGGTTCGGGGGGGGCGGGCACGGGGACCGCGGGCTGGTACCCCGGACATTCGGGCAGCCTGCACGGGTTAGCGGGCAGCGTCGTATGGGCATCGCCGACGCAGTAGCATTAGCGTAGTTCTGCTCAGCCCCTCGTCTTTTGGAGCTTTGGCTTCACGGGGCGGGGGGTTGAGTCGTTTTGGCGCCGCTGGACCAGCCGAGCAGGATGCCCAGCACCAGGCCCCACAGGGCTGCCAAGCCGATTTGGTAGTCGTGCGGCAGGCTGAACGTCAGGGTGTGGGCTGGAATCCAGAACCAGATCAGCGTTTTCCAAGCGGTGGTCAGGCCTGCCCAGTCGCGGCGACCGAGGATGAGGTTGTCCTCCCAGCGGTGAAACGCCATCATCTGGGGGCCAAAGAACACGTTGGTCAGGACAGACAGCGCCAGAGCGCGGCCCACGCCGTCAGCGACCCAGGCGGGGAGCGCGCCATGGTCCAGCAAGGCTTGGACAAAGCCGCGCATGCCGGCAAAGCCAAACTTGATGAGCAGACCGAGCACCGCCCAGGCTGCGACCTTGGCCGCCAATTGCGCGGGCGTGCAGGGCAGAGCCAGGCGCCGAAGACGCGCGCTGGAGGCCACTACTTCGCCCAAGGTGCCCAAAAGCGCAAACTGCAGTGCTGCGGATCCCCAGGGATGGGCGCCGACCCACGCGGCGTAGGTGCTCATGACGGATAGACCTGGCGAACCGAGCGGCCCATGGCGACCTTGGCGCGTCCCGAATTGCTTTGGGCCGCGGCTGGGCAGGCTACGCCCGCGCCAGGGTCACCGTCAATGAAGCCGGCTCTGAGCCGCCACCCAGCTGTTGCACCGCCCGGCAAATGGGCGACACTGCGGGTGCAGCGGCTGGCTAGCGGGAGCGGCCAGCGGTGCGGGGCCCTTCCGCAGATGTTACGGCGCCGCTGACCCGCCTACCTAACTATTTGGAACTGCTAGGGTCTGCTGAATGCGCACTGGCGAACTCGCCGCCAACTTGGCGTTCTGGACCGCCGCGCCAGCGGGAGTCTGGTGGCTGGCTGCGCGCTGCGGCTGGGGCTGGCTGGCGGCCGGTCTGGGGGGGCTGGGCCTGGGCATCCTGGC
>CAIXGW010000250.1 GCA_903919145.1 uncultured Myxococcales bacterium
CAGCGTCGGCAGCACCGCCACCTGCCGCGGCAATTGCAGCCCCTGGGCGCCGACACCGCCACAGTCATCGACCAGCAGCAGCTGCACTTCGCTGCCCGCCGCCGCAGAAGCCAGGATCTTCAGGCGCCGCAGCATCGGCTCAGCCAGGGCGGTGCGGGCCTGCCGCGCCGGGTCGGGCCGACCTCGCCACTCGGCCACCTGCCGCGCCACCCAACCAAACAGGGCTTCATCCCAGGCCATGGCCTACAGCCCCAGCGCTACAAGCTGCGTAAGGGCGTCCAGGGTCTCTGCATCATCGGTCAAAGGCTGGACAATTGCCGCCACGCTGGCCTGGCGCGGCGCCATGCCCCCGGCCACCAGCCGCGCTGCCGCCACCAGCAGCCGCGTCGAAGCCGTCTCTGGCAGGCCCAGCTCGTCCAACCCGCGGATCTTGCGCGCGAGCTCGACCAGCTTCTTGGCCAGGCTGAGATCGCAGCCGCTCTCTTTGGCTACGATCTCGGCTTCTACCGCCGGCAGCGGGTAGTCCAACGCGATGCCCACAAACCGCTGACGGGTAGAGGGCTTGAGGTCCTTGAGCCCGTGGCGGTAGCCGGGATTGAAGCTGACGGCCAGCCCAAAGCCCGGCGCCGCCACCAGCGTCTCATCGCAGCGGTCCAGGTGCAGGCTGCGGCGATGATCAGCCAGCGGATGCAGCACCACCAGCACGTCCTCGCGCGCTTCGGCGACTTCGTCGAGGTACAGCAGCGCCCCCTGGCGCACCGCCCGCGTCACCGGACCGTCTTGCCACACCGTGTCGCCGCCCTTGACCAACCAGCGCCCCAGCAGATCGGCGGCGCTGGTCTCGTCATTGCAGGCCACCGTCACCAGCGGCCGCCCCAGGTCCGCCGCCATCTTCTCTACCAGTCGCGACTTGCCACAGCCCGTCGGCCCTTTGAGAAGTACTGGCATCTTCTGCAGATAGGCGACCTTGAACACCTCAAGCTCTTGGCCGACCGCCCGGTAGTAGGGCTGGCCCTGGGCGGCGCCGTGGACTGATCCGTCTGCCATCTGACCCTCCGCGTCGATGCTGGGCACCGGTTAGGGCCTGTAAAGAATCAACTTGATTCTCCAAGAGGCCCATTTGCTGGCTGGGTGGGTCGCAATTTCGCGTCTTTGCAGGCCGACTCACCGCTCCGCTCTAAACACAACTCGATCGAGTTGTTGTTTTGCAAGCTCTTACGCCACCGTCGCGGGGGCGCTGTCGTCGGCATCTACCGGACCCACCGGCAAGCCAGAGCGAATGAACACCCACAGATACGCCAGGATCCCCACGGTAAACAGCGTGGCTGCCAGGATCAGCCCCCAGAAGTGCACCTCAATCTCGGACTGCACCGCCAAGAACTCGAGGCCCATCCGCCGCTCCAGGACCACCTGGGTGATGCCAGCCACGGCAAAGGCCAGGGTCATGGCGATCATGCCGATGTTGCTGGTCCAGAAGGCAAACGTCGCCGCAGCCGAGTTTTGCAGGTCGCGCCCCGTCAGCAGCGGCAGCGAGTAGGCAATGATGGCCATCACCAGCATGGCGTAGGCGCCCCAGAAGGCCATGTGGCCGTGCATGGCCGTGACCAGCGTGCCGTGGGTGTACATGTTGACCTGGGGCAGCGTGTGGGCAAAGCCCAGAAAGCCCGCACCCACAAAGGACATCACCGAGCAGCCAATGGACCAAGCCAGCGCCGTGCGGTTGCTGTGGTGGCGACCACCGCGCTTGGCCATGGCGATGGCGTAGATGGCCATGCCCAAGAAGGCCACCGGCTCCAAGGCAGAGAACAACCCGCCGACCCACAGCCAGTAGCGCGGAGTGCCAATGTAGTAGTAGTGGTGGCCCGTGCCCAAGATTCCGGAAAGAAAGGTGAAGCCGACAATGACGTAGAGCCACTTCTCAATCAGTTCGCGGTCCACGCCGGTCAGCTTGATGAGCAAGAACGCCAGGATGCCGCCCATGATGAGCTCCCACACGCCCTCGACCCACAGGTGCACGACCCACCAGCGCCAGTAGCTGTCTACCGTCTGGTTGTCCGTGGGAATCATGCCGGGCAGGTAGAGCAGCGCCGCCATCAGCAGCCCAAAGAACAGGACCATCGAGGTGGTGGTCATCCGCCGGCCCTTCCAGATGGTCATGCCGATGTTGGCAATAAAGGCCAGCACGTCGATCACCACCAAGAAGTCGAGCGGCCGGGGGATCTCCAAGAATTTGCGGCCTTCCCACCAGTTGAAGTGAAAGCCGATGATCGCCGTGACCCCGGTGGCCACCAGCGCGCCCAGCTGCAGCTTGGCCAGCCAGGGCCACATCAGCTCGCGCTCGCACTCTTCTGGGATGATGTAGTACGCGGCGCCCATAAAGCCGGCCAGCAGCCACATCACCAGCAGGTTGGTGTGGGTAGCGCGGGCCACGTGGAAAGGAATGTAGGCGTGCAGGCCATCCATGCCGGCGTGGGCAAACGCCATGATGAAGCCGTAGACCAGCTGCAAGGTAAACAACAGCATGCAAGTGGCAAAGAACCACCAGGCAATCTTTTGCGATTGGTATTTCATGGGGTCCTCCGCTTATTTGCCCTGGCTGCCCAGGAAAGTGGTCAGCTCGTGGATCTGGTCGGCCGTCAGCGGCAGCTTGGGCATCTTGGTGCCGGGCTTGACCGCCGCCGGATCCTCCAGCCACTTGCCGATGTAGGCCGCGTCAAACTTCTTGCCCACGCCGTCCAGGGCCGGGCCGACGTTGCCGCCGACGCCGCCCAAGCTGTGACAGGCCGTGCAGAGCTGCTGAAACACCACCGGGCGATTGGCGGCAGGCCCTACATTGCCCTGGGCCAGAGGAGGCTTGGCCGGAAAGCCGTTGGTGTCGACCTTGCCGATCCAGCTCAAGAAGGCGACCAAATCGCCAATCTCGGCCTCGTTGAAGTTGTACTGCTGCATCTTGCGCTGGCCGGGGTACATCGCCTGGGGGTCGCGCAGCATCGCCGCTACAAAGACCGGCCCGCGGCGGTCAATGACCTTGGTCAGCTCGGGTGCGTAGTAGGCGCCCTCGCCAAGCAGGGTGTGGCAGCCCATGCAGTTGTTGTGGTCCCACAGGTCTTTGCCGCGGATGACCTGTTCCGTCAGCTGAGCTTGGCCGGTCTGGGCCGGGATCTTGCCAAAGGTGTCGACCGTCAAGCCGACAAAGGCCAGGGCACACAAGCCTGTGCCAACAAAGAAGAATGCGCGAGCTTGTGATTTGCTCAGCATGGTGCCTCCGGCGCTGGACTGGGCCGACCTCCATGGCCGGCAGCAGCGCTGTGGGGGCGATTCTGGCGCGTCCCGCCGCCGCGCACAATAGATAAAGTTATCGTTTTATGTCGGCATGACGATTCGATGACACGTATTAACTAAGATGACCAATCCCTTACCTGTTGCATAAAAGCGATATCTTGATCTCCTAAATACAGCAAGCGTCACCGCAGCAGCCGCAGCCCCGCGCCGTTGCCTCATCTGCGCATTTTTGCTACAAGGCCACCGCTGCGTCAGACGCGCCGTCCGCTTTGAGCAGGATGGACATGCGGCTCGGGTCAGCCAGCCGCTCGCAGCCTCTTACCCCGAGCCGTCCAGAGGACCATGCAGCACTTCCACTCGTTTTCGATGTTGGCTCGCACTACCGCGTTGATCGTGGCCGCGGTGGCGTTGAACGCCTGCGCCAGCCAATCCAAACTCGCCAAGCTGCTGCAGGCCGAGCCCCTAACCTATGCCAGCGCCTGCACCGCCGTAGCCAAGCAGCAGGGAGACAAGCTGGTCAAGGGCGACTACAACCCTGCGCAGCTGTTTGTGCACACCTGGCCAAAGGCCACGGCTCCGACCGAACTCTTGATCGGCGAGGCCAAATTTGCCGGCGCCCTGGCCAACAGCGACATCAAGCGGGTGCTCATCACCGCCCGCGGCGGCCTTGGCAAGACCAGCCTGGTAGAGTCGCTGCGCGCCCAGCTGTGTGGCAGCACCCCGGTATTTTCCGTGGATCTCAAAGACATCGCCGCCATGACCGACCCAACGGATGACGCGGTCGTCGCCAAGATCGCCTCCTCGGTCGGGGCCAGCGGTCCAGAAGCGCTGGCCGATCTCAAGGCGGGGCTGGCCTCCACCCCGTTTGTGGTCTTTCTTGACAGCATTGAGGAAACCGACCTGGTCCGCCGCAGCGCCGCCGTCAAGGCCGTGCGCGGCTTGGCAGACAAGTACCCGGC
>CAIXGW010000251.1 GCA_903919145.1 uncultured Myxococcales bacterium
GCTGTTGCTGCAGTCGGCGGCCAGGTCGCAGCCGCCGTTGTTGGTCAGGCACTCGTCCACGTCGCTGCAGGTCTTGCCGTCGCCGCTGTAACCAGGCTTACAGGAACAGCTAAAGCTGCCGGCGCTGTTGCTGCAGTCGGCGGCCAGGTCGCAGCCGCCGTTGTTGGTCAGGCACTCGTCCACGTCGCTGCAGGTCTTGCCGTCGCCGCTGTAACCAGGCTTACAGGCACAGCTAAAGCTGCCGGCGCTGTTGCTGCAGTCGGCGGCCAGGTCGCAACCGGCGCTGCCGTCGGCGCATTCATCCACGTCGCTGCAGGTTTTGCCGTCGCCAACAAAGCCCGTTTTGCACGCGCAGCTGGGCAGCGCGCTGCCGTTGTTGCTGCACAAGCCATTGGCTGCGCAGGGGTTGGCGGTGGCGCAGATGTCGACGTCGCCGATGCTGGCGGTAGCGCTGCTGGCCGTTGCCACCGCGGCACCGTCGCCGCTCTCTAGGCTGCAGTGCAGCTGGTCGCCGGCCTTGATCAGCCCTCCGGCCGCGGTCTTGGCGGTCGCCACGTCCAACGTCGCCGAGGCCGCGTCGGGAAGGGCCACGCCATTGAGAAACCATGTGAATTTGCTTATTAGTGCATCACCATCGGCATCGGTGGCGGCGGTGGCCAGGTCGCAGGTCACCACCGTGGTCAAGTAGACCGAGGTGGGCGCCAGGGCCAATTCCGCGGCTTGGGGCGCGCTGTTGGCGATGATCACGCTGGCGGTACCGCTCTTGCCGGTCGCGTAGGGGTCTTTGGCAGTGGCGGTGGCTGTCCACAGCTCGCCCTTTTTGGCAAGCCCTGCAGGCACTTCGGCGCTGGAGGCTGCCGGCGCGCCGTCGCGAGTCCACGCCCAGCTGTAGGTCAGCGCAGAGGGTTTGCGGTCCGGATCGCTGGCATCCTGGCTCACGCTGGCCACCAGCTTGTCGGCTGTGGTCGGCTTGAGCGGCGCGATCACCACCACCGGCGCGCCAGGTGCCGTGTTCACCAGGCCCGTGACGCCGGCGCTGGCCTCGTTGTTGTTGTCGTCGGCCACCTTGGCCAACAGCGTCAGCGGACCGGCCGGCAGATTCTTGGCCACGCAAGAGAACTTGCCGTCCGCGCCAGCCAGGCCTTTGCACACCTCGGTCGCGCCGTTGAACACGGCGACTTGCATCGAGTCGGGCTTGGTGACGTCATCGCCCACTTGGACCTGCACCCCCAAGGTGTCGCCGATGTTGATGACAAATTCCGGCTTGGGCTCGACAATTTGCAGCGTCGGCGGGATGTTGTCGATCGCCACCTCGGCGAGATCCGCCGTGACGTCGGGGGCGACGGTGTCCATGCCTCCGTCTGGCTGGCTGTCTCCCAAGCCGTCAAGGCCCGCAGAATCGCCAAGGGGCGCGTCGCTGCTGGCGGTCTGGGCAGCGTCGTAGACGCTGTCGCCGCAGCTGCTTAGCGCGATCAGGGCGGCAAGGGCGGCGGCGGCCCCGCCAAAGGCGCGGCGCAGGCGGCGGTCAGTTGGGCGTTCAATCTTGATCATGGTTCCTCGGAATGGGGTAGGCGACAGCGCTACAGCATAGCGATTCCACCGCCGCGCTGCCACGCGTTCTATTGCCTGCGCTTCGCCGCCGCGCCGCCGCGCCCCGGTGCAGCCGGCCTCAGCCAGCCCGCCAGTGCGCCGGCCGCGGCGTGCTGCACCGGCCAAGCCCCCTGCAATTGCATCGGCTTCGTCACAGCTGCGCCACAGTCACTTGACCTGCGCCGCCAAGGCGACTATGCCAATGGTGCGCCGCCGCGCCTGTGGAATTTGCTATGCGCCCGTTGCCCCGCTCCTTTCCCCACCGCCTCGGCCTGCCTCTGCCCAGGCCGTCTTGGCCGCTGCTGATGGCGATTTGGCTGGTGGTGGGCTGCGCGGAGCCGGCCAGCTCTACCACCGCCCCTGCCGGGGACGCCGCAGCGGATTCAGTCTTCCGCCTCCAAGACCTGCCAAGTGACGGCGTGCCAGAGGATTCCGGCCAATTGGCGGACACCGCCGCGCCAGACGCGCCCCTTGGCGACGGCGCCGCCGGCGATAATTCTGGAGAGACAGCCCCTTTGGACGGTCAGGATGCAGCCGATAGCGCCAAAGATCAGGTGGCAGCCTGCCCCGCCGGACCGGGTTGCGCGTGCAGCGGCCCGCAGGACTGCGACCTGCCGCTGTGCCTGGAGACTCCAGACGGCAAATTCTGCGCCAAGCCGTGCGTTTCCACCTGTTCAGAGGGTTTTACCTGCAGTCAGGTCGGCAGCGGCGGCGACCCCCTCAGCGTGTGCGTACCCAAGTACGGCTGGCGCTGCGACCCCTGCACCGCCTCTAGCCAATGCGCCGCCCCTGGCCACCCTGGCGCCCAGTGCGTCCGCTACGGCGACGCGGGCAGCTTCTGCGGCAACGCCTGCCAGGCCGATGGCGACTGTGGCAGCGGATTCATCTGCTCTACCGCCGAATTGGCCCAGGGAGGCACCGCCAAGCAGTGTGTGGCCAGCGGCAGCGGCGGCAAGCCCGGGGTTTGCCCGTGCTCGGTGCGGGCGGTGAGCCTGGGCCTCTCTACCTCCTGCGCCACGGACTATGGCAACAACGCTGTGTGCAAAGGCAATCGCAGCTGCAAGCAGGCCGGCAGCGCCGGAGCCAGCCCGTGCGACGCGCCGACGCCGGCCACGGAGACCTGCAACGGCGGCGACGACGACTGCGACGGCAAGACCGACGAAGCCACCTGCGACGACGCCAACCCTTGTACGACGGACAGTTGCGAGCCCAAGGGCGGCGGCTGCGCCCACAATTCCGCAGAGAGCCTGGTGTGCGACGACGGCAACCCCTGCACCGCCGGCGACGTGTGCAAGGCCAGCCAGTGTGCCGCCGGCCCCAACATCTGCGACTGCCAGACCACCGGCGACTGCGCCAAGCAAGACGACGCCAACCTGTGCAACGGCCAATTAATATGTGATACCAAGGCATTTCCGCACAAGTGCAAGATCGAGCCCACCAGCGTGGTGGTGTGCGACGCGGCGGCCGACACCAGCTGCGCCAAAGCCTCTTGCGACCCCAAGACTGGCCAGTGCGCCGCCCTGCCCGTCGCCGACGGCAGCCTGTGCGAAGACGGCGGGCCGTGCACGGTGGCAGACGTCTGCAAGGCCGGCCAATGCACCGCGGGCACCGACATCTGCGCCTGCCAAAAGACCAGCGACTGCGCGAGCAAAGAGGACGGCAACCTGTGCAACGGCACGCTGTTTTGCGACGTGACCAGCCTGCCGTACACCTGCAAAGTTGACCCCAAGACCGTGGTCAATTGCAGCCCCAGCGGCGACACCACCTGCGCCAAGAACAGCTGCAGTGCCAGCTCCGGCAAATGCGCGCTCGCGCCGGTGGCCGACGGCAGCCTGTGCGAAGACGGCGGGTCCTGCACCGTGGCAGACGTCTGCAAGGCCGGCCAGTGCACCGCGGGCACCGACATCTGCGGCTGCCAAAAAACCAGCGACTGCGCGAGCAAAGAAGACGGCGACCTGTGCAACGGCACGCTGTTTTGCGACGTAGCCAGCCTGCCCTACGCCTGCAAAGTCGACCCCAAGACCGTGGTGATTTGCAGCCCCAGCGGCGACAGCTCTTGCGCCAAAAACAGCTGTGACGCCAAGACCGGCAGCTGCGCGCCCAAGGCGACCGCCGATGGCACGCCCTGTAGCGACGGCAACGCCTGCACCGGCAGTGACGCCTGCAAGACGGGCAGCTGTGCCGGGTCTGCGCTGAACTGCAACGACAACAACCCTTGCACCTCTGACAGTTGCAGCACCACTACCGGCTGCGTCTACGCCGCCAACAGCGACCCGTGCGACGACGGCAACGCCTGCACCACCACCGATACCTGCGTGGCCAAGCAGTGCAAGGCCGGACCGCCGCCCAGCTGCAGCGACTTCAAGAAAAACGGCGGCGAGACCGGCCTGGACTGTGGCGGTGCGGGCAGCTGCGGCGCGGCGGCCTGCGGCCCGTGCCCAGGCGGAGAGGGCTGCAAGAGCAACGCCGACTGCGCCAGCCTGCTGTGTTCGCTGGGGAATTGCACCATCGCGAGCTGCAACGACATGGTCAAAAACGGCGACGAAGAACAGATCGACTGCGGTGGCAGCTGCAGCATGTGCCCGACCCTGCTGATGCTGGCCGGAGGCAGCCCTACCGTAACTGGTCAGCTGGCCAAGGGCGGCACCTGGAAGACCGCGACCTTTGCGGTACCCACCGTGGACGACGTAGCCCTTGCCCCTGCGCTTTTCGCCAACAAGGCCCTGGGAGTGTTGCGCTTTACCCAGATCGGCGCCCTGAGCGACAAGGTCCTGCACACCCTGCAGTGGTCGAGCCAGGGCTGGCAAGCGCCGACGTCTCTTGGTGCGACCGTGACGGCCCGCTCAGGCCCGCGGGCGGTGCTGGTGGGCAATCAGGTGCTGGTGGCCTACCACGGCGAAGACTATGGCTTCTACACCGCGGGCTGGAATGGCTCGGCCTGGAGCGCGCCGGCGCTGATCGGCAGCCCCAAGAGCTATGGCCCCAGCGCGCCGGCTCTGGTCTCCCTGGGCGCCAGTGCCCTGTTGGCCTATGTGGATGGCGCCGCCGCCAACCAGATGGCTGGGCGGGTCTACAGCGGCTCGGTGTGGAGCGCCGCCGTCCACGGTGGCAGCTGGGCAGACTTCAACTTGGGCCCCGCGCTGGTGGCCACGGGCAATCCCGGCGAGGCAATGGTCGTCGCCGTCAAGCCGGGAGGCCAGATCGCCGCCCAGCTCTGGAGCGGCACCGCCTGGAAGACCCCGGCCGATGTGCCCGCGGCGTTCAGCAACCTGCGGGTGGCCCTGACCCGGGCCAATGGCAAGATTCACTTGGCGTTTCAAGGGCAGAACGGCAAGCTCTACTACGCAAGCTGGATCAGCGGCACCTGGTCCAGCCCAGCGGAAGTGGGCAGCCCGGCGGCGGTGACCAAGGCGACCCCGGCGCTGGCCAAAGGCCTGAACGGCGAGGTGGAGCTAGCGTGGGTCGACAACGCGGGCACGGTCTGGCACAGCAGCCGCCAGGGAACGGCGTGGAGTGCGCCAGTTCAGGTCGCCACCGGCGCCTTGACCGTCAGCTTGCTGCAGATTCCCTAATCCGAGGTCGGGGGATCGACACCACGGACACGCTAGGACCCTCGCCTCGCTGGGCGGTTGGTCGAGCTCGGTGCTGTGGTCCCGGTGTGTCGCTCCACGTCCCTGGCGTGCGATCCCATTGCTGCAGCGCAATTCGGCTATTTCAGGTCGGGAGCGCCGGGCTGCGGCGGCTGGACCTTGGGCGCGGCGCGCTGATACACCGACAGCATCGGCACGCCGTCGATCGACGCCTGAAAGACCGGCGCGCGGCTGCCGTACTCGCGCATGGCATCGACCTCAAAGTCGTCGTGGTCTTTCTGGTGGTGATAGAAGCCCATGGGCGTGCCCTCTGGCCCTGGGCTGTAGCGCAGGTCGCGGCGGAACCAGCCCTCTCTCTGATACATCAAGTAGGCCCACCACGCGCACTTGTGAAACCAGATGGCAGTGTTGGCGGGGGCGTGCTGGTTGACCCACTCCAGGCCCTCGCGGGTGGATCCGCCCCAAAACTGACGCTGCATGCCCACTTCGGCGGCGCCGACCACCCCGCCGACCAGCTCATTGTAGTAGGCCGAGCCGTGCCGATAGGTGGCCGCGGTCGCCTGCGCCGCCGGGGCAATCAACAGCACCGCCAACACCCAGGCTCCCAGGCGCGCCAGCGGCCCCGGCTGAGGACGGCCAAGGATCGCATCCAGCTCTGAGGGCCCGGCTGCTGGCCCGAGCGCCAGGCGGCGCCACAGCGCTTGCACGCCGCGGGCGCCGATCAGCAGCAAGAACGGAAACGCCGGCATCCAGTGCTTGGTCCCGCCAAAAATCGGCGTGCCGGGCATGGAGATGAGCGCCATTGGCCACAGCGCCGACACCAGCATCAGCCGGTCCCAAGACCGCAGCTCAGCCGTGGTCCCGTCTTTGGCCGGCTGCTCGGCAAAAAGCCAGCTATCGCGCCGCTCTAGCGAGGTCACTGGCAGGCGCAACCGCCGCCGCCGCAGCGGCCCGTAGACGGCCACCAGCCCTATGGCCACCGCCGCCAACAAAGTCAGCGGCCAGGTCAAGAGAGTCATCACCCACGGAAACTCAGGCGGAAACGGCGGATTGGCCAGCACCTGGCCAAAGTAGACCTGCATGTAGTGGTCGTGGTGCAGGTGAAACTCGATCCAACGCAGCAGGTTGTCTAGCGTGTCGACCCACAGCAGCGGCCAGCCGGCCACCAGCAGCGCCGGGCCAAACGCCAGCATCGCCACAAAAACCCCTGGGACTGGCGGCAATTCCAAGCGCAGCCGCGGCGAGGCCACCGCCAGCAGCGCCAAGGCCACGCCGGCCACCGGGTGCAGCAGCGCGCCCAGGGCCAGGGAGGCGAGCGCCAGCAGCCCCAAAAGCACCACCTGGCGCTTGCCAAGGTCGATGTGCAGGGCGACCTTGCGCTCGGCCAGCGCGCTCCAGCCCCAGACCACCAGCAGCGGCACCGGCAAGAACAGCGCATTGTGCTTGGCCAGCAGGGCCAAGCCCCAGACCACGGCGGCAATCCACACCCACGGCCGCGAGAACAGCGCGCGGTGCCAGGCCACGGCGGTCAGCATCAGCAGGGCGACAATGGTCGTGTCAAAAGTACACAAGTGGGCATGCCAGAACGGCTGCGGCAGCGCCAGGTAGCCCAGGGCCGCCAGCAGCGCAAAGGGCCGCTCTAGCCGCCCGTGGCCCATCGCCGTCAGCCGGCCGGCAAAGAACAGCCGGCCTGACAGGTAGATCAGCGCCACCAGCAGCCCGGCAAACACCGCCCCAGGAAAGCGCATCGCCGCAGACTCGCTGAGGATCTGCGCTCTTCTCTTCTCTGCCACCTCGCAGCCGGTGCGGCGCACGACCTTGCCATCGGCGTCGGGCCCAGCAGCCTGACAAACACTGCGCAGCTTCTTGAGGTCCACGGTGCCAGTCAGCCGGACCACCGCGCGCGACGGCAGCCGCTCTACCACCTCGCCGACCGCCAGGTGGCGACCGCGCGGCGATGGATCCTCGCCCACCAGCTGCGGCTTGAGCAGCTCGACCGGTGCCCCAAGCTGATAGCCGTGCGCCGGCCCCAACCCGCCGATTTCCAGGTGCTTCAAGCCATCTTGTTCTGTGATGCCCTCTACTGGCCGCAGCTTGCGCCCCAGCAGCCGCCATGACCAGCCAAACAAGACCTTGTTGAGGGGGGGATGCTCTGCGTTGCCGCGCCAAGTATCGAGAATTCCCTGGCGGGTCAGGGCCTGGTGCCGGTCCTCTCCGCCCTTCTCGAGCTGGACAAACCAATCCTGGTAGCGCTCTGCGTACTCGAAGTAGAACGCCTCATCGCGCACAAACCCCATGTCATTGGTGGCCACCAGCAGCGCCACGCTGCCGATCCACAGGGCTAGCGCCACCAGCAAGTCGCCCAAGCGGCCGGGCGGCTGCTCAATCTCGCCGCGCACCGCGCCCGACACGTAGCCGGCGCGCTGCTGCACCATCGGAGCTTGAGGCTGGGCGGATTCGGCAGGCACGGCGGGCAGGTCCTTAAGGCAGGGCCACGGGAGGATCGCCGAGCGCGGCGGTGCGGTCAACTGGCGGGGCCCAGCAGCCTGTCGGAGAAACGCCAGCACCCACGGCCAACTTTACAAAACTATTGAATCGAGTGAGGCCTGCGACCGTGTCCTGGAGCGATCGTCCTGAGAGCGGCCAGACGGGCGCCCAAGAGAGGTTGGGGACCAAGCCAGCCAAGAGGATGCTGGCCACCAACACCTACCCCTCGGTGATCACGGCGGCCCCTCAAGTCTCCACCACCACGGTGTGCAGCCCCACCAGCGCCCCACAAGCCGTGCGGCCCACCAACCACACATGGACCTGCGTCTTGCCAATGCGCAGCACCGTCCACTGCTGTGCCTGGTCCAACAGCGCGCCCTGAAGCATTTGCACATGGGTCAGGGGCATACCGCTGTTGGCCAAGCCTGTATAGAACTTCGCCGTCGTCCAAGAGGTATCCACAGCGGTCGCCGCCGGTTGCCCCAGCGCCTGCAACAGCTCGGGGGCCGTCACTTTGCCGGCGCCAGCGCCACCGGGCAGGCTGAACAGGTCTACCGGCTGGTCCGACTCACTGGTGTAGAGCACGCCCTTGAGCTTGCCGCCGCTCTGCAGCGAGCCCACGGCCTTTTGCAGCTGGGCCAGCGCCTGGCTTGCCGCCACCGCGGGCGCCGCCGGACAGGCCGGAAGCTCGCAGATCCCCTTGATACAAGCAAGCTTGGCGTAGACCTGCTGGCCGGGCTTGCCGCCGTGGACCAGCAGGCGGTAGGTGCCCTGGCTTGAGGGCTGCAGCTGCAGCTGCGCTGCGCCCAGGCCGCTGGCCGTCTTGGCAGTGATCCAGCGGGCGCCGCTTTGGCGCTGCAGCACCGCGTACAGGCTGACGTATTTGGCGTAGGTGCTGACGGCCACCGCAAACTGGCCGGTCGCGGCGACCTGGAACTGCCACTGCGCTGGCGCATTCGGCTTGAAGGTCTGGCCCGAAGTGGTGCCAAAGCTCAGCGGTGGGGCCTGTGGCGCGCTCAGGAACAGCTCGCCATCGCCGTAGGGATCGACGGGTCCCTCGACCGGCTGGGGAGCGGGCGGATCGGGCTCTTGGGCCGCGCACCCGCCAAAGGCCAAGCTGGCGACAGCGAACAACAGCAACAGCAGCGACTGGGCGCAGGTGCGCAAACTGGACAACACAGCGGCAACGGTCATGGCTCGACTCCTTGGCAACAGGTTGGTAGTCCGCATCAGGCGGACAACCAGACCTCTGCAAGCGCCGATCCAAGTTTTCAGGGTTCAAATTACGGGCTTTTCTTCTGCCCTTGGCGTCTCAGCACCGGTATCGTCAGACCGCTGATACCGGCCGGGAGACGGGGCGCGCTCTCAGATCAGCTCGGCCAGCATCAGCGCTGGCTGTTCGATGTAGTCCTTGACCGCCTGCACAAAGGCGGCGCCAATGTGGCCATCGATGAGCCGGTGGTCAAAGGAGCACGACATGTACATGCGCTCGCGGATGACGATCTGGTCGTCGATGACTACCGGCCTCTTCTCTACTTTGTGCAGGCCAAGGATGGCCACTTCTGGGTAGTTGATGATGGGGGTGGCAAACATGCCGCCGATCTTGCCGAGCGAAGTGATGGTAAAGGTCGACCCGCTCATGTCCTCGGCTGGCAGGGTGCCGGCTCGGGCGCCTTCGCCCAGGCGCTTGACCTCTGCAATCAGGTCGCGCATCGACAGGCGGTCGGCATCGCGCACCACCGGCACCATCAGGCCGGCCTCGGTCGCGGCGGCCACGCCGACGTGGTAGCGGCGCTTGACCACGATCTCGCCCGCCGCGTCATCGACTGAAGCGTTGAGGTAGGCGAACTCGGGCTTCTTGAGGGCCAGGGTCACCGCCTTGATGACAAACGGCAAGAAGGTGGCCTTGAGGCCGAATTTCTCAAGCGCCACGCGCAGCTCAGAGACGGCGGTAAAGTCGATCTCTTCCACGTAGGTGAAGTGCGCAGCGTGGTCCTTGGACTCGCGCATCTTGGCGTGGATGCGCTTGCGCAGGCCCTTGAGGCGGATCCGCTCTTCGTCTGGCCCTGCTGGGAGCGCCACAGCAGCGCGCACCGGCTTGGCAGCGGCGGCGGCTGCAGGCTTGGCCTGCGGAGCCGCGCCCTTGCCGGCAATCGCCGCGGCCCAACCCTGTACGTCGGCCTGGGTCACCCGGCCGCTGTCGCCCGTCCCC
Organism: uncultured Myxococcales bacterium; assembly: GCA_903919145.1. Lineage (GTDB taxonomy): Bacteria > Myxococcota_A > UBA9042 > UBA9042 > UBA9042 > SXRM01. Next base: position 9,880 of record CAIXGW010000251.1, read on the forward strand.
GGCACCTCAAACAGGTCAATGCCAAGCTCGCGCGCCAGCTTGCGCGTGGCCGGTGCAGCGCGGACCCGCTCATCTGGAGCCCGCTGGGCCGCAGCTGGAGCTGGGGCCGGAGCGGCGGCCGGAGGGGCTGCTGGCGCAGCGGCTGTCGCCGCTGGGCTCGCCACGGCTGCGGCGATCGGCGCGGGAGCTGCCACGGCAACCGCGCCCGCAGCCTCTTCAATCGTCACGACCACGGCGCCCACCGGCACCATGTCGCCCTCGGCAAAGTGGCGGCGCGCGATGTGACCCGCTTTGGGCGAAGGGATGACGGCAGAGACCTTGTCGGTCAAAACCTCAAACAGCGGTGTGTCTTCAGCTACCTGCTGGCCATCTTGGACCAACCACTTGGTCAGCTCGCCTTCGACCACACCCTCGCCGATGTCCGGCAGCTTGAATGCAAACGCCATAGTCCCCTCAATACGCTCAGTTTATCGGTAATTCGCAGTCGCACGCAGCGCGGCCAGCACCCGCTGCGGGTCGGGCAGGTAGGCGCTCTCTAGCGTGTACGGAAAGGGCGTGTCCCACCCCGTCACCCGCAGCACCGGCGCCTGCAGCGCATCAAAGCAGTGTTCCGTCACCAGCGCCACCAGTTCGGCGGCAAACCCGCACGTGCGCGGCGCTTCATTGGCCACGACCACCCGGCCGGTCCGCAGGCCGCTGTCGCGCAGCGCCTCCAGATCCAGGGGCACCAAGCTGCGCAGGTCGATGAGCTCGACGTCAATGCCCTCTGCCGCCGCCAATTCCGCAGCTTTGGCGCAGGTATGGACCATCGCGCCGTAGCTGATCAGGCTGACAGCTGTGCCCTGGCCCGTCAGCGGCCGCACCGTGTCGGCCTTGCCAAATTCAACGGTGTACCAGCCATCTGGCACCTCGCTTTTGGGGTGGGCCGTCCAGTTGGTGCCGTGGTCGGGGCCGCGGTAGACGCGCTTGGGCTCAAACACCATCACCGGGTCGTCGCTGGTCAGAGCGGAAAGCAACAAGCCCTTGGCGTCATAGGGATTGGAGGGAGCGACGACCACCAAACCGGCTTGGTGGCAAAAGATCGCCTCGGGCGACTGCGAGTGGTAGTGACCGCCGCGGATGCCGCCGCCAAAAGGGGTGCGAATCACCATCGGCGCCGGGAACTCGCCGCCCGACCGGTAGCGAGCCTTGGCCAATTCATTGACGATTTGGTCATAGGCCGGGTAGATGAAGTCAGAGAACTGGATCTCTGCCACCGGTCGCAGCCCATACATGGCCATGCCAATGGCCGTGCCGATGATGCCCGACTCGGCCAGGGGGGTGTCGATGACCCGGTCGTCGCCAAATTCCTCTTGAAGACCCACCGTCGCCCGAAAGACCCCGCCGAATTTGCCGACATCCTCGCCCAGCAGCACCACGCTGGGATCGCGGCGCATCGCCACGGCCAGCGCGTCATTGACAGCTTGGATGATGTTCATGCGCGCCATCTTCACCTCGGTCGGGTCCGCGATCGGCCGGTCTGCGCACCGACCCACGGCCTCGCGCGCGCGCCACGGTAGCACGGCCCGGGATTGCGCAAAAGCGCCCTGAGCCGCCCCGTCGGCTGCAGCGCCGCCGGCTTGCAGTCGGCAGCCCAGCTCAGAAAGCGTAGAGGACGCCCAGGTTCAGCTTGCCAAACTCGTCTTGGGCACACAGGTAGTTGCCGCTGACTTCGTCGAGCACTACGTCGCGGCACTGCGAGCCGATGGCCAGGCCATAGTCCAAGCGCACCGGGATCTGCCCGGCGATCAGGTAGCGCAGGCCGGCTCCCACGCCGTGGCGGATGGCGTTGCGGTGCCACTCGCCCCAGCTCTCTGACAGGCCGCCCAAGTCCCAAAAGGCCGCGCCAAACACGCCAGCGGAGGCAAAGACGGGAAACCGCAGCTCGATCGAGCCGTTGGCCACCGCATTGCCGTCGGCCAGGGTGTAGTCGCCGGCGGCGTAGCTGCTGCCGCAGCGCTTGGCGCGACCGCTGGCATCTTTGACTTTGGTGCAACCGTCTTGATCGTATTGGCGTATGCCGCCATCGCTGTAGCCGCGCAGCAGGCCCTGGGGCAGCGAGCCTCCTAGCCGAAAGCGGGCGTCGGTGGGCAGGGCAGCCGCTGCGCTGTCCAGCGAGTAGCCGCCGCCGCCGTGCAGGGCCATGGCCAGGGTCAGCGCATCGCCAACGGGCACGTACCAGCGCGCCGTGGAGTCCCACTTGAACAGGTTGGCGCGGAAAGGCCGGACCTCCAAACTGTTGCCGCGGGCCAGCGGCGTCACCATCGCGTTGATGTAGGGCAGCTCAAACTTAAGAGAGAAGCCGCTGCGCGGGTTGATCGGCGAATCGGTGTTGTCATAGGCCAGCTGCGGGCCGACCGAGTACTGCCACTCAAAATCCTGTTCAAAGTCCTGGTCCCTCTCGCTGGCCAAGCGGGTGCGGATCTTGCCGCCGTTCAGGACCAGGCTGACTCCCAGCTTGCCAAAGCGCCGCGCCAGCGTCACCGAGGTGCCAATGCGGTCGGCGTCGTAGCCGGCAATCGCGTAGTCGTGCTCCAAGTACGGCGCCACCACCCGCACCGCAGTGCTGGAGCCAAATAGGCGCGGATCCTCGTAGATGGCCTGCACCGCGGCGTAGCGCAGGGTGTCAGACCACCACGGCGGCTCTCGCGACCCGCGGTTGTACCAAGAGACGCACTCGTTGGCTTTGGCCGTGCTCAAGCACACCGGCGTCGGGCCATAGGGCACGCCGCTGTAGTCGGGAGGCAGGGTGGCACCCAGCTTGCTGGTCAAACGCAACAGCTTGCCGCTGCGCAAGAAGTTGCGGTTGACGTAGGATCCTTCGGCAGTGGCCAGCAAGTTGGGCAGGGTCAGGTTCTGGGCGCTGCCAAAACCCAGGCTCATGCGGTCGGTGGCGGTGGTCCAGCGGTCGATGGCATCGCGGACGCTGCTGGCGGTGGTCACCTCAAAGGCGCTGCGCTGGGTGTTGATGGTCTGAAAGCCTACCGCCGTCTCCCAATAGCGGTTGCTACCTTCTACCAGGTGCAGCGCTGTGGCCATGCGCTCGCGCGGCGGCTTCTCCTTGTCGCCGATGTGCTGCAGGCTCACCTGGCTGAACAGCCCCAAGTTGCGCAGGCGCCGCTGGGCCTCGGCCTCTTCTGCCGCCGACCACGGCCGCCCCACGGCTGGCAGATCGCGCAGGATCACGTCGCTGTCGGTGCCGAAGTTGCCAATCAGAAAAGACTCGCCAAAATGCACCCGCTCGCCCTCTTCAATAACCAGCTTGACCCGAACCGACCGCGCCAGCACCGATCGGGGTTCGCAGTCGCCCTCCTGCATGTCTGGCTGGCTGGCCGAGCAGGTAACGCGAAACTTCATCTTGAAGAAGCCGTTGTTGCGATAGCGCTGCTCCAACACCTTGACGGCCTGGGCCAGCAGCTCATAGCTGATAACTTCTTTGACCTTGATGGGCAGCAAGCCCACCAGCTCTGCCTGCGACACCTGCGCCGCGCCCTCGATGGACAGGCTTTCTAGCCGCGCCCGCTCGCCTTCGCGGTAGTCGATGTCGATGTAGATAAAGTTCTCTCCCGCTGGCCGGCGCACCCGAAAGCCCTTGTCAGCATAGCGATAGACGAACTGCGCCTGCCCGCCGACCTCCTCGCGGATTCTGTGGTTGGTGGCGGTCGGCGTCACCCCTTCGGGCAGCACCGTGGCATAGCGAAACTGGTAGTAGCCCTGGCTGAGAAAGTGAGCGCGCAGGGCATCCAGATCGGCAAGTAACTGATCCACTTGAAGAAATCCGCCACTCCCAAAGAAGTCATAGGCCTTGCTGGAAATGACCGAGCGCAGCTCATCGTCTCCGATGCCCGCCCGGCGCGGATGGTCCAGGGCGTGAAAGAAGATCCCGCGCACTTGGCTGATGTAGCCGGTGGTCACGTAGTAGGTCACCGCTGCCGACATCGCAGCGGAAATCTGCGGCGGCACTGGCCGGTAGTCCAGGCGCACTTCGGCAAACAGGTGGCCGCGGTTCTCTAGCGCGCTTAGCAGGCCCAGGCGGCCGCGCTCGGCCTCTTCAAAGTCAAACAAGCCGCTGTCGGCAAAGGGCAACGCGTCGTACAGGGTGCTGTCATCGCTCAGCACATAGCCGCCCGATCCGCCGCCGCCGGAGTCGTCGCGCACCAGCACCCGCACCAGCGCACAGCGCCCGGCGCGCACGTCGATGCGCACGGTCTGCTCGGCCTCGTCGTGGACCACCTCAATGCGCGGCGTGCCGTAGCCCAGCCGGCGCAGGTAGGCGCGCACACGGCCGCGCACGCGGTTGACCTCGCGCTGGCTGAACACTTCGAGCTTGCTGGCGTCCGCCGCCACCAGCACCGCGCGCTCGCCGACCCCCGGACACACCAGCCCATGGCGGCGCTCTTCGGCCGTTGGCGGCGCCTGCGCGGCGATGCTGACCTTGACCTGGGCCACGCGCTTGCGCTCGCCTTCTTCGATCTGCACCACCAACCGCAATTCGCCGGTGGCGATGGGCTGGGTCGTCAGGTCGACCCGCGCGTCATCAAAGCCGTTTTTGCGGTAGAGGGCCTCAAACGCATCGCGCTGGGTCTGCAGCTTGGCCAAGCCCTCTTTGGCGTCCAGGTTGAGCACGTCGCCGGGCTGGATGACCAGCTTGGCCCGCAGCTCGTCTTGCAGGATCGCGCTATTGCCGCGAAACACCACCGCCCGCACAAACTGATTGGCCACGACCACAAAACGCAGCCGCGCACGTCCACCGCCTTCAGAAACGCACAGCGGTGTGACCTGCTTGAAGTAGCCGACCTGACGCAACCGCTCTGTGGCCAAGCGGATTCTGCCCGGCGCCAGCTGCCAGCCCACCGCGATGTCGGTCAGGGTCAGCAGCCGCGCCTTGACCGCGGGGTCGGCGCAGGCGCTGCCCGGGCAGCCCTCCAGATCCAACGATCCGATGCGGCGGCGCAAGCACAGCGCCTCGGCCTTGAGCACCGCGGCATCTCCCAGCAGCTGCTGGGCTACCGCAACCGGGCTCTGGTCCGAGTCGGTGCCGCCAAACGGCAAGCCCACCGCGAGTCCGGCGCCCGCCTTGCCCTGGTCCGCCGTGGCCGGCGCCGGCAACGCCACGGGCTGGGCCTGGGCCGCTGCCGCCCACAGCCACGCCGCAGCCAGCCAAGCCACCGCAGCAACGCAGAGGCGCCCTGCTGCCCTGCCGCCCGCGCCGCACTGGCGGGCGGGGTGGATGAGGCTTGGCTGGCGGAAAAAGGCCCAGCCGTCTTGCCCAGTGCCGGCCAGCAAGCCCAAGGTCCACCGGCGATCGAAGCCGAGCTTGAGTCGCCTAGTCATCCAGCACGACTTTGTAGCGCAGCTTGGATTCGTAGGTGTCAATGGTGGTCTGGCTGTTGGTCGAAGTGTCCAGCGGCCGGGTGCGCCGCCACAGGCCATTCAAGCTCAGGCGGTCGGTGATGCGAAAAGAGAAATCGGCGTCGTAGCGGTTCTCTTTGCCCGTCTGCACCCGGGTGCCCATGCTGATGTTCTTGCCAAACTTCTTGACCACTTCAGCGTTAAAGCCCAGGTTCAGCGCGTCAAAGTCAAAGGTCAAGGTGTCTACCAGCCCCTGAAACACGGCCAGCACGGCGCGGTTGACGGTGTCGCCAATCAAGAAGTCGGTGGTCAAGCGCATGCCTGGGCCGCCTTCATCGTTGCAGCGGCGGCGGAAGGCCAGCAGGCACTGCACGTCGGCCTCGCTGTCTCCCTTGTTGGAGCTGAACTTGAGCGCCATGTCCTTCTCGCCCCAGTGCCCCTTGATCCCCACAAAAACCTGCACGATTTCTGTACTCTGGGTGCTATCCGACGTCAACTCAGAGCTGACGCTTAAAGTAGCGGTTGAGCTCGACCGCGAGCCGGCCTTGACTGGGATGTCGATGCGCGCCAAAGCGTCGATGAGCGGAGTGCTCGGGTCGCCCTCAAACTCCAAGACGCCGCGCTCGACGTCAAAGACCAGGTTGTTGTAGGGCATGGACACCTGGCTACCAGAACCCTCTACAACATTGATATTATTTCGCAATTCAAGAGACGTCAGCGTTCCACCCACCTTGAGCGCGCCATCGGCCACCACGTCGCACTTGACGGCAGAGACGCGGCTGGTCACTTCAATGCCTTGCAGCAGCACGTCAAGGTCCAGCTGCACTTCGGCCAGCATCGGCATGGTTTCGGTCAGCGGCTTGGAGTAGCTCTCTACCTTGCGGTCGGTCACGTTGGCAATCACCTCGGTTGTGGCGTTGAAGGCCTTGGACACGGTGCCATCGGTGATTTTGACCTTGCCGGCCAGGGTGATCGAGCGGTTCTCTGGGTCATCCATGTCCGTACCCACCAGCGTGACCTGCGGCGCGACCGACAGCTGGTACTCCTTGGGCTTGGCCACCAGCAGCTCGCGGCCGTCGGCGCGCAGGTTCATCGACAGCAGCTTGTCTCCCAGCACCCGCACCGTGCCCGAAGTCGTCAGGTCGCCGTCCATCAGGTGCATGCTCAGGGGCTGATCAGCAGGAATCATCAGCGTCATCAAGCCTTTACTGCTGGTGGCGAGGTACAGCCTGGCTCCCTCGGCGATCGTCATCTCGCCAAGACCGCGCAGGACCATGCTGCTGGCGTGAGAGCGCAGCGCCCCCTGGATCCGCAGCGGGTCGCCGGGAAAACCGCCTTCGATGCGCAGCCGCCCCGCCACCCCTTGCAGACACTGCGAGCGCTTGTCGGCAGTTACCACTGGGTCGGGCAAGATGTCCAGCTGGACGTCCATGCTGGCCAGCGACGCGCCCAGCGGCCCCCAGCGCGGCACCGCCAGCGTGCCCGCAGCATAGGCCAGCAGGTGCATGGGCTTGTCTTCGCCCTGGGGCAGCAGCGCCCCACACAGCTCTAGCGGCGTGCCTTCCACCTCAAAGTAGGTGCTGCTCAGGTTGATCTCTTTGGCCGTCACCGTGCTCAGCATCACGCTGGTGTTGCGAATCGGCCGCACGCCGCTGCCCATGTCGACCCACAGTCCGCCCGACGGCACCGCCGACTCGACGCGCCAGTCCAGCGCTTTGCCAGCCATTTGCAGGATGGTGTTGGCCTCCCCCTCCAGCCGGATCTGCATACCGGGTAGCTTCTCCATTCCCAGCCGGCGGATCGGGTCGATGCTGCCCACCGTGGCCACCCGCACTTGGCCGCCGGACGGAGCCATGCCCTTGAAGTCGATCTGACTCCCCGGCATCAATTGGAAGTTGTTGAAGAACTCAGAGCTCGTCAGCAGCGCTGGCCCGTCGCGGGTCTTGGCGATGTGCAGCTTGGCGCTGCCAATGGGGATCTTGGCCCACGCCAGGTCCTGCATGGTCACGTCGGCCTGCATTTCTAGCCCTGCCGCATCGCCCTTGGCCTTGGCGACCAGCCCGACCTTGCCGCGCATTGGCAGGTCGCCCAGGCTGGGCAGGCTCTGCAATTGCAGCATGGGCAAGTCGATTTCGCCCTCAAAACTGCCGTTGCCTAGGTGGTAGCGGCCGGCCAGCCGCAGGTCCTGGCTGCCATCCGCCGGGTCGCCGCGCCGCCGCAGCCGGCCATCTTGCAGGACCGCGCGCTGGCCGATGAGCTCGATGTGGCCCTGCAGCGAGTCCAACCTCTCGCCGGCCACGTCTAGCTGGCGCGCCGCCACCTGGCCCGACAACTGCAGGGTTGTCTTTGCATTTTTCGCGTCCATGGCCACCCGACCACCGCGCAGCGAGGCCTGGCCCGCCACCCGCGGCAGGGCCGTCAGCTTGAGGGCCGCCTGCGCCTTGGCCAGGTCGATGGCCGGCATGTCAAAATTCTTGAGCAACAGCGGCTGTTTGGCGCGCAGCACCGTCCAGTCGCCGCCAAACAGCGCCATGGTAAAGTCGCCGCGCGCTTCGCCAAAGTCGGTGCTGACCCGCAGCCCCCCCAGCCCAAGCACGCCGCTTTGCAAAGACATCTTGGCGCTGGCCCGCCGCACCTTGAGCCACGGCGTCACCAGCTCTGCCACGGTCAGCGCCGCCTGCGCATCCCACGCCAGCATCTTGCCGCGCAGCTGGCCCGCCTCAAGCCGCAGCGAGCCCTGATAGCCCGGCAGCCCCAGCGGCTCCAGCCAGGCCTGCATCCGCGGCATCCACAGCGACAGCGCCAGCGCCGTGGCGGGCCCGGTAAGGTCCAGCGCGCCGTCGGCCTGCAGATCAAGCAGCAGCTCACCGCCGCCCTGCGCGTCTTTGGCCCGCAGCCGGCTGCGATCCAGGGTGACCATCAGCGTTTGCTGGCCCTTGGCGTCGGGCCCCATCGCCAGCCTCATGCCACCGCGCCACTCGACCCGCGGCAGCGGCTGCTGGATGAAGTCCAAAAAGGTGTCGCGGTCCAGGCTCAGGTCAGCGTCCAGGGCCACGTCCATGTCCAGCGGCCTACCGGTCGGCAGGTGGATGCGCACCGCCGTGCCCAGCCGCCCCTTGAGCCACCCCGCAGCCAGCGCCGGCGTCAGGCCAACAAGGCCCACCGAGCGGGCCATCAACGGCAGGTCGCCGCGCATGCCGTCGACAAAAAACTCACCGCGCACTTGATGTTCTGGGCGATCCAGCGCCATCTTGTACTCAATGCGCGGGCTGGTCAGCCAGCCACCATAGGCGTGCAGCTGGAGGTCCGTGCTGATCACCCGCATCGCCGCATCGCCGCGCGAGCCCGTTTCGACTTCGACCTTGCCGCGCAGCGCTTCGGTCTGAAAACCCGAGATCAGACCGCTGGCCGCCACGTCGCCCTGAGCCCAAAAGCCGTCGAGCAGGTCAAAGCGGAACTGCCCAACCACTGCCGCGCGGGCATCAAACAGATCCCCCAGCAGGTCGCGCAAGAAGGGCGACTTGCTTGAGGTCGCCAGCGCAAACTGGTCGGCGTGGATCCGGATGTCGCTGGCCATCTCGACGTCGATGCGGGCGCGGCTGATGACGGCATCCGGCTCGGCCAGTGGCTTGCGCCAATCCACCGGCGGCATCTGCACGCTGAGGCCATCTACCAACACCCGCTGCAAATCGCCTTCTACGCTGTCTAGTTGCAGCGATCCGGCCGGGATCGGCGGCAGCAACCTCATGGCGTCCAGGGTCACCGCGACATGGCCTGCCACCGCCCGCTGCAAAGAGTACTGCACCTGCGGCGGCCTGCCGACCGGCACTTCGATCTGCGCGCCATTGCTGTCAAAATCAAGGGCGTGGCTGTCGATCTGCATCGCCGGCAGGTCCATGCGAAAGGCGGCGTCGCGCACCTTGGCCGCCCCCAGCCGCAGCCACACCGGCATGGGCTTGGCCGCGGGATCGGGCGGCTGGTCGAAGTCGACAAAGGCCGTGACCAGCCGCAGCCGCCCCTTGGCGTCGTTGTCCAAGACCACCAGCGGCGACTGCAGATCCAGCCGCGGCAGGCTCAGCCGCAGGGCCCCGGCGCGCAAGCCATCGACCAGCCGCGACGGCGCCAGCTCGACCACCAGCAGCCGGGCCGACAGCACCACTTCGCCAAGCGGCTCGCGCACCTCTAGCTGATCCGCCACCAGCCGGACCCGCAGCTCGCCCTGCTCGACCACCGGGCCGACCCGCAGGCTGCGCATCCGCAATTCGCCAGGCAGCACCTGACTGGCCACCTCGGAGCCGATGCGCGCCGCTGATGGGGAGTTGACCGCTAGGTACACCACGGTCGCCAGCCACACCAAGCCCACAATGCCCTGGATAGTCGCCAGATAGACGCTGCGCCCCAGCGACGCCAGCAGACGCGCCGCGCGCCGGCCCCAGCTGGGCTTGGGCGGCAGACCGGCATCGGGCTGGGTGGCAGGGGCGGCCAAAATCACTCCGCGGTGGCGTTGCAAGAGCAGAACGCACAACCCGCCGAGTTTAGTCTAAGGATGGATCCGCTACCAACTTTCCGCCCTCAGCGGGCCCGGCGCCAGCGCCAATGGCTGTTGGGCCTGGCGCAGCGCGACGGGCCGGCTCAGAAGCCAAAGACGCCGTCCATGCAAAGCTGGATCGGAAAGCCGCCCAAGCTGCATGCCAAGCACACGGATTTGCAGGGGATAGTGCAGGTGACCTTGCCGGGAATCGCGTCTTTGGTCACGGTGCATTTGCCGCCGGAGTTGCAGGTGCCGGGCAGGTCCATCTCATCGCCGCACAGGCCCGGGTCGTAGGCGTAGGTGCAGGGCACGCTGGGCTTGGAGTAGCAGGCGCCGCCAGAGCACACGCCCACCGGGCACGCCGCTGAGGAAGCCGGGCACGGCAAGCCATTGCCGCCTTCTACGCTGTGCACGCAGCCGGTGCCGGGAACGCAAGAGTCCTTGGTGCACGGCGCGCCGTCGTTGCACTGGTTGACCAGGCCGGGCTTGCAGGTGCCGTTGAGGCAGTTGTCATTCTGGGTGCAGATGTTGCCGTCATCGCAGGGGATGCTGCTGGCCGGGTTGTGCTTGCAGATACCGCCGACGCAGACGTCGGTTGTGCAGGGCTTGCCGTCGTCGGTGCAGGTCTGGCCGTCGGTCAGCGGGTGCTCGCACTTGCCGGCGGTGCAGATGTCCGCAGTGCAGGGCTTGCCGTCTTCGGCGCACTTGGTGCCGTCGCTGGCCTGGGGGTGGCTGCACTTGCCGTTCTGGCACAGGTCTTGGGTGCACTGGATGCCGTCGTCGGGGCAGATGCCCTCGCTGGCGGGTGCGTGCTTGCAGCCGTCAATCGGGTTGCAGGAGTCGCTGGTGCACGGGTCCTTGTCATTGCAGTCCAGCTCGCTGCCGCCCATGCACTTGCCCGACACGCACTTGTCTACCTGGGTGCACAAGGAGCCGTCGTCGCAGACCAAGCCGCCCAGCTGGATGTGCTTGCAGGAGCCATCGGTGTTGCAGCTGTCTTTGGTGCACGGGTCGCCGTCTTCGCACAGGCCTTCGTCGGTGTCGCCGTTGCAGTTGTCGTCCACGCCGTTGCAGGCTTCGGGCGCGGGTTTCTTGCCGTCGCAAACCGCTTGGCCGTCTACGCATTCTTTGATCTGGCCCTTGCAGGTGCCAAACTCATTCTTGAGGTCGCAGGTGGCGCCGGCCTGAAAGTCGTCGGTCTTGCCGTTGCAGTCGTCGTCCAGGCCGTTGCACTCCTCGGGCTTGGCCACGGTGGCGTTGCAGGCCGTCAGACCGTCGGCCGTGCACTGGCGAAAGCCCTTGCAGGTGCCGTAGATGTTCTTGTTGGTGCAGCTGGTCTTTAGCCCCAACAGCTTGGCGTTGGAGCTGCACTCGCACAGCCCGTCGCGCCGGCACTGGTAGGTGTTCAGGCCGGTGTCTTTGTCGATGTTGGGCTCGCAGGTAAAGCCGTCTGGGCAGTCGGGCTTGATCTCGCTGCACGCCGCGCCGCAAAAGCTGCCAGAGTTGCCGCCAGTGCCGTACTGCAGACATACGTTGCCGGCCTTGCCATCGCTGTTGCAGCCCAGGTTGTCATCGCAGGGATCGCACAGGAATTTGAACTTGGGGGCGCAGTAGTAGCCCTTGTCTGAGGTGCCGGGGATGACTTCTTCGACGCACTGATAGCCGGTGGGGCAGGTGCCGCAGAACTTGGTGCACATCTTGCCGGTGGTGGTCAGCGGGCTTTCGATGCACAAGCCGGTGTTGCACTCTTCGGCTTCTGTACACGGCCAGCCGAATTCGCCTTGCACCGGGCCAGTGTCTTTGGGGGGCAGCTCCAAAGTCAGGGTATCGCTGCCAAACAGACCGCCGCTGTCTTCCAGGGCGGCGCTGTCGCCAAAGCCGCCGCTGCCATCGGCGTTGACCATGGTGCCGTCCACGGTGTTTTCGCTGCAGCCGCTGGCCAGAGCGGCGATCAGCCAACAGCCGACCAACCACAGGCGCGCGCCGCCGCTACCGACCCAGAAGCCGGCCGTTGGGCTCACTGGGGTCGCTGGTCTGGTTGGCCGCATGACACCTCCGAACGGTTCGCAGCCCGCGGCGGGGCGCCGGCGGTTCTGCCACTGAACTTTACAGGATACGGGCCGCCGCGCCCAGCGGCAACCACCGCCGGTCCAAAGGGGTGCGGCCAGACCCCAAAAGAGTCGCGCCTTGGCAAACTCGCCGCGCGGTGGTAGACGCCCAGGCTGCCCGCCAACGGCCGCTGCCAAGGAACCCATGCACCGCCTGATCACGATTGCCATCAGCCACTACTGCGAAAAAGTGCGCTGGGCCCTGGAGTTGGCTGGCGAGCCCTACCAAGAGAGCGCCCACCTGCCGCTGCTGCACTGGGGCTATAGCCTGACCGCCGGCGCTGGGCGCACGGTGCCAGCCCTGGTGACCAAGGAAGGCGAAGTCCTGGGCGATTCGACCGACATCCTGCTGTGGCTCGACCGCCGCCACCCCCAGCTGGGGCTGTATGGCAGCGACGACGCCCAGCGCCAGGAGATCGCGGCGCTAGAAGACCTGCTGGATGAGAAGCTGGGACCGGCCACCCGGCGCTGGGGCTACTTCCACCTGCTGCCAGACAAGGCCCTGACCCTGCGCTATGCCAGCCAAGGGGTGCCGCCGACAGAACTGCTGATCATGAAGGCAAGTTTTCCGCTGGCGCGGCGGCTGCTGCGCCGCGGCCTGGGCATTGACGCCGCTGGGACCGAGCGATCGGTGGTGCGGATGCGCGAAATTCTGGCCCTGCTCAGCGAAAAACTCAGCGATGGCCGGTTGTTCTTGGCGGGCAACCAGCTGACGACGGCTGACCTGACCTTTGCTGCACTGGCCAGCCCGCTGCTGCAGCCGCCTGAGCACCCCCTGCCGTTTCCGCCGTTGGACCAGCTGCCAGGGGCCATGCGCGCCGAGGTGGAAGCGGCGCGGGCGACCCTGGCCGGGCAGCATGGGCTCAAGCTCTACCGCGAGCATCGCCGCAAGGCGCCGGCTCAGCCGAGCTAGAAGCGCCGATCACCCCGGCAGCAGCAGCCACAAGTACTGATCTGTGCAGACGGACTCTGAGAAATCCTGAGCCCGCTGCCGCAACAACTCCGCATCAATGGGCCTGTCCAGCGCCTGGACCAGCGCCCCTGCCAGCGCCGGTGCATTGCGGGTGGGCACCAGCGGCCCCAGCCGCCCCTCCTGCAGGATCTCGCGCGGCCCAAAGCGGCAGTCGGTGGCCACCACCTGGGTGCCACAAGCCAAAGCCTCGATCAGCACCGTCGGCAGGGCTTCATACTCAGAAGAGAGCGCAAACACCGCGGCATGGCGCAGCGCCGCCGCCGAATTCTCTGTCCATCCAGGCAGCTGCACGCAATCCTGCAGCCCCAACGTCGCCACCTGAGCCTGCAGGTCGCCGCGCAGCTCGCCTTCGCCATAGATCAGCAGCCGCGCCGGCCGCTGGCGCGCCAGCAACGCAAAGGCCTGGATTAGCGTGGCGAAATCCTTTGCCGCACACAGGCGGCCCATGCCGACCACCACCGGCGGCTGGCCCGGCTGCAGCCACGGATGATCGGGCTTCTCCTCAGCTTTTTGCAGCAGCTCCGCCGTCACGACCGGATTGTAGATGACCTGAACCTTGGTGCGCAGCCACGGAAACAGCAGGCGCAGCTCGTCAGCCAGCCCGGTCGACACCGCCACCACCGCATCGGTCAGCCACAGCTGACTGCGCAGAGCAATCGGCAACCACCTGTCGTGCAACGGGACTTTGGCCGCCGCCCTCATCACCGTGGCGTTGTGCAGCACCGCCACCACCCGCGTATCGACCCTGGCCAGCCGCCGCGCCACCGCCGCCACCACCGCGGCGCTGTCCATCACCGCCAGAAGCGCTGCCGGACGATGTTCTTTGAGGTAGGCCGCCAAAGGCCGCGCCGCCAGCAGCGTGCGCTTGGCGGGAAGCTCGATGATGCGCACCTGCGGTGGAATTCTAGCGAGGTGGGGGCCTTCTGCACGGATCAGCAGCAGGTCGACCTGGATGCCGCGCTGGACCAAGGCGTTGATCAGGTTGGCAGTGACCCGCTCCGCCCCACCACCGTTGAGGTTGGGAATCAGCACCGCGATGCGCTGGGATGGAAGGTGGGTCAAGGCGGCTCCGTGGCGACGGCGCGGCTGGCCCAAAGCAGCTGGCCCGCGCCCCACCGTACCCACTGGGGGCCCGGGCCGTCAAGGTCATCCCGGCGGAGCGTGCTGCCACAATTTCCGCAATTCCTAAATGTCGGCAAGGACATGACCCAAGGGGAGGCAGAGCCGGTGGGGGCAGTGTCTGATGGAGGCCAGCATCGTTTTTCCGCCGGGCTCTGCTATGCTGCGGGCCACCAACGGGAGGAACGGATGACGGATCGCACACAAGTCAGGCAGAAAGCGACAGCGTGGACCCTGGCACTGGGTCTAGCTGCGCTGGTCGGTACAGCGGCGTGTTCTGAGGAAGAGGCAGCAAAGCCGGATACCTCAAATACAGACGTCCATTCAGACGCCATGGCCGACACGACCGCCGACGTTGCCGCCGACGCCACCGCAACCGCCGATGTCGCCAGCGCAGACGTGGCGGACGCTCAAGCGGTCGACACCTACAGTTGGGCCCCCAAGAAATACAAGGCCTCGATCCGCTGGACCAGCTACGGCATCCCGCACATCCAAGGCGCCACCTTGGGCGACGCCGCCTTTGGCCAGGGCTACGCGTTTGCCAAGGAAAATCTCTGTACGCTGGCCGACCAGATCGTCAAAGTGCGCTCGCAGCGCAGCAAGTACTTTGGCCCCGGCGCGGCCGACATCCACGTCGAGAGCGACTTTGGCTACCACGCTCTGCGGGTGATGCACTACGCCCACACGGCCTGGCAGTCGGGCAAAATGAGCCCAGAAAGCAAGGAAGCTCTTGAGGGTTACGCCGCCGGCTTCAACCACCGGATGCAAGAAGCTGGGCCCAGCGGCTGGCCCACCGCGTGCAAGAACGCCAAGTGGGTGACCCCGGTGCAGCCCGTTGAGCTGCTGGCCTATTACCACGACTTGGCGCTGCTGGCCTCTGGACGCAACCTCAAGAAGTACCTGGCCTTCACTGCGGTGCCAGAGAAGACTACGGGTGCCGTAGCGCCGCTGCTGCTGCCCAAGGGCATGGAAGCGCCGCAGAGTTTTGAGCAGTGGTGCGACACGGACGCACGCTTGGCCGAAGCCACCAGCGAGTTCAAGGAGATGCGCGAACACACCCTTGGCAGCAATGGCTGGGGCGTGGGCGCAGAGAAGAGCGAGAGCGGCCAGGGCCTGGTGGTCGGCAACCCGCACTTTCCGTGGTTTGGCGAATTGCGCTTGTGGGAGTCGCACTTGACCGTGCCCGGTGTGCTGGACGTGCAGGGCGCCACCCTGTCGGGCGTGCCGCTGGTGCTGATTGGCCACAACCAGCACCTGGCGTTTACGGCTACGGTTTCCGCCTCGACCAAGTTCACGGTCTACAAGATGGCGCTGGACCCCGCCGACCCCACGGCTTATGTGATCGATGGCAAGTCGCAGAAGATGACTTCGCACCAGGCATCGGTGGAGATCCTGCAGCCCGACGGCAAGATCAAGAGCGAAACCCGCACCTTCTGGCGCACCCACTTCGGTCCCATCGCGGTCATCGGAGGAATCGCCGAGTGGACGCCAGAGACCGCCTGGGCCCTGCGCGACGCCAATGAAGCGCACAGCACCATTCTTGAGCATTTCATGCGCGTCAACATGGCCAAGTCGGTGGCAGAGCTGCAAAAAGTCTGCGAGACGACCCAAGGCAACCCCTGGACCAACACCATGGCCGCTGACGACACCGGCGGCGCCTTCTACAGCGAGTCGCACAGCACGCCCAATCTGTCTGCCAAGACCATTGCGGAGTGGAAAGCCGGGGTCGACGGCGGCAACGCCATCACCAAGCTAGCCTGGGACAATGGCATGATCCTGCTCGACGGCGCTAAGGGCTACAACCAGTGGCAAGAGGAGCCAGGATCGCGCGCGCCAGGCCTCGTGCCGTTTGCCAAGACACCGCACCAGATCCGCCAGGACTACGTGCTCAACGCCAATGACTCGCACTGGCTGAGCAACGCCAGCGCACCTTTGGAGGGCTACCCCTTCCCGTACGGCCCGGAAAAGACGCTACGCTCGCACCGCACCCGCCTGAACCTGAGGATGATGACCGAGGCCGGCGGCGCGTCGGGCAGCGATGGCAAGTTCAGCGCCGAGGAGCTGCGAACCATGGTTCACAACGGCCGCGTCAACTCGGCGGAGACCTATCGCGCAGACCTGGTCGCGCGCTGCAAGCCCGGCACGGTGGTGCAGGCCGCCATCGACGGCGAAGCGTTGGCCGCTGTGGACTTGTCAGAGGCCTGCTCCGTCCTCGCTGCTTGGGACGGCACCTACTTGCCGACCAGCAAGGGCGCCGTGCTGTGGCGCGAATTCTGGGCTGCGCCAGACGGTCCCAGCCCATTTAGCTACAAGCCCTTTGACGTGAAAGACCCGCTCAACACTCCGAGTGGGTTCAAACTTGCACCGGCTACTGGCGATGACCCCTACCTGCAGGTGCTGGCGCGCGGCGTGCTGGCGCTCAAGAAGGGCAGCCGATCGCTGGATGCCACCATCGGCGAGCTGCAGTACTCCATGAAGGGCGACCTGCGCATCAGCATCCCAGGCGCCACCCACAGCGAAGGCGCGTTCCAGGTCATCGCTGGCAGCCTGAGCAACAATGACACGCTGTTGCCCAAGATGCCCTTCCCTGCCTACGTGACCAAGAAGGCCTCGCCGCTGACCAAGGAAGGCTATCCGGTAGGCTACGGCAGCTCCTTTGTGATGGTGGTCGAGCTTGGCAAGACCGGCCCCAAGGGCCAGGCGATCATCACCTACAGCCAGTCGCCCGATCCGCAGTCGCCGAACTTTGCCGATCAGACCCAGCTGTTCAGCCAGCGCAAGTTCCGACCGATGCTGTGGACCGACGCCGAGATCGCCGCCGACCCGGCCTACAAGGTTCAGGACGTCGCCAACTGAGATCTGGCCGGTGACCTGGGGCCTGGCCGGTGGCGCAGGGCTGTGTGGGCGGCGCAGGCTCAGTCATCCAGCCCGTCAGCAAAAACCCTAACAACCAAGCTCAGCTGATTGATCTGGTCGGCAACCTGCTGCATCGCCGCGGCACTGGCCGGCCGCAGCCCCTGTTCTATCGGCGGACGGGCCAGGGTGTACAGATCGACGCGCTGCGGCCTCATCTGCTGCAGCAGCTTCAAGTAGGCGGCGATCTCCTCTGGCAGAGTGTTGTCCACACTGCCCTGTACCAGCATGGTCTGGGCAATGGCGTTGCGAAGTTTTGCCGCCCACATAGGCACTTGTGCAACATCCAGCGCCTGCCAGGGCATGTTGAGCCGCTGGTACAGCGCCTGGCTACCGGCGTCTAGCTTGACCGCAACTTCATCCAGCTGGCCGCAAGCCTTGAGGATCTCTGGCCGCCCCAGCTCGGTGCCGCTGGTCAACAGCACAATGGGCGTTTGCGGGGCCAGCTGAGCCCGCAGCTGCAAAAGCACCTCCACCGCCTGGGGAAACTCGGGATGCAGCGTCGCCTCGCCGTTGCCAGACAGCACCCACGCCGCGATCGGCAGCGGCGCCGTGCGCACCGCGTGGGTGACTTCCAACTGCAAGCGCTGCAGGTCGGCAAACTCCACGTGGCGGTTGGGACCGCGCTCTGGGCCGATCTGGCAGTAGGTGCAGCGCAGCGGGCAGCGTTTCTCCCCCTGCGGAGACAGGTTGATCCCCAGGGTCACCCCATAGCGCCGTGACGGCACCGGGCCATAGACCGTGTGCGGGGCAAGCTCACTGTGCAGTTGCGGATCCATCGCCAAAACGCTCGCCATCGGGGCCTCCGCTGCCCACGGTAGCCGACGGCGGCGATCTTGACCACCCACCCCGCCTACCCGCGGCTGCGGCCGGGCTTTTCGCCAGGGCGCCGGCGTGCGACGATGCCCGCCTATCCCAGCCAGCGGAGCCCCATGCACAGCCCGATTGAACACACCGCCCGGCGAGTGCGCAATCCCCTGCCAGAACAAGTAGATGTCGCGGTGGTCGGCTGTGGCCTTGGCGGTCTGCAGGCAGCGGCGCTGCTGGCCCGCGCCGGCCAGAAGGTCGCCTGCTTTGACTCGCACTACGTGGCCGGTGGATGCGCCACCATGTTTGAGCGCGGCCGCGCCGACCAGCGCTTCCGCTTTGACGTCGGGTTGCACTACATCGGCGACTGCCACCCGGGTGGCGGCATCCCCAAGCTGCTGGGCAACGCCGGCATCGCCGACATTGAGTACGCCCCTATGGATCCAGATGGTTTTGACACCCTGGTTTTTCCGGGGCTGCGCTTTGCCGTGCCGGCCGGCCTGCAGCGCTACCGCGACCGGCTGGTAGAGGTGTTTCCGGCCGAAACGCGCGGCATTGACCGCTACATCCGCTTCTTGAGCGAGGTCGAGCAGGCCATCCAAAAGCTCGACGGCCCCGGCAAGAAGGTCGGCTTTGGCGCAGCGCTGCACGTGCTGCTCCACGGCCGGCTGCTGGCCCGCTATCAGCACGCCACGGTGCAAAGGGTGCTGGACGACTGCACCCGCGACCGGCGCCTGCAGGCAGTTCTGCTTGGAGAGTCAGGCGATTACGCGGTCGCTCCGTCTCGCGCATCGGCGCTGCTGCATGCCGGGCTGATGCTGCACTACCTGCGCGGCGCCTGGTATCCGGTCGGTGGCGGCCAGGTTCCGGCAGACAGGCTGGCCGATCAAATCGAAGCCCACGGCGGCACCATCCACCTGCGCGCTGGCATCGAGCGGATTGTGGTGGAAAACGGCCGGGCCGCCGGGGTAGTGGTAGAGGCCGACGGCAAGCGCCCCGCCCATACCGTCCGCGCCAACGTGGTCCTCTCCAACGCCGACATCAAGAAGACTTTTTTGGAGTTGGTGGGCCCAGAGCACCTGCCCAGCGCCATGGTGACCCGCGCCCAAGAGTGGCAGATGGGTGGGGCGCTGTGGATGACCTATCTGGGCATCCAGGGCTCCTTGGAAAGCGGCGGCGATCGTTCGACCAACTACTGGCAATTTGATAGTTTTGACATGGAGGCGTTCTACCGCGCCGCCAACTCCCCGCAAGCGACGCGCGACTATCGCCCGGGCGGCGCCTACATCACCAGCGCATCTGCCAAAGATCCAGGGACTTTGGGCCACGCCCCCGCCGGCCACAGCGCCGTAGAGGTCATGGCCCTGGTGCCGTCAGCCCTGGGCAGCTGGGGCATCACCGCCCAGGAGCTGCACAGCGGCCAGTACCGCAAGAACCCCGCCTATATCCAGCGCAAGCTCGAGCTGGAAGAAGACATGATCGCCAGGCTGGAAGCGCTGTTTCCGGGGGTGCGCCAGCGCATTGTCCTGCGCGAGTCCGCGACCCCGGTCACCCACAGCCGCTACACCCGCGCCAGCGACGGCACCGGCTACGGCCTGGCCGCCACCCCCGCGCAATTCCAGCGCGGCCGCCCAGGCTACCGCGGCCCTCTGCCCGGCCTGTACCTGGCTGGCGGCTCGACCCGCTCTGGTCACGGCGTGTTTGGCGCGCTCACCTCGGGGCAGCGCTCGGCAGAGCGCATCGCCGCCGACCTGGGCCTGCGCCTCGCTCCAGGGGCCTAGCTCCACACAAAACTGCCAATTCTTCATGAAGATAACAAAGCCCTGGGCAATGTCAGAGAGACACGGCTGGGTCTTTGGCAGGGCTGGGTTTGGGGCAGGGCTGGGTCTGTGGCAGGGCTGGGTCTGCGGCAGGGCTCAGGGCTAGCCGCCAGCCAGGACCCGCACATCGCCAGAGAGCCGCGGCGTCTCCAGGATTTCCAGCTTGACGCTGTACTCCTTCTCTAGCGCCGCCAGCGGCTCGGCCAGCTGGTCCTTGAGGATGGCGGCAACCCGCGGCGGCGCCTGGATCTTGAGCACCGGCGAGTGCACGCCGGTGGCGCGCAGCGCGGCGCGGACCCGCCCCAGAGTCTCTAGCGCCAGGTCCGCCGCGGCGCGGACGTGGCCGCGGGCATGGCAGGCGGGGCACGGCTCGGTCAACCGCTCGTAGATGCTCTCTCTGGTGCGCTTGCGGGTCAGCTGCACGGTGCCAAATTCGCTGACGCGGCCGAGCCGAATCCGCGCCCGGTCGCGGGCCAGAGCTTCGCCAAAGCCTTGCTCCAGGGCTCGGCGGTCTTCGCTGCGCTTGAGATCGACAAAGTCGACCACCACCAGGCCACCGATGTTGCGCAGCCGAAGCTCGCGGGCAATCGCTGACGCCGCCTCAAGATTCAGCGCCAGCATCGCCGCATCCAGCGACCCCGCCCCCAGCTGCTTGCCCGAGTTGACGTCGATGACCGTCATCGCCTCGGTGCGCTCGATCACCAGCTCGCCACCAGAGGGCAGCGACACCCGCGGCTCGGTGGCTTGCTTGACCCAGCGATCCAAGCCAAAAAACGGGAACATCGGCGTGACCGAGGTGTGCAGCCTGACCTCGGGCTGGCTCTCTGGGTGAAACCTCCGCACAAAAGTCTGCACGCGGTCCTGATCCGCCGGGTCGTCAATCCACACGGTCTTGGTGGCGGGCCCCACCATGTCTCGCAGCACCCTCAGCGTCAGATCCAGGTCGTCAAAGATGAAAGAGGGCCCAGAGGCCGCCTCATAGCGGGTTTGGATGTCGGCCCACTGGCGCGCCAGAAAGCTAACATCGTCGGCCACTTCCTGCTCAGTGGCCCCCTCTCCGACGGTGCGCACGATCGCGCCGCTGCCGGCAGGCAGGTGCTTTTTGACAATGGCCTCCAGCCGCGCCCGCTCCGCCGGATCGTCGATCATTTTGGAGACACCGACGTGCGGATCGCGGGCCAGGAACACGGCATTGCGGCCTGGCAGCGAGATAAACGTGGTGACCCGCGGGCCCTTCTTGCCCACCGGCTCGCGCACTACCTGCACCATCAGATGCTGGCCAGCCCTGAGCAATTCCTCGATCGGCTGGGCGGACTTGCGGGCGCGGTTGCCGTCATCGTCCGCTTCACCGTCGGCCACGCCGGCCGGCGTCCACACGTCGCTGGCGTGCAGCAGCGCGGCTCGCGACAGGCCGATCTCGACAAAGGCCGCGTCCATGCTGGGAATGATCCGTTGAACCTTGCCGCGGTAGATGTTGCCAGACAGGCCGCGGCCGGTCGTGCGCTCGACCTGCAGCTCCACTACGGCATCGCCCTGCTGCAGGGCCACCCGCGTTTCTTCAGGAGAAGACTGGATATACAGCGTCTCTACCTCGGCGCGCTTGCGCGGGGCGGCTGCGGGCTCTTGGCTGGCTTCTGCTACCTCTGACATCCGTCCTCCGCCCAGCGCGACCGCCCCTGCAGGGCAAGGTGCAGCGGCACGCCGCGAGAGCGCACCATAGCACGGATGCGCCGATGGCGCGTGGTCTGGAGCTGTGGTCAGACCCGCCAAAAAGACCGCCGCCCCGCAAGGCGAACCCTGCGAGGCGGCGGTTGGGCTTGTAAATGCCCGCGTTCTGGCGGCCGAACTCCGCGAGGAGCTCGGTCAGCTCAGAGGCTTACTTGCAGATCGGCGTGCACACCTTGTTGCCGGTGGCCTTGCCGTACAGATCCTTGGAGTCCTCGCACTTGCCGCCGCCATCGGTCTTGGCGCAGTCGGCGTCGGTGGAGCAGGCCGGAGCGCAGCTGCCGTTCTTGGCCTTGGAATCGCTCCAGGTGCACTTGTAGTTGCCCGAGCACTGGAAGTCATAGGCGCACGGGATGCAGGACTTCTTCTTGAGGCACATCGGCGCAAAGCCGGCCATCGCCTCATCTTTGCGGGCGACCACCTGGTGCTTGGTGTCGCAGAACATGCTGTCGTTGCTGCCGCAGGCGGCGTCACTCTTGCACAGCTGCGAGCAGTAGCCCTTGCCGGTGGTCGAGTCGGGCATGCACATGCCGCTGGCGCACTCTTCCGGGTCGGTGTCGCCGGGGTTGGGGTTGCAGGACTCGCCGACCTTCTTGGAAGGAGCGGTGGTCGCCTGGCCCTTGACGTCGATGCAGCGGAACTCGACCTTGGCCGGCTTGTCAGCGCCGGTGGCGATGGCAAACGGCGCGCAGGACTCGGTGGCCGAGGCGCACTTGAAGTCGCTGCTGCAGTCGGCGAGCGAAGACACCGAGTTGACCAGCAGGCACAGCGGCACGTAGACGTTGTCTAGCGGGTCGGGGGTCGCGTTGTTGCCGTACAGCAAAGAGCGGCAGATGGTCTTGTACTTCTGACCCTGGGCAATCTCGACGGCCACTTCGCTGGGGCAGTCGCTCTTGGCGCCGCAGGTGTCCGCGCACCAGCCGGGGGTGGCCTTGCCGTCCTGGGTGCCGGTGCCCAGGCAGAAGCCAGACAGGCAGGTCTTGGCAACGGCGGAGCCACAGGCGGCGCCCATGCCGGCCTGCTTGTCCGAAGGCTCAATGCACTGGCCCTGCAGGGTGTACTTGCCAGTCATGGTGGTGGGGTTGGGCAGCTCCACTTCCAGCACGCGGCAGTAGGTCGCCTTGCCGGTGGTGCACTGGGGCGAGCCGGCGCAGTTGCCAGCGGCACCGGGCATCGGCGAGCAAACCTTCAGGGCGCTGAACACGTCGTCGATGTCGTCCTGCGGATCGGAGGTGTCGAGCGGAATCTCGACCACGCCGCACTTCATGCCGGCGGCGCAGTTCTTGTCGTCCAGGCAGTGGTTGCCGCAAACGCCGTTCATGCACCAGTACTTGTTCTCGCACATCGGCACGGTGGTGTCGGCGTCATTGGGGAACTCGTCGCAGGCTTCGCCCTTCTTGGAGGTGCCAGGGGCCTTCTTGACGCAGGACGACTCGTTCCAGCCCGGCATCTTGATCTTGGTCGGGTCGGTCGGATCCGGGTCGCCGTCCTGGCTCTTGACGCCGTTGTAGCCGCTCAAGCAGTAGTAGGTCGGATCCTTGCAGTCCTCGTCGAGGTAGCACGGCTTGGGCAGGCACACGTTGACGGCCGGGTTGTCGGCGCCAAAGAACTTCTGGTCCTTCTTGCAGTAGAACGCCGAGCAGTCGGTGTCGCTGGCGCAGGCGGTGCCGTTGTTGCTGCACTTGCCGGCCTGGCAGGCGCCGGGGGCGGTGTTGCAGTCGCTGTCAGCCTTGCAGAAGTCGACGCAGCCTACGCCCAAGCACAGGTTGTTCTTGCAGGTCGACAGCGGGCCGCCGGCGATGTTGTCATTGCAGTACGCGCCGACCGTCTGGCCAGCCTTGCCGTCCGCCTCTTTGTACGGAGGCATGCAGGTCAGGGCGTACACGCCGCGGATGTACTTGTAACCACAGACTTCGCCGCCCTTGCAGTCGGCGTTGGCCTTGCACGGGGCAAAGGTGGTGCCGGGGGTGCAGCGGTAGACCTGCTGGGCCGAAGCGGCGCTCAGCAGCTGTACGCACTTGAACTGGTTGCCGGCGGGGCCGTCCATAAAGCCTTCGCACTCCGAAGCGGCTTCCGGGTCCTCAATGCCGTCGCCGCCGCTCTGAGAGGCGCCGGTGGCGTTGTTCTTGCTGTCGGCGGCGATGTTGCACTGCTTGGTGCACACGCCGAGCCAGCACATGCTGGAGTCGCACTGGTCATCCAGGCACTGCAGGTAGGCATTGACGGTGGCCTGGGGAGCGTTGTTGGGCGGCTCGATGCAGTCTTTGTTGGGACCGCAGGCTTCGCCCAGCTTCTTCTTGGCGGGGCCAACGACCTTGGCGATGCACTTGTTCTTGGTGGCGCCGGTCTTGGTGTCGCAGATCTTGTCGGTCGGGCAGCCGCCGCAGGACTGCGGGCAGCCGGCGACAAAGCCGCACTCTGCGCCCTTGTCTTTGCAGCACTGGTTGGTGCCGCCGGTGTCGACGGTGCCGGCGTCGGTGCCAACGGCCGCGTCGGTGCCGGCAAAGCTATCGCCGGCAGTGGTATCGGCCTTGGTGTCGCCAACGCCTGTGCTATCGCCGCTACCGGTGGTGTCGGCGGGGGCGGCCGTGGAGCCGCTGGTGCCGCTGGTGCCACACGCCGACAGGACGAGCAAGCTGAGGGTCGCCAGTGCGGTACACAGCCGCGCTGTTCCGGATCGAACTGTAGCGAATCGCAAATTCATGGGCAGGGACTCCGACGGCAAGGCTTTGGCGGAACTCGGACACCATCTTGGTTGCCGAATGCGAACCGCTCGACTCCTTTCGACCCCAGCGCCTGCATCAAAGCCAGAGCACAAGGCCAAAAGCTAAAAAAGTGTAGAGCAGAGCCGCACCGCCGTCAAGCCAGACCGACAGTGCGTGCGCGGGCATGGACCGCATCGACCGCAGAGCGTCGTGGCCCAGCCATTGAGTCGCTTGGCGCCACGGCTCTGCGAAGGGGCGGCGCCCCGCTACTTCTTGAACAGGGCCTCCAGCTTGGCACGGCTCGCGGCTTCGGCGTCCTGCGAGCTGGTGGCGCCGGGCACGTCCCAGGTCGGCTTTTTGGGGCCAGCGCCAAACAGCGCTTCTAGCTTGCTCTTGGCGGAGTTGGCCTCGGCGCTGGCGTCTTCGCCAACGACGCGGAACTGAAAGAAGCCGCAGAAATTGCCGTCTTCGCGGTCGCGGATGAACTCGGCTTTGACTTCGGTGCACTGGTTGTGAACAGAAGGATTCCAGAACCGGCAGTTGCGACACGAGTGCAGGTTGGCCCCGCAGTTGGGGCAGGTGTCGCGGCGGCCGATCTTGACTTCAAAGACCAGGTCTTCTAGGCACTTGTAGCATTGGTGGCGCAGTTCTTGGGCCATGGCGTTCCTGCGGGCGGTGGTGGGGTCAAAGAGAAGGGAGGCTCACCAGCCGGCGCGGACGGAATCTACGCTACGCGCCGCCGCCGCTGCAACAGCACCGCCGCCAACAGGGCCAGCAGCGCCAGGGTGGCCGAGCTGCGTCCGCTGGGGCTGGCCGTGCAGCCGTCGTCTTCCTTGGCCGGGGCAGCCGTCGCCGGCTTGGAGGTGTCGGCAGCGCTGGTGGCATCCGCAGCCGCAGTGTCGGCGCTGGCCGTGTCGGCGGTGTCGGCGGTGGGGCCGGCATCGGGGGCAGCGGCCTCCTTGGCGTAAGGGTTGATCGGATTGTGGTAATTGCTGGTGTTGTGCAGGTCGTGGCCGTGCTGCGGCCACTCGGCCAAGCTGCCCTTCTTCTTGCCCTGGGTCTTCCAGGCAAACAGCCAGCCATCGCGGGTGCCGGCGGCTACGTCCCAGTTGCCGTCGCCGTCCATGTCGCCCAAGGCCGGCGAAGACAAGATCCAGCCCATGGTCATCTTGGGAAAGCCCTTGGGGCTCTGGCCCTGGTAGTTCCAGGCGTGCAGCAAGTAACCCGCTGAGCTGGCAATCACTTCTGGCTTGTTGTCGGCGTTGATGTCCACGATCGCCGGGTTGGCAAAGAACTGCCAGTCGTCAATGACGCGCGGCCAGCCCTCCAGAGCTTTGCCGGTCTGGCTGTCCCACGCCGAGACGTGGTGGTCAAAGTTGGCGCGCTTGCCGCCTGAGGCAAAGGTCATGGCGATGTTGAAACCTGCGCCAGACTTGACGAAGTCGATGCCGCCGGTCGGATCGATGCGGCCAAGCGAGCCCGAGGCAATCAGCAGGTAAGACGGCGAGTCCTTGGAGTCGCTCTTGGCGCCAAAGTTGATGTTGTCAAAGCTGCTCTTGCACTTGCCAGCGGCCTTGCCCGGGCAGTAGACCTTGCCCTGCCAGTTAAAGAAGGTGCCTGTTGAGCCAATGGTGTCAAAGTTGACTTCCAGCTTGCCGTCGTAGTCCAGGTCGGCCATCGCCGGGTTGCCGGGCACGCCGGATCCGACGACTGGCAGCACGTAAGCCAAGATTCCGTAAGTGGCCACTGGGAAGCCAGCGTGGAAGGGGCCGCCAGCGTGCTTGCTGCCGTCGCCGTGCAGGATGTAGCCGCGGCCTTCGTTCTTGGCCTTTTCGCCGCCCAGGACTTCGTTGGTGCCCACGGCGATGTCGAGCAAGCCGTCGCCGTTGACGTCGCCCACGGACGCGGTGGTCATGATGCGATCGCCCATCTTGCCAGCGACTTCGGGGTCGCCAACGATGACCGGCCAGCCGGGCTGCGGGGTGCCGTCATGACGCCAGATGTAGACCTGCTGGTCCATGGCCGGGGCGATGATCTCGAGCTTGCCGTCCTTGTCCAGGTCGGCCAGGGTGGCTGCCGAAAAAATGCCGTCGTCCCACAGGTGGTCCGGATCGGTCTTGATCCCGCGCTCGCGATCGACCTCGACCGGGAAGCCCTTGACTGGCTTGCCGTCGTGGTGAAAGGCGAGGACGTGACCGTCGTAGGTGGTGACCACGATCTCGACCTTGCCGTCGCCATCCAGATCGCCGATCGCCGGGGTCGAGATCGAGAACTCCATGTACTCTGGCTTGAAGGTCAAGTTCTTGGCGATGCAGCCGGTCTTGTCGGTCCGGTAGGCACAGGCCTTGCTGACATCGCCCGGGCCGGGCTTGAACTCTTTGCGAACCGGCATCTTGACAGGCCAGCCGCTGGCTTCTTTGCCCTCCGCGGTGTAGGCGTGAAAGTAGCCGTCGCTGGTGTTCTGCAGCAGCTCGTCCTTGCCGTCGCCGTCCAGGTCAAACATCTTGGCCGACGACTCAATGCTGGTGACCGTCTCGATCGGGAAGCCCGGCAGCAGGTCCGGCTCCTTGTACAGGCCAAACGCCTTGCGGAACTCGTTCTTGACGGTCGTGCCCGCGGCGGTCTTGGCTTCTACGCGCAGCCGCACGGTGAAGGTGTACTGATCGTGGTCGACCAGCGGGGCGGCGTAGTCGACGGACTTGGCGGTCTCTGCTGCGTCCCACTCGTAGATGTCGCCCTGGATGCCCGGCGTGGTGCCCTCTTTGAGGGTGGTCCAGCCGCTCTTGGGATCGACCCCCTTGGCCAGCTCAAGCACGTACTTGTACTCGCTGTAGCGGGCCGGCAGACCGTCTTGGCGCTTGCCGATGTGCCCCTGGATCTTGACCTTGGGCGTGCGCGTCACCTCGATCGGCGCGTACCAGCGCGGCTGAGCAATGTCGACTTCCGGAGGAATCTCTTTGTTATCAATCAGGTCAATCGACTTGCGCACGTTGTTGCGGCCATAGCCAAAGTGGTGATCCCAGCCCGGGCCGGACGGAAACTTGGTGGTGTCGGTCGCGGACTCCGGCACGTCGACGTCATCGACCGAGCCGATCAGGATGCCGCGCACCTCTTCGGCAGAAAGCGGCGGATTCAGACCCACTTTCTTGGCCATGGAGTAGATCATGCCCACGTGGCCAGAGGTGACGCCGGTGGCCTCCGAAGAGCAGCCGGTGCCGGGCGAGCTAAGCAGCAGGTTGGCGCCCCAGTTGGTGCAGTTGTTGAAGTTCAGAAACGTTGTTGAATTCTTGGCGCTTGGGCCGTCGAACACGATGGCGTGGACGTACAGCGTGTGGTTGGTGCTACCGGGCATGTTGTGGTGAAAGCTGAGCTCATCGGCGGCCGAGGCGACGACCGCCACGTTGTTGGCGTAGGCGTAGTCCAAGGCGTGCTCGGCGTAGGTGCCGCGGTTGAGCGAGCCAATGGCCTCTTGAACGATGCTGGCCCCCGAGTCGACGGCGAAAATTACGCCGCCCGCCCAGTCGTTGGCATCGGCCACAAACGAGTCGCCGACGCGGATGTTCAAGATCGTGCACTCGGGGCAGATGCCCAGGCCACCGCGGCCGTTGTTGCCTTCCGCGCCGGAATCGCTGGCTTCGCCGGTGCCGTGGCCGTAGCGGGTGTCGTCGTAGGGATTGTTGTCATTGCGAAAGAAGTCCCAGCCGCTGATGTCGTCGGTGTAGCCGTTGCCGTCGCCGTCCTTGCCGTCGCTGAACAATTGGATCAGGTCGCCCGGGTCGAGCAGGCCGTTGGCGTTGGCGTCTTTGACCGCCGGGTCGCAAGGCGTCTTGGGCACCGCAGTGCCGTCTTCCTTGGCATAGTCGAGCATGTTGAAGATGCCGTTGCCGTCGGCGTCCCAGGGATCGCTGGCTTTGAAGTTGGGTCCACGGCACGCAGCAGCGGGCTCAGGCAGCTCTTTGCGGTTCAAGAAGTGCTTGTTGACCAGGTCGTCGGCATCCCACTTGATGCCAGAGTCAAGGACCGCAATCACCACGCTGCGATCGCCCGTGGTCTTCTGCCACCCGCGGTCGGCGTGCATGCCAGCGCCGATCTGCTTTTCGATCTTGCGAAAGCCGGGAAACTGGTCCCACTCGCCAGAGCCGGGCTTGCCATCGGGGATGAAGGACCACTGGTTCCAGTCGCCGCCGGTAATCCAGGTCTTGCCCTTGTCGTCGACAGAGCCTTGAGCAAACCCGCCGTCATTGGGCCAGTTTTCTTTTTGCGACATGTCGGAGTCGAGCGGAGGCGGCCAAACCGCTTGGGCAGCCATCGGCGCCGCCACGGTGATCGAGGTCAGTGCTGCCGCCAACCAAGTGGAAGGGCGGGAGAGCAGGGGACGCGAGCGACGCGGCAAGGCCATGGGATCCTCAAAGCGGCTCGAGCCGCGGGCGATCGGGGGCAGAGGCTAGGGCGGATGGTGGGCCGCTTCTAGGTCTGCCTGGGGTGGTAGCGCAGCGTGCCCGCGGACGGGCCATCTGGTCTGACGCTGCGCAAGCTACACAACCTGCGCGACGCTGAAAAGCGATAATCGCCAACCCAGCCTTAGCCGTTGCGCTTGGTGGACGGCGGCCGGAGCACTGGTGCTCGCAAACCCGTGGGAGCTCTGCCAGTTGGCGGGGGCGGGATGAAGGGACCCTGAGGTGGTGGACTGTGGGACGGTGGACCGTGGGGCGGCGGACCGTGGGGCGGCGGATTGTGAGACGGCGGACTGTGGGGCGGCGGTGCATCAGCCTGGCGAGGGTCGACGAAGGCTGGGCCATCGGGCAAGGTGGGATCGGTGCGCTCGACCTCCAGGACGCGCCTCGGCAGAGTCGCCCCATCCAAGTCGCCGGAAGACTGCCAGCGCACCACACCAGGGTGCAGGGTGGCTTTTTCGGGGCGAACACCCTCGACTGCAGCCACCTCGGCCCGCGGGACCTCGTACACCGTCAGGGCGTGCTCTTTGCCCTTGACGTGCACCGGCGGCAGCAGGCGGGCCGGCACCGAGCGCTGGGTCCCGTCATAGCAGCCCTGGGTAATGATGATCTCGACCCCAAACTCCTTGGTCAAGTCTTGAACACGGCTGGCGATATTGACCGTGTCGCCAATGACCGTGTACTCCATCTTGCGGTCCGAGCCGATGTTGCCGGCAATCACCATGCCCGAGTGAATGCCAATGCCGATGCGGATGTGCACCCCGCCCTTTCTGGCCTGGTCTTCGTTGAAGCGATCGAGCTCCTGCAGCATGCGCTGGGCCGCCCGCACTGCCCGCAAGGGGTCATCGGGTCGCGATAGCGGCGCACCAAAGATCGCCATCACCGCGTCGCCAATGAACTTATCGACAATGCCTCCCTCGTCAAACACGATCTCGACCATGCGCTGGAGGTAGTCGTTGAGAAACGCCACCACTTCTTCGGGCTGCATGCGCTCAGACGTGCTGGTGAAGCCGCGAATGTCAGAAAACAGGACCGTGGCGTAGACCTTGGCCGACAGCCGCCCGCCATCCTGCAGCTGCAGGGCCCGCTGGACTACGTCTTTGGGCACATACTTCTGAAAGATCTGGCGGACGTGCCTCTCTGACTCGCGCGAGGCGTTCATGGCGTCGTACAGGCGCGCATTCTCAATGGCGATCGCCGCCTGGTCGGCAAAGGCCTGCAGCAGGTTGAGCGATTCCTGGCTGAATTCCTGTTCTGAGACCGAGCTATCGACGTAGATGCAGCCCACCACGTCGTCCTTGACCCGCAGTGGCGCGCACATCAAGGAGCGGATATCCAGACCGGCGATGGTCTGCGACATGGAGGCCAGATCGCTTTGGGCGTCGATGGTCAGCACCGGCTCGCCCGAGCTCTCCACCGATGCAATGACGCTGCGCGACACCTGTTTTTCGGGGCGCTCAATAGCGTGCCAGTCGCGGCTGCGCGCCACCTTGAATTCCTGGCCTGGCGAGGTGAACAGGATCAGAAAGCCGCGCTCGGCGTTGGTCAGGCCAATGCCTTTTTCTACCACCAATTCGAGCAGTTGGTGGGTGTCGAGCACGCCAGAAACGGCTTTGCTGATGTCGAGCAGTGACTTGAAGTTGCGCAGTCGCCGCGACATCTCCGCTGCGTCAGCACTGCCGGTGCCCGACTGCGGCACCGCGGCCCGCAGCTCTTCTGGACCGAGCAGGAACGTCAGGACAGACAGCCCAAGCTGCACTTGATCGCCGTGCTGCAGGCGATGCTCGCTGACGGCCAAGTTGTTGCAGTAGGTGCCGTTGAAAGAGCCCAGGTCTTTAAGAACCCACTGGGCGCCCACCCTGCGCACTTCGCAGTGGCGCCGCGACAGACTGGGGTCGTCAAGGTGAACGTCGGTCTCGCGCGACCGCCCAATGACCAGCGGCCGCCCCGGGTCCAGATCGACGGTGCGAATGTCGCCTTCGGTGTTGATGTGGAACGTAGCCACAGTGGCAGCGCCTCAACTTGGGTTGGCCGCAAGGTGTACCCGAATCCGGCGTGCGGGGCAACCTCTTGGGAAATCTCCGCGTCTCAGCAGACTTCAAACTCCGGGAGGTGGTCAGAGCCTGTCTGGCACCGCCACACTCCCTGGCGATCCCAGCACGCCAGGGTCGCACGGCTAGCCCTGCAGACGGCGCCACCGCTTCGGCGCTGGCGGCAACCCAGCAGACGGCAGCCAGTTTGGCAAGAGCAGGGTTCTTGAGCGGGGCTCAAGCCAGCGTCAGCCAGCAGCGGGGTCCTTGGGCGGAGCCTTGCGCACGCCGCGCTGGTAGTACAGCAACGCCTGGCCGCTAAGCACCGTGTACACCGTCCCGCGCGGACTGCGCAGGGCCAGCGGCTTGCCCGGCTCTACCTGGATCAGGGTGCCGTGCAGGACGGTCTGCTCTTTGTTCTTGAGCAGGATCTGATCGTAGGCGTCCAGGCCGCGCGGCTCGGCGCCGGCCTGCCACTCGATCTTGGTGACCTCTGGCGTTTGCACAAAGCGCAGCTCGCCAAAGCGGTGCAGGATGTAGCCGTCCTGGTTCTTGGCGACCACGTCGGCGATCAGCACTTTGCCGTCGGTAAAGACGATCTTGTCGCCCTTTTCTGGGCAGGTGGGGCAGACCGACGGCATCGGGGTAAAGGGCCGAAAAGCGCTCAAGCCCAGCCAGGCGGCCGCCAGGGCAACCAAGAGCAGAGCCTTCCTCGGCAGACGAAGGCGGAAATGCTTGGACTGACCGCGGAGGTCAAAGCAGGCCAGTGCACCCATAACAACACCCCTTGGCGCAGCGGACGCCGCGGTCCAATCCTAGCACTCTGCCGCCGGTCTGCAACCTCGCTGCGGCGATCGCCCGGCGCCAGCGGCTCGGTTCCGGCAATACCTGTGGCGCAGCAGGGCATTTGGGCCCACCCCCTTGCGCCGCAGGCAAGGGGCCCTATGCTTGCCGGGCTGAGGCGGGCTCCAACCGCCCCAAGGACAGAGATGGGCGCGTGGATTCAGGCAACCTTGCAGGCCGCTTTTGACGGTGCGGAAATCACCGTGACCGACACCACCGGTGGCGGCGACCATTTTGAGGTGGCCATTGCCGCCAAGCAGTTTGCCGGCAAGACGCCGCTGCAGCAGCACCGGATGGTGTACGCGGCACTGGGCGAACAGGTCGGCTATGAGATTCACGCCCTGGCGCTCAAGACCCGCGTCCTGCAGGCCTGATCTGGCCGCGGGCACGCCACCGTCGCTGCGCCGCCGGGCCGGACAAGCGGGGCTGGGGCAGCCGGACCGAAAAGCACTCTTTGCACGCACCTTATTCTAGCGCACCGACCAATTTGCGCACCAACCAGCGCTGACCAGCGCCAAGAGGAACCCATGGCCGAACGCGACGTTCAGAAAGAGATCAAGGAACTCGTCACCAGCAAGCCGGTAGTGCTTTTTCTCAAAGGCACGCCGAGCATGCCGATGTGCGGCTTCTCTGCCCGCACCGTTGAAGCCCTCAAGCGCTGCGAAGTGCCGTTTACGGCGATCAACGTGCTGGCCGACCCAGACATCCGCGAAGGCGTCAAAGAATTTGGCCAGTGGCCGACCATTCCGCAGCTGTATGTCGGCGGCGAGCTGCTAGGCGGCTGTGACATCACCATCGAGATGTATGAGAATGGCGAACTGCAGCCCTTGCTCCAGGCCGCGGTGGCCAAACAGGCCTAGGGTTGCAGACATGGCCCAGCCCCGACTGTCAGTCGCGGCGGGCCCCACGCTGCGAGTACTGCCGGCATGATCGACCCCTACTTCAGCCTGCCCCGCACCACCCGCCCCTCGGAATGGTTTGAAAAAATCCTGCCGTCCTTGGCCTTGCGCCTGCCGGTCGACGCCCAAACGCCGTGGGCCGCGGTCCACGTGCTGGGCGCCGGCGGCGGAACGTGGGCGGTGCGCGTCACCGCCGGGCAGCTGCAGGTCCAGCGCGGGCTGCCGGCCGAAGTGCTGAGCCAATGGTCGATGACGTCTGGCCATTTTCGCGAGGCTCTGGCCGGCGCGTTGCGCGATCGCACGGCCGGGGTGCTGACCAAGCTGGGCCTGCCACTGGCCTTGCCCGACTTGAGCCGCGCCCCTCTCAACCAGCTGGGCTGGCAAGCCCTGGCGACGGTACAGGGCTCGCTGGCGTTTCAGCTGGCCGACCGCAAAGTCGCTGACAGCTATCGCTATGTGCTGACCCTGGGCAGCGGTCAAGCCGCCTTTGACAAGGCCGACGCCCAGATCGACGTCGATCTGGACGATCTGGCGGCCCTGGCGGCCGCCCGCACCCCGCCCTTGCGCCTGCTGGCCAGCGGCAAGCTGCGGGTCCAGGGCAACAGCGAATTGCCGATGCGGGCTCTGACGGCCCTGCTGGGCGGCCAGCGCTAAGCCGCCTCCTTGCGTTGACTCGCCAGCGCCGCGTGCTTACTTATTGGGCTGCGCGGGCGCTTCGGGACACAAGCCGCAGCGTTTTGCGCCAACGCAAGAGGCCGACATGACGCATTGGCAATGGGACGATCGCGAAGAAGATCAAGAAGACCTTGGCCCTGGCAAGGACCAGGGTCTTGGCGAAAGCGGCGAGCGCGAGTACCTGGCCCATGCCGGTGCCAGCTGGGATCCCTACGAAGACGAGCCGCAGGCGCGCCGCGAAGCGCTGCGACCGCTGCTGGGCCAAGACGGCGGCACGCTGATGCACGCGCCCGCCGCGCTGATGAATGGCTCGGGCGACGAGAAGCTGGAATTCCTGCTGTCTCTGCCCGAGCCAGAGAAGCTGATCCAAGCCCTGTCTGCCGAAGAATACGTGTTCTTGGTCAAGGACATTGGGTTGGGCGACTGCGGCCCGCTGCTTTCGATGGCTTCGCCGCGCCAGCTGCAGGCGTGCATCGACATGGACTGCTGGCAGGGCGATGAGGTCGATGCCGACACGTTTTTTCAGTGGTTTGAGGCGGCGCGCGAAGCTGGCGACGGCACCGACGAGCGCCTGGTGGCATCGCAGGAAGACGGCTTGCTGTGCCAGATCTTGCTCAAGAAGCTGAAGGCGATTCCGGCCCACCCCGAAGTCGATCAAGAACTACCCGATGACATGGACATCTTTGAGTCTCCCGATGGTTCAGCGCGGTTGATCGGCGAGGTCGACGACGATGGCGCCGCCGTGGCCAAGCAAGTGCTGGAGACGCTGTTTCGCATCGACATGCTGAGAGCCCGCGCCATCCTCAAGGGCATGTACTGGGAAGTACAGGCTCAATTGACCGACGACCTGGTGCGATCGCGCACCGCCCGCCTAGAGGACGCCGGCTTCGCCCCCAAGGAAGAGGCCCAAAAGCTCTACATCTACCGCGATCCCCATGCCTACGCCACCGAGCTGCGCAAGACCTGGCGCAAAGTCGGTGACCACCAACCTGACCAGCTGCGCAGCTACCTGCCCGAAGAAATTCCTGATTTTCAAGCCGATCCAGACGAGACCCCGCTGCTGGGCTTGGCACTGCCCAGCGACGGTCTGCAGGGCAACTTTCTGGGCCGGGTGATGGGTGCCCTGGAACCCCAAGTAGCCGAGCGCCTGCAAGTCGGCCTGGTGCGCCTGGCCAACCGCGTCCAAGCGGCGCGCGCGGCTTCGCTGGCGATGACGGCCGAGCTGCCGCAGTGGGGACGCCACGCCCTGCAGACGGCGGCCATGGGCCTGGAACACCTCAGCGAGGGCGATGTGCCCTACGCGGCACTGCTGGTCCGGGTTGAGGGGCCTACCGACCTGTTCACCGCTGGCCACAGCTTGGTGGTGATCGAGCACCACCGCGCACGGCGGCTGCGCACGGCGCTGGGCGGCCCGGCGGCCATCGATCTGCTGGAGCCGGCAGACGCGGCGCTGGTGCGGGCCCTGCTGCAGCCGCTGCCGGGGGTGCCAAGCGCCACTGCGCTAGACGGCACCATGCCCGGAGACACCCGCCCCGTGCACAGCCTGGCCGAACTCAACGCCGTCCGCTTGCGCCTGCGCGCCCTAGAGAGCTCGGCGGCGCTCATCGCCCGGCTGGCCGGCGGCTCCATGGCGGACGCATTGGCCCTGATCAAGCCGGGCCGGGCGGCGCGGCTATCGACCCTGCTCAACACCGCGGTGGCTTGGCATGTCCTGCAAGGGCAGGCTGAGCTGCGGTCGCTGGACACCGTGGCCCTGCGCACTTTCCTCAGCGCAGCGCTGGAGCACGGCAAGGTCCGCCCCGAGCTGCGCCACGCCCTGCTCAGCGGCCTGCTGACGCGGGTCGATCGCAGCGACGAAGAAGTCGATGCGCTGGCTGGCATGGTCAACCAGTCGCTGGACCGCCTGGCCGAAGAGCTGGGTGGCCTGTCTGCCATGGGCCTTCTGGACCCGCGCTACGTCGGCGACGCGCTGCTGGTGGAGTTGTGAGCCTGACGCCTGGCCAATTGCAGCAGTGGTTTGCCGCTGGGCCGGTGTTGCTGCTGTGCGACGGCGACCATCCCGGCCACCGCGGGCTGCCGGCGCGCGCCAGCGGCAAGGTGGTCGTCGTCCAGCTGGCCGGCCAGGCCGATCTGGATCAGCTGCTGCTGACCAGCCCGTGGCTAAGCGTCCCCTACGGCACCGACCACGGCGACTTTGAGGCGACCTTGGATCGCGAAGGCGTTTTTGGCTTGGCGGGCCGCCAGGGCGACAGCACCCAGGTCGTGCTGCGCCAAGCACCGCCCGCCTTGCTGGGCGCCTCGCCGCCCATGGCCCTTCAGCAAATCCTGGCGGCGATCGGCTTGACCGCCGCGGGCGTCGGCGAGGCGGCGCCGACCCAACCGGCGCCCGACCTGCTGCTGCTGGCGCCGCCGCAGCTGATGACGCCGCGCCAGGCTGTGCTGTGGGCGATGCGCCACGGCCTGGGCCTGGTGCTGGTCGATGGCCTGGCGCCGGCGGTGCTGGTGCCGGGCGGGCTGCAGACCCAGCCGGTGGTGGCCGTGCCGGTAAGGATGCCCTGGGTGATCAGCGAGTTGGAGCTAGACGACGAAGGCCTCAGTGCTACCCTTCCCGATGGCCATGGCCAACAAGGCGAGCTGCGGGCGCCGTGGACGGCAGTCATCAGCGTCAATTCGCTGGGCGGGGCGGTGCACGGCAGCTGGAACTGGCCAGACCACCCGTCGCCGGGCCTGCGCCACGTGATGGCCGTTCAGGCGCAGTGGTCAGGCGAACCGGCGGCCGCCCCGGCGGATCCCGCGGCCGCGCAGGCCTGGCATGCCAGCCAGCCGCCGGCAGAGACCGGGCCAGAGCGCCACGGCGAGTGGGTGCTGCAGTTTGACCAGCCCATTGGCCCCGCCCAGCCGTGGGGCGTGCCGATGCTGCACGTCGAGTACCGCCTGGCCCGCCATCCGCTGAACTGAGGCGCCCCCGCTGCAAAAATTCGCCTCAGGCCGGCCTGGCTGTGGGCCGCAGAGAGGCCGGGCCCCGAAAGCCGCCGCCCACCTGAGCCGAGACTGGACCGGCGATTCGGCCCCACAGCCGTGCGCTTGCGACACCGTTGCCCGCAGAGAACCGCCCGCGGTGTTGTTGGGCCGGTTGTAACTTGCGAGAGCGCGCTTGGGTCTGTTATTGTCGAGGATGGTCTCGCCCAGTTCGGGTTTATTCCCGGCGGCGGCAAGAGTCACAGGCATCACACCGGCCTCCCCCAAGTCCGGTCCGCTTGTTCTCAGGGTCCATTGGCTGTGCAGGGCTGGCGATCCGGCTTTGCGACTCAGGTCAGCGGGTTTTGCGGCTCAGGAGAGCGGGCTAAGCAGTTCTGATCATCCGGCTATGTAGTGGAGGTTCGTCGATGCGCTCTAGCAATCCCAGCCGCGTGCTCGGAAATTGGTCCTGGCTTGCTGCCTGTTTGACGCTGCTGCTCGGTTTGTCGGCTGCGGGCTGCACCGAAGAACCCGCCAAGCCCGGCACCACGACGACAGGAGACGTGGAAGAATCCGAAGACGGCGACGCGATCGGCCCCGGCAGCGATGCCAGCGCCGACGGCAGCGACAGCGGTACCGCCAGCGACGCCGACGCCCAGATCGGCTGCCAAACCGACGACCAATGCAAAGAATTTCCGGTCAGCGCCACCAAGTGCCAGAAGGCGGTCTGCAACAAGACCACTGGCAAGTGCCAAGCCGGTCTGGCCGATGACGGCGCCAGCTGCGACGACGGCAAAGAATGTACCACTGGCGACAAGTGCGACAAGAGCGGCACCTGCGAGGGCCAGACCGCCTGCGTAGCGCTGCTGGACGGCACCAGTGTGGTCAATCCGTGCAAGGTTGGCAGCTGCGGCGACGCCGGCAAGTGCGAGTACGTCAACAAGACCGGCGTGGCCTGTGACGACAACAACCCCTGCACTTCTGGCGAAGTCTGCGTGGCCGGCGGCAAGTGCGGCACTGGCCAGCCCAAGGTGTGCAAAGACGACGGCAACAGCTGCACCGTAGAGACCTGCGACGCCAAGACCGGCGAGTGCAGCTCCAACCTGCAGGCCGATGGCACCGCTTGCGATCCCAAGAACCTGTGCGTGGGCGAAGCCACCTGCACCAAGGGCGAGTGCAAGGGCACCGCGGTGACGTGCAAGCTCTCTAACAACCCCTGCGCGCTGGCGTATTGCGACCCCCTCAAGGGCTGCGCAGAGAAGCCGATCGCCGACGGTCAGGCCTGCAACGACGGCGACTCCTGCTACGAGGGCGAGAAGTGCGTCGCCGGCAAGTGCGCCGGTGCCCTGGTCAAGGACATCGACGACGGCAACCCCTGCACCAAAGACGATTTTGACGGCAAGGCCGCGACCTGCAAGGTGGACCACACGGCGCTTAGCGGCAACGAGTCCTGCGACGACGGCCAAGCCTGCACCAAGTCGGACAGCTGCAAGGGGGGTACCTGCAAAGGCCTGGATCTGGTGTGCAATGACGGCAACGCCTGCACCCAAGATCAGTGCGACCCCACCAAGTGCGACGCCAACAAGGTCGGCTGCGGCCAGTGCACGGCGATCGCCCTCAAAGACGGCCAGGCCTGCGAAGACGGCAACAAGTGCACCGGCAAGGACGCTTGCAAGTCCGGAAAATGCGAAGGCATCGATCTGCTGACCACCGGCGGCTGCGACGACAAGAACGTCTGCACCAACGACCTGTGCCAGCCCGGCAGCGGCTGCTACAGCGCTCCGGTGGCCGCGGGCACCAACTGCAACGACGGCGACAGCTGCACCGAAGTCGACAAGTGCGCTGGGTCGACCTGCAAGGGCACGCCGCGCGACTGCAAGGACAGCGACCCGTGCACCAACGACATCTGCGACGCCAAGG
This sequence comes from uncultured Myxococcales bacterium, assembly GCA_903919145.1. Taxonomy (GTDB): domain Bacteria; phylum Myxococcota_A; class UBA9042; order UBA9042; family UBA9042; genus SXRM01. The sequence continues at coordinate 47,751 of CAIXGW010000251.1, forward strand.
CCGTTGACTACCAAAAAGCCTGCACTCACCAAGGCTTTGAAGGGCCCTGCGACGACGGCAGCAAGTGCACCTCTGGCGACCTGTGCCAGGGCGGCGTCTGCGCCGGCGCCGAGGTCAAGTGCGACGACAAGAACCCCTGCACCATCGATGTTTGCGACACGATCAAGGGCTGCACCTATAAGCTGGCTCCCGGCGGCGTGACCAAGTGCGACGACGGGCTGAGCTGCACGACCAACGACTACTGCGACGCCGGCAAGTGCGTGGCCGAAAAAGACCTGTGCGAAGCCTGCAGCGCCGACAGCTTTTGCGTGCAGAAGTATGGCGTGGGAGACAAGTGCACCGGTCTGATGAAGTGCGTAGAAGCAGCCGGCAAGGGCAAGGTCTGCTCGATCGACGCCAAGACCGTGGTCACTTGCGACGCCAACAATGACACGCCGTGCAGCCTGAACACCTGCGACCCCAACTCGGGCGCCTGCAAGCCGCAGCTCAAGGTCGAAGGCCTGTCTTGCACCTCGACCGACAAGTGCATCACCGACGCCACCTGCAGCAAGGAAGGCAACTGCCTGGGCGCCAGCCTGGATTGCGACGACAAGAACAGCTGCACCACCGACAGCTGCGATCCCAAGCTGGGCTGCCTGTTCAAGCCCAAGACCGACGGCGACAAGTGCGACGACGGCACCATCTGCACCCCGACCGAGGGCGACAAGTGCGACAAAGGCCAGTGCGTCAACCCGGTCAACACCTGCGTGTGCGCCAGCGACGCCGACTGCGGCAAGTTTGAAGCCCAGGACGGCAACCTGTGCAATGAGAAGTACAAGTGCACCGCCGACAGCAAGGGCAAGTTCTGCAAGCCGGTGGTCGGCACCGAGACCGTGTGCGACAGCTCCAAGGACACGCCGTGCGTGGTCAGCACCTGTCAAAAAGACAGTGGCCAGTGCAAAGCCATCTCCAAGGCCGACAACGCCACCTGCAACGACGACAACATGTGCACGCTGGGCGAGCTGTGCACCGCAGGCCTGTGCAAGTCCAGCAAGTTGCTGGTCTGCGACGACGGCAACGCCTGCACCGACGACATCTGCGACCCGAGCTCGGGCTGCTTGAGCGGCCCCAAGCCCGGCGCCGGCAAGTGCGACGACGGCGACAAGTGCACCTCTACCGACGTGTGCAAGAATGGCAAGTGCCTGGGCATCAAGGTGATCTGCGACGACGGCAACGACTGCACCCTGGATCTGTGCTCCAAGAAAGACGGCTGCAGCAACCAGCTGGACAATACCCTGCCCTGCACCGACGGCGACCCGTGCTCGATCAACGACGCCTGCGTAGACGGCACCTGCAAGGCCACGCCGCTGACCTGCGACGACAAGAACCCGTGCACGGTCGACGCCTGCGACGGGCTGGGCGGCTGCAAGAACATCGTGGTCGACGGCAAGGACTGCGACGACGGCGACCCGTGCACCGTCAGCGACGTGTGCAAAGTGGCCAAGTGCTCTGGCGTGGTCAAGACCTGCGACGACGGCAATGCCTGCACCGAAGACGCGTGCAAAGAAGGCACCTGCGCCTACCTGGCCGGCGTGGGCAAGCAGTGCGATGACGGCAACGCCTGCACCTCCGGCGACAAGTGCGACAAGAGCGGCGCCTGCACCGGCGTGGACACCCCCTGCAGCGACACCAACGCCTGCATCCAGTTTCCCAACGGCTGCCTGCCGGCCAAGGGCTGCATACCGGTGACCAGCGATGGCATCACCTGCGACGACGGCGACGCCTGTACCTGGAAAACCACCTGCAAGGGCGGCGCGTGCAGCGGCGCGACCATCGAATGCAACGACAGCAATGTCTGCACCAACGACGCCTGCGACAAGGCAAAAGGTTGTCAGATCACCCAGAACACCTGCGACGACAAGAACCCTTGCACCACCGACACCTGTGACAAGGTCAAGGGCTGTCTACACGCCGCCGTCGATGGCGCCCTGTGCGAGGACGGCGACGCCTGCACCGAGAAGACCCAGTGCAACGCCGGCAAGTGCGTGGGCACCGCGGTCAAGTGCGACGACAAGAACGGCTGCACCATCGACTCTTGTGCCGAGGCCACCGGCTGCGTGTTCCTGCCCGGCGTCAACACCCAGGTCACCTGCGACGACGGCGACCTGTGCACCACCGACGCCTGCAAGGAAGGCACCTGTGTAGGCACCAAGAAGGTCTGCGACGACGGCAATCCCTGCACCATTGACGAGTGCAACACCCTCAAGGGCTGCGTCATCACCGACGCCAAGGAAGGCACCACCTGCGACGACGGCGACGACTGCACGGGCTCGACCCAGTGCCAGTCGGGCCAGTGCTCGGGCGGCAAGCTGACCTGCCCGACCTGCGCAGAAGACAAGGACTGCGTCATCTATGACAACAACGACAAGTGCGACGGCGCCTATACCTGCAAACCCAACGCCAATGGCCTCAAGCAGTGCTACTTGAACCCCGACCCGGTGGTGTGCGACTCCACGGGCGACTCGCCGTGCAAGAAGAACAAGTGCCAGCCGGCGACCGGCCAGTGCGTCATGCAAGAGGCTATCAACGGCACCAAGTGCGAAGACGGCATGGGCTGCACCAGCGGCGACCTGTGCATGAACGGCGCCTGCAAGAGCGGCGCACCCGCCGACTGCTCGGCCGCGGCCAATGCCTGCAACACGGCCGCCTGCAAGGAAACCGGCAAGCCGGGCGAGTTTGCCTGCGTTGCCTTGCCCAAGGATGGCTCGCCGTCCTGCGATTCTGACAACAACGGTTGTACCGCCAACGACTTCTGTGCAGCCGGCAAGTGCGTTGCTGGCCTGCCCGTCGACTGCACTGGCATTGCCGGCGAGTGCGAGATCGGCTCGTGCAAGTCCACGGGCGCGTCTTCGTTCCAGTGCATCACCGCCCCCTCCAAAGACGGCGACCCCTGCAAAGACGGCCAGCTGTGCACCGATGGCGACTTCTGCAAGACCGGCAAGTGCCAGGCCGGCACCCAGCCCCACGACTGCAGCGCCCTGACCTCTACTTGCGCCACCGGCACCTGCGACAAGACGGGCAACGGCGGCCTTGGCGCCTGCATTCCCAAGCCGCAAAATGAGGGCAAGGTCTGCGATGCCGACGGCAATGGCTGCACTACCAATGACATCTGCTCTGCCGGTGCCTGCGTCCAGGGAGCACCGCCCGACTGCCAGGGAGAGACTTCTACCTGCGCCACCGGAGCGTGCCAGTCGACCAGCGCCGCCACCTACAAGTGCGTGGGCGTGCCCAAGAAGAACGGCTTGCAGTGCGAAGCTGACAGCGACGGCTGCACCATCAACGACTCTTGCCAGGCCGGCAAGTGCACGGCAGGCGCTGCGCCCGATTGCTCCAGCAAGAACAGCGTCGACGGCTGCCAGGTCGGCAAGTGCAAGTCGACGGGCACTTCCTCCTACTTCTGCGACATCGGCTACGCCAAGTCGGGTCAGACCTGCGACAGCGACAAGAACGGCTGCACCCAAAACGACACCTGCAACGGCCTGGGCGCCTGCATCTCTGGCGCGCCGGTGGATTGCTTTGGCGTTACAACGGGCTGTGCCCAAGGCACCTGCAAGAGCACAGGCGGCAACACCTACAGCTGCGAAGGTACTCCGAAGAACGACGGCTCGCCCTGCGACGCCGACCAGAGCGGCTGCACCAAGGATGACAAGTGCGCCGCGGGCAAGTGCGTGGCCGGCGCCAAGGTCGACTGCACGAACCCCAAGGCACCGCCGACCGCCTGCCTTGCGGCGACCTGCCTCTCAAGCGGCTCGACGACCTACCAGTGCGACAACGCTCCGCTCAAGGATGGCACGGGCTGCAACGCCGACGACAACGGCTGCACCGTCAGCGACAGCTGCCAGCTGGGCTTCTGCGCAGCCGGCGACATGCAGACCTGCGCTCAGCTTGCCGGATCATGTGCCGACGGCGCCTGCAAGTCGACCGCGAGCAATAGCTACAAGTGCGACCTGGTGCCCAAGGAGTCGTACCCGACGCTGAACCCGCCCGTGGCCTGCACGCCGACCGACGCGCCAACCAAGTGCGCGACCGGCTACAAGTGCCAGGAAACCGACACCAAGCAGAACCTTGGACGCTGCGAGTCGACCAAGCAGGTCGGCTGCAACGACGGCGAGAAGTGCACCGAAGCCGACGTCTGCGCGGGCGGCAAGTGCACCGGTGGCACCACCAAGGACTGCAACGACTTTGACTCCTGCACCCTGGACTCCTGCCTGGCCGGCAAGTGCGCCAACACGGCCGTCCAAGGTTGCGCGACTTGCATCAACGAGGCCTTTGAGGACCTGCCGGTCGAGTGGACCGACACGACCAACAGCGCCGCCTATGTGAAGTGGACCCTGTCCAAGACGCATCCCTACCTGGGCGTGCAGCACATGCGGGTCAAGTGGCAGGGCCCGAGCAAAGAGCCAGACGCTGGACCGGCTGAGGCGACCCTGATGCACCGCCGCCTGTTCTTGCAGGATGGCGTCCCGGCGACCCTGCAATTCTATGTGTCGGCGGAGTTCGGCTCAGACTCGTGCGGCTCGGACGACCTGCAGGTGCGCATCAACAATGTCAAGGTCTGGGAGTTGTGCGACAAGGTTCAGCAGGCAGACTACCTGCCCAACAGCACCTACCGCCGGGTCGAGATCAACCTACAGAAGTATGTGGGGGCACCTGCAGACTTGGAGATCGTTGCGATTGCCGACCAGAGTGACACAGGGAAGGGCTTGATTGACCTCGACAACATCCGCTTGACCGGCGCCTGCGGTCCGGCGTGCCTGGGCGCAGCCTTTGAGCCGGCCAATTTGATCGAAGGCGATGTATTGGTCGACAAGGTGGCCGAGCAGGTGCCCCAGCCGTGGACCATCAGTTCGACCAACGCCGGCTTTACCACCTGGCTGGCGGCGGCAGGCACGGGCCACAGCGGCGTGGGCTATCTGGAGGCCAAGTACGTGGGCAAGCCCAGCACCAACAAGGCGGAAACGGCCAAGCTGGTCATCTCCAAGATCCAGGTGACCACGGGAGACAAGCTGTGGCTGTCGCTGCGCGCACCCGACGTAGGCGATGCAGGCTGCGGAGCGGACGATTTCGTCATCAATGTGGCCGGCAAAGAGGCGTACCGCCGCTGCAATGCTCTGGCCAACTGGCAGACGATCTCTGTGGATCTGCCGGCAGGACAGACCGTGGACGTAGAGCTGCTGGCAATCTCTGGCAACGCCACCGCCACCAAGGGCACCTGGCAGGTCGACGACATCGTGGTGTCGGGCAAGTGCATGTACGGCTGCCTCTACACCGGCTTTGACGTCGGCAACCTGAGCAGCCAGTGGAGCACGGTCGCCCCCGAGCCGCAGCTGTGGCCGGCTTGGAAGATCACAACCGATCTGTTCAAGTCGCCCAACGCGTCGCTGCTGACCCAGTACGCCGCTCCTGCCTCGCCCAAGGCCAATGCGGCGAACCTGGCGGTCACCAAGTTCAGGGTCAAGATGCCGGTCCTGGGCGGTGTGTTCAGCTACTGGGCCAACGTGTACACGGCCAAGCCCGGTGCCTGCCCCGAAGAGTCCTTTGCCGGAATGTTTGCCACCACCCAGGCCCTGCCGGCCTCTTACGATCCGCTGGCAGACAATTCCAGCTGGTCCTTCCATATCTTCCGCCACTGCGCCAATACTTCCGGCTGGGAAAAATTCCTCAGCGAATCGCCCAGCCAGCTTAGCGGTCGCAACATTGGCCTGGCCATCATGGCCGCGCGCCGCAAAGACAGCCCGGCCTTGAAGGTCTACGTCGACGAAGTCCTGCTGATGTGCCGCTGATCGGCCGCAAGCTTGGACCCTGGGGCGAGATCGCAGTGGCCCTTGGCTAGAGCAGAGTCAAAAATACTGGCGTTCTGGAGCAGGGGCAGGCGGGCACATCGCCGCTTGCCTCTGTCTGCCCGTTGCGACCGGGCTTGGCCCTGCAACAATTCGCTCGCCCGCGGGGGCCATGGAGCGGCGAAGACCCGGTCGGGTGAGGGTCGATCAGCGCCCAATCGGCCCGCGACCGCTGGCAGCACAGCGTTTCAGCCACGCCGCAGCCGACGCGCGCCCAGACCTGGAACAAATAGTCGATGGACTGGCGCCTGGGAGTGTGTCGGCGAAACGCCGCAGTCCATGGCCAACTGTATAGGAATATTGGATTTACCGGGAAGACCGACAGGCTCTTAGCGGTCGCCCAAGTCAAGAGAGGAGGAGCGGGCGAGCTGCGAGAGCACGGCGCAGGCCTCGATGCGGCGCAGACCGCTGTGGGCAATCGCGTCGTCCAGGGTGCGGGTGCCGTCTAGGTAGGGCAGCAGCAGCGCGACCTTGTCTAGACGGAAATAGCCCGGCGGCATGGCAGTTTCGCCCTCCCGCAGCCGGCCAAGGCGGCTCCAGGGGCCGAGCACGGTCTCATAGTACTCTACAAGCCGTTGCTCATTGTGTACCAAGAAGGCATCGATCTGCGGCGAGATCGGCGCCACGGCCAGCAACCGCTCTAAAGAGATCAGCGCGCCTTCGCGGTCGCCGATCTCAAACAAAGCACCAATGTCTTCATAGAGGATCTGCCCCACGTAGGACGGCATGATCGACTGCTTGTGGCGAATCTTGCGCTTGATCTCGGGACCCGACAGCACAATGGTGTCTGCCGAAGAAAACTGCACTGGGGCCACAGCCGCCGGGGTGGCAGACAGGACCTGGGCCTCAACCTCGGCGTTCTCTGCGTCGCTGACCTCTTCGGGTGTCAGCTCGATCGCTTCGGCGATGTCTCCGGGCAGCTCGTCGCTCATCGACTCGATGGCGGCAGCGGGCATCTCTTCGGTGCGGGCGTGGCGGGGGACCTCTCGGCTGGCTGTCGGATTGGCCAGCCACGAGCTCAACTGGTCCAAAGCGGCCAGGACTCCCAGCGCGCGATCATCCAGCGGCAGGCCCAGGACGGCCTGATGGCGGGCGACGGCCCACTCGGCGCTGTCGGCCGCGGCCAGGGGATCGTGGGGCACGTCCGGCTCTATGGCAAAAGACGTCGTGTAGGATGTGGCGGAGGAGTAAGTCATTGCTGTTCCCGACTCGTTCCGTTCATCTGCGCCGCCGTGAAGAGGCGCCGCGGTGGGTTGCGCCGGACTGCTGGATTTCGCTACCTGTGCAGGCGCGAGAGACCAAGCGGCACGGCCGCGGCTGGACCGACTGCGGCCAACCGAGGCATCATACGCCAGCACCTGTGGTTTGCCAAACCTCTGTGCAGAGGGCGGGCGCGGTTGCAGGTGAATGGCCCTGGTTGTGGGCCTGCCCTAGAGGGGTTCCGCGCCCCTGGTCGGTGGCCCACGGGCGATGACTCGCCGCAGGTGGGCCAGCCATGGGTCCGGGCCTCTGGGGTCCGTGCTAGAGCAGCAAGCCAAGCCGCTGCGGCGGAGCAGAGCCCCCACCGGGACTCTTGGCTGGCAGGGAGCGACACGTGAGCAACGGCAGCGACAAAACCAGCGGCAGTGCGCCGGGCAGCGACAGGACCTTGGAGATCGCGATCGCCGCGGTCACCCGGCTGGATGTGGTCGTGGCCACCCACGCGGGGCGCAGCCGCGGCCAGGCCCAGGCGGCGATCGCCGACGGCGCAGTCTACGTCGATGGCAAGCGGATGCTGGTGCCAGGGGCGATGGTGCAGCCCGGTCAGGTCGTGCGGGTCGAGCCGCCAGCGCCAGCCGAGCGCCGCCAGATCGGCGGGGGCGGCCTGGAGGTCATCTACCGCGACGCGCGGATCCTGGTGGTGGCCAAGCCGGCCGGGCTGCCCACCCAGCCGCCGCCGCGCGGTGGCGACGCGTTGAGCCTGCGCGTCAAGAAATTGCTGGGCCCTGGTGCCTACTTGGGCGAGGTTCACCGCCTGGACCGCGACGCATCGGGCCTGGTTGTCTATGGCCTGGACCGCGACGCGGCGGCCGATCTGGCCCGGCAATTCCGCGACCACCAGGCCGGGCGCCGCTACCTGGCGCTGGTGCGCACCGTCAGCGGCGTAGCGGCGCAGCGCATCGACGAGCCGCTGACCGAAGTCGGGCCTGGGCGCATGACCACTTCGGCCACTGGGGCGCCGGCTTGCAGCGAAGTCACGCCGCTGGCCGTGGACCTGGAGCGCCAACAAGCCCTGCTAGAAGTGGTCCTGCGCACCGGCCGCAGCCACCAGATCCGCGTGCACCTGGCGTGGGCGATCGGCCCCATCGTCGGCGATGGCCAGTACGGCGACCCCGATGGGCCCTGTCCCCACGGCAGCACCACCCGGAGAATCGCCCTACACGGAGCGTGGTTGGGGCTGTACCACCCCGAAACGGGCAAGCGAATCAGCTGGGTCTGCCCGCCGCCCTTGGACTTCTGGCCTGATGGGGTGCCCTGGCCCGCAGCCGCAGCGTGGCTTGACAGCGCCCCGACCGGTCCGCAGCGCCGGCCCGCGGAGCTGCAGCCCGCGACCTAAGCCGCAGCCTGCCACCTCGCTTGTAGATTGGAGATCGCCATGACCGCCCCCTCCTCCCTGCCCGATGCCGCCGACAACGCCGGACCGCTGACCCTTGCCCACCGCGGCTGGGCGCAGAAGCTGCTCAGCGGTGCCAAGAAGAAAGGCTTGCGCCAAGCAAAGTTCCTGCGCTCCACCGGGGCCGAAGTCGCCGACCTCTACCTGCCCGCCGATGGCTCGGGAGATGAGCACTACCTGCAGGCCCTGGGCTTTCCCGGCCAGTACCCCTACACCCGCGGCGTTCAGGCAACGATGTACCGCGGGCGCTTTTGGACGATGAGGCAGTACGCCGGCTTTGGCACCGCCACCGAGTCCAACCAGCGCTACCGCTACCTGCTGCAGCGCGGCCAGACGGGCTTGAGCGTGGCCTTCGACTTGCCAACCCAGATGGGCTACGACCCCGATGACGGCATGGCGCAAGGCGAAGTGGGCAAGGTCGGAGTGTCGATTGCCTCGGTAGAGGACATGCACCTGCTCCTGCAGGACCTGCCTCTGGACCAGGTCAGCGTCTCGATGACCATCAATGCCACGGCGACCACGCTGCTGGCGTTCTTGGTGGTGGTGGCCGAAGAGCGCGGCATCGATCCCAGGCTGCTGACCGGCACCGTCCAAAACGATATCCTAAAAGAATACATGGCGAGAGGCACTTACATCTACCCGCCGCGGCCTTCGATGCGCCTGATCACCGACCTGTTCAGCTGGTGTGCGGCGCAGGTGCCCAAGTGGAACACCATCAGCATTTCCGGCTACCACGTCCGCGAAGCTGGCTGCGACGCCGCCCAAGAGATCGCCTTCACCCTGGGCGATGGCATTGCCTATGTGCAAGCCGCGGTGGCGGCGGGCCAGGATGTGGACGACTTTGCCGGACGCTTGGCCTTTTTCTTCAACGGTCACAACAATTTCTTGGAGGAAATTGCTAAGTTCCGCGCGGCACGGCGCCTGTGGGCCACCATCATGCGCGAGCGTTTTGGTGCCCAAAAGGAAGAGAGCTGCAAGCTGCGGTTCCACACCCAGACCGCCGGATCGATGCTCACTGCCCAGCAGCCGGACAACAACATCGTGCGGGTCACGCTGCAGGCGCTGGCGGCGGTGTTGGGCGGCACCCAGTCGCTGCACACCAACTCGCGAGACGAAGCGCTGGGGCTGCCGACCGAAGCGGCGGCGCAGATCGCTTTGAGGACCCAGCAGATCATTGCCTACGAGTCGGGGGTGGCCGATGCCGTCGATCCGCTGGCCGGGTCTTACCTGATAGAGCAGTGGACCGATGACCTGCAGCGCGAAGCTCAGCGCTACCTTGACCGCATCGACGACATGGGCGGGATGGTCGCAGCCATCGAAAAAGGCTATCCGCAGCGGGCGATCCAAGACAGCGCCTACCGCTGGCAGCAGGCCATCGAGCGCGCCGAGCAGGTCATCGTCGGCGTCAACCAGTTCAAGCAGGACAATGAGCCGCCGACCCCGGCTCTGACCCTGGACCCGCGGGTAGAGCCCGACCAGGTGGCACGGGTGCAGGCGCTGCGCGCTGGGCGCGACTCGGCCAGGTGGGCCGCGGCGATGGAAGCATTGAAGGCCGCCGCCGCCGGCACCGACAACTTGCTGCCAGCGGTCGTCCAGGCAGCCCGGGCGAGGGCGACGACAGGCGAGATCAGCCACGCGCTCCGCCAGGTGTTTGGCGTGCATCAAGAAGTCCTGGTAGTGTAATTAGATGCTTGAACCGCTGATCTACCGCTGGGATCTGCACACGCGCGCCGACCTGGATGAGACCTGGCAGCTGCTCTCTGATACCGACCGCTTCAACCAGGTCGCCGGTTTTGACCTGCACTTTGAGCTTGAAGCGCGCCAAGGGGATCGCGCCGAGCGGCTGGGCACCATGCAGCACCTGGGCCTGGAAGTGCGCTGGCGCGAGCTGCCCGTGCTCTTTGCAGCGCCGCACCACTTCGCCATCGAAAGAATCTACACCGCTGGGCCGCTGAGCCGGGCAGTGCACCGCATGGAATTGCAGGAAGACCCCAGCGGCGGCACCCGGGTGCGCGCTGAGGCGGAGTTCTGGCCGCGCAGCCGCTGGGTGCGACCGGTGCTGCAGGCCGACCTGGCGCTGACCTTTCGCGGCAAGTTTGGCAACGGCCTGCATCAGATGCTGGCGACGCTGGATGCCCAGCCGGGTACCCTGGCGGCAGAGGCGCCACAGCGCAAGGCTCCGCCCCTGAGCGCCGCCGCGGCCGAGCTGCTGAGCACCGGGCTGGCCCAAGTGCAGTCGGAGGCGCTGCGGCTCAAGCTCGACCACTGGCTGCGCACGGCGCCGCTGGCCGATCAGGCACGCATTCAGCCGCTGCGCCTGGCCAAGCGCTGGCAGCTGCCCGACCAGCAGGTGACGGTTGCGCTTTTGCAGGCGACGCGCGCTGGACTGCTGCAGATGCAGTGGGAATTGCTGTGCCCCTCTTGTCGGCTGCCCGGCGCGGCTTCTGCACAGCTGCAGCTCGACCGCAGCCAAGCCCACTGCCCAGCCTGCGATGTGCGCTATGACGCCTCTCTGGCCGACTCGGTAGAGCTGACCTGGAAGCCAGTGACGGCGCTGCGGGCTCAGGTAGGGCAGATCGCCTGCCTGTCGAGCCCGGCGCGGATGCCGCACATCGCCGCGCAGATGGTGCTGCAGCCTGGCGAAGAATTCGCTTGGAAATTACAGCTCCTACCCGGCACCTACCACCTTCGCGGCTGGCCACAGCTCGACCGGGTAGCGCTGACGGTGCGCGCCGACGCGCCGGCCCGAGCGCTGACGGTGCTTGTGGGGCCGCTAGCGCTCGATCCCCCGGCGCTGCGCAGCCGCTCTGGGCGGTTGGTCTTGAACCTGCGCTCCAAGATGGCCGAGCCAGTGACGCTGGTCGTGGAGAGGGCCTGGGTCGATCCCCTGGCGCTGACGGCCGGCAAGGCCCTGGAATGGCCCGAGGTGGCGCCCTGGCTGCCGGCCGACGCGCTGCAGCCCGGGGTTGCGGTCGAGGCCTTTGCCGGGCCGCTGCTGGCCGTGCAGGTGCGCCGCGGTGGTGAAGCAGGCGAACGGGCGGTACAGGCTTGGCTAGAGACCGCTGGAGTGCGGGCCCTGCAGGTGACCTCTGGCTGGGTGCTGGCGACCCTGCCGGGGCTGGACCAGCTGGTCTCAGCCGTGCAGCCGCTGCAGGGGGCCCCGTGGCTGACCTGCGCAGTTGGCTGGGGCAGCGTGCTGGAGCTGGCGACGGCCCAGGTGCGCATGGCCTCTGGGGCGCGCCTGCAGGACCTGGTGGCACTGTGCCAACAAGGCGAGCCTGGGCAGGTGCTGCTACAACCAGAGGCCGTGGCCAAGCTTTCTGCTGGGGACGGCCTAGAACTGCTGGACCAGGATGGCCAATGGTCTTGGCCGGCGCCGCTGACTCGCCGGACGCCGCCGCTGCCCATGCCCATGCCCATGCGCAACCCGCTGCCAGCGGCCTTGGGCGATCTGATCGACGAGCAGTTCCGCCTGGGGCCGGTGCTTGGCCAGGGCGGCTTTGGCGTAGTGCATGCAGCCCACGACCTGCGGACTGGCCGCGCCGTGGTGGTCAAGCTGCTGCGGGCCGAGGTGGCCGAAGATCCCATCCAAGTTCAGCGGTTCTTTGACGAAGGGCGGATGACGGCGCGCCTGGACAGCCCCTACGTAGTGCGGGTGCTGGAGTGGGGCCTGTCGGCCGAAGGCCGGCTGTTTTTGGTCATGGAGAGGCTGCAGGGCAGAGAGCTGGCCGAAATGATCAACGATCTTGGGTCGCTGGACCCGCTGCGGGCCATCCGCTTTACCTGGCAGGCCCTACAGGGGCTGGGGCAGGCTCACCAGCTCGGCCTCATCCATCGCGATGTCAAACCTTCCAATCTGTTTGTGATCGGCGAGGACACGCCCGACGAACGCGTCAAAGTCATCGATTTTGGTATTGCCCTGGATCTCACCGGGCGGGTGCGACCGCTGGAGCGCGCCGGCAGCATCATCGGCACCCCTACCTACATGGCGCCTGAGCAGCTGCTGGGCGAAGCGCTGGATGGCCGCAGCGACCTGTATTCGCTGGCGCTGGTGCTCTACGAAGCACTTGCCGGCACGCCGCCGTTTGTCGGGCCGACAGCCCTGGCGCTGGCGATGGCCCGCCTGCAGCAGCCCGCGCAACCGCTGGAGCAGGCCGTGTGCCAGCCGCTGCCGCAGGGCCTGTCGGCCCTGGTCGATCAAGCTCTGGCCGCCAGCCCCCAGGATCGACCGGCAAGCGCGCAGGCCATGGCCAAGGCGCTGGAGGAGATCCGCGACCACCAGGGCAGCGTCTGCGATTGGCAGGCCTGCTGGCAGGCGCACCGCCAGCCAAGCAAGCACGCTGAGCCGCAGTCGACGCGGACATCCACCGACACCCAGGCCGAGCTGACGACCCTGCCCTTGGGAGTCCGTCCGCCGCCTGCCCAGAGGGAACCGTGATCGCTGGCAAGGGTTGGCATGGGGGGGCCTGGCTAGGCCTTACCCTGCTGGCCGGCTGGCCCTTGCTGATGCACGGCTATCCGATGGGTCACGACTGGATCTACGAGCTGGCCCGCGCCGCCGAATTCGGCCACGCCATCGACGCCGGCCAGTGGCCGCCGCTGTGGGCCGGCAACACCAACGGCGGCTACGGCGCGCCGACTTTCCTTTACTACGCCCCGCTGTACTCGGCGCTGGCGGCGCTGCTGGGCAAAGGGCTGGGCGGTGTCGTCGCGGGCGCGACGGCGGCGTTGCTGGTGTGCATGGCGGTGGCCGCAGCGACCATGGCGGCCGCCGTGCGAGCCGCGGTCGGAGAAGCCAGTACAGCGGCCCGGGCAGCGCCTTGGCTGGCGGCCGCACTGTACGTGCTGCACCCCTACCTGTTGGGTGACGCGCTGATCCGCAATTCCTCAGCGGAATTTGCCGCGCTGGCGGTGGCCCCCCTGGCCCTGCATGGCGCAGTGGCGTTGGTCCAGCGGTCCCGGCACGGAGCCCTTATCCTGGCAGCCGGACTGGCGGCGGTCATCCTGGCCCACAACCTGACCGCGCTGGCTGTGGCAGCCCTGGCGCTGTTGCTAGCGCTTGCCGGCCTGGGGGGTCCGGCCAACCCGCGGCGCGGCCTGGGTCTGGCGGCGCTGGCGGGCGGCTCAACCCTGGGCCTGGCGCTGGCGGCGTGGTTTTGGGTGCCGGCGCTGGCCTACAAGCCGCTGCTGGCGATCGACCGGTTGCGCAGCGATAAGCTAGATTTTCACAACAACTTCATATCACTAGACAGGATGCTGTGGGGCGATGAGTTCTTTGCCATTGGTTGGCTGACGCCGTTGCTGGCGGCACCGATGGCCCTGGTGGCGTGGAGGGCTGCCCCTGGAGGCCAGCGGCGGCTGCTGGCGACGCTGCTGGTGGCGGCGGCGGGGTGCCTGTGGCTGACGCAGTCCGCCAGCACCGTGGCCTGGGAAAACCTTCCATTGCTTGAGCTTTTTCAATTTCCCTGGCGCTTTGTTGGCCCGCTGGCGCTGGTGATGGCGATGGCGGCGGGCGTGGCGCTGACCTTGTGGGGCGAGCAGCGACCGGCGCGGCAGGTCCGCTGGGCCGCGGTGATCGTGCTGGCTCTGGCCGTTGGCGCGGCCGTGCGGCCGTGGGTCCAAAGCGCCCCACTGCCGGCGGGGGCCAGCGCCCGCCTTGACCGGTACCTGACGCCGGAATTCCTGCGAACCGGCGAGATCTCTGTAGAGTTTCGAAATGAATACGTAGTGCTGGGCGCAGATCCCCAGGCGTGGCGGCGCGACCGCCCCTTGCCGCAGCAAGACCCAGTGCTGCGGGCCTCGGCGCCGGTGCAGGTCCTAAAAAGGCTGGGCGGCGGCGCCGATACCGCGGTGGCGCTGCAGGTCGACCGCCCAGCTCAGGTGGATCTGGCCCGCTATGCCTTTGAAGGCTGGCAGCTGACGCTGGACGGCCAGCCCCTGACTTGGCGGCCGTCGGCCAGCGGAGCGCTGCAGGTCCAGCTGCCCGCCGGTCGCCAATTGCTGCAGCTGGTCTATCGCGCCCCGCCCCTGCGGCTGGCCATGGTCGCCCTAAGTGCCCTGGCCCTGGCCGGCTGGCTGCTGCTGTGGCTGCTGCAGCGCCGCCGCGGTGGCGGACCGGCTGCCAGCAGCGCCGCGGACAGCTAAGCCCCAGCACCGCCCATTCGATCCGGGCTGCCCCCGCTTGCTGCTGCCAAGCCCTGGACCCCCTGGATCCGGGGATCAGCCCCGGTCAGCAGAGACGTCGACAGGGTAGCTGCGCGCCAGTTGGCCTAGCAGGTCGCACAGCAGCGCATACAGAAAGGCATCCTCTGCCACGATGGGCAGCAAATAGCGGGGTGTTTCGCGTAGGTACTTGTGGGCTAGGCGCGGGCGCGGCCAGCGCAGGCAGGAGCGCAAGTTGTCAACACGGTCAGCCGCCTTGACCTGGCGCACCGCCATGGGCGCCTGGGCCAGCACAGCCCAGTACTGCTCCTGGGTCTTGACGGCCAGCGGGTCGGCCTTGAGTTGCTTGGACAGAGCCCGGCAGGCAGCCGACACATCGGCGCCAAATTGAGCAGTTACATCGCCATGATGGATATCGCAGTCTTCAAGCACGTCGTGCAGCAGCGCGGTGGCCAGCAGCCACGGCTCTTTGACGGCGGGGTCGGGGTGCTCTAGCTCCAGCACCGCCCGCACCGCCCGCGGATGGACGATGTAGGGCACTTCGGGAGCCGTATCGTCGCCGGTGTTGCGCTGCTGGCCGCGGTGGGCCAGCTCAGCATAGGCATCGACGGCGCTGAGGTCGATGATCAAGGAACTGCCGTGGGGCCCTTTGGCTTGGCTTGTCACGGGGCCTCCTGCGCGTCCTCGGCAGCGCCTTGGTCATCGGGCACCGCAGCGCCTTCTTCAGGCTCCGCTTCGTGACCTTCCTCGCCATGCTCTGGGCGCGGCTCTGCGGGAACGGCGCGCCCCCCACCCAGCAGGCCGGTGCCAGTGGTCGCCTCGGGAAGGTCAGCTGGGCCAATGCGCTCTACCAGATAGCCGCTCTCGCCGCTCGCCAGCTTCTCTGCCAGGGCCCGCCCTGAGCCGACCACGACCGCCACCAGCTGCTGAGGCCGCAGCTGCTCTTTGAGCGCCCGCTGGAGCGCCTTGGCATCGACCGCCTCTACCCGCTGGGCAAAGTGGTCGATGTCGCTCTGCGGCAGGCCGAGCTCTGCGGCCCGCATCCGCTGCGCCAGCTCTCCGACTGCCGTCTCCATGGCCAGCGCATGGGCTCCTTTGAGCCAGTCTTTGGCGTGGCGCAGCTCGGCCGGGGTGACGCCGTGGCGCTGCAACTCTTCGACAATGCGCAGCGCCAGCTCCAGGGCGGCCGGCGTGTCGCGGTTGGCCGAGGCAAAACCCAGCGCCCACGTCGATGCCCCGGCAGCGCCAGACAGCGCTGACCACGTCTGATAGGCCCAGCCGCGCAGCTCGCGGATCTCGCGGGTCAGCCGCGACGTAAAGGTGCCGCCGAGCACCGCGTTGCCCAGCAGCATTGCCATGAAGTCCCTGTGCTTGGCCGGCGCGGCGGTCATCGCCAGCACCACCTGGGCCTGGGTGCGGCGCGGCTTGTCGATGAGCAGCAGGCGCCGGCCAGGGCTGACGGGCCGAATGACTTTGATCGCCGCCGCGGCACCCGCTGGTACGCCGCTCAGCGCCGCCAATACCAGCTTTTGGGCGCGATCGCCGCGCAGATCGCCAGCCAAGCCAATCCGCAGGTTGCCGGCCACGGCCAGGCGCTTGTGCCACGCGGGCAACTTGCGAGCGTCCAGGCGCGGGAGGCTGGCCGCAGTCCCGCCGATGGGTCGCCCGTGCGGCTGACCGCGGTAGAGATAACGCTGGATGGCATCAGCAGATTGCCCTTCGTCGTCGTCTTGCAGGTGCTCTAGGTCGGCCAGCATCTCTGCGCGCACCACTTCGACCTCGGCCGGGTCAAAGCGTGGCCGCAGCAGCACGTCGGCCAGCAGAGCCAGAAACGGCTCTAGCTGGTCCGCCGCCACGTCGCCCACCAGCACGGCCGACTGGCGATCGACCGACACGTCGAGGCGCGCCCCCAGCGCATCCAGCTCTTGGGCAAGCTGAGCGCGATCGCGCGAGCCAGCGCCGCGAAGCGCCGCGCTCCAGCCCAGCGCTGCCAAGCCTTCTTGCCCCACCGGATCCAAGCAGGCGCCGCCGCCGATGGCCACCCGCACCGCCACCAGCGCCGGCCACGGACGCTCGACCTGCAAGATCTCCAGCGCTGGCGCCTTCTTTGGCGCTGCCTGGACCGTCCCTGCTGCCAACAGACCCGCTGCCACCGCCGCTATCGCCATCACCCCTCCCGCAGCTGTTGCCAGCCGGACCATGGCCAGCGTGGCCCGCCCTCTGAGCCGGACGGCAGCACCCATGCCGGCCATCAGGGTGCGCTCCCAGCGGCGGCCCGGCGCGCTGCCCGCTGGGCGGTCGACGGCGCCGCCCGCGGCTCGCCATGCACCACCACCAGCTGCCCGGGCTTGAGCCACGCCTTGGCGGCGCGCTGCACATCCGCCGCCTGCAGCTGCCCAAGACGCTGCCACCACGCCGCGTGGCCGGCCAGGCTGCCTGCGGTAGCCCAGGTGTGGCCCAGCAAATCGGCCCGCCCATCGACGCTGGCCAATTCGCGCAACTCGTCCGTGGTCATCCTGTTCTTGGCTCCGCTGATCTCGGCGTCGCTGACTGGCTGGTCGCCCAGCAATTGGCCAATCAGTGCGTGAACTTCGGCCTCTGCCGCCGCCGCCGCTTGCCCGGGGCGCAGCGCCACCCTTACCTCCAGGGCACCGCCAAGGCGCAGGTCGGTCTGGTCGCAGCTGACATGCGACGCCAGGTGCTTGCCGTCGACCAGGGCGCGGTGCAGGCGGGTCGAGTCGGCGCCGGCCAGCACCTCGGCCAGCACGGCTAGCGCCGGATGGTCGGGGTGGTCCAGGGCCACGGTCGGCCACACCATGGCCAGGCGCGCACTGGTGCTGTCGATCTCGACCTTGCGGTTGAGCTTGGGGCCCGGCGGCAGCGCTTTGGCCCGCGCCGGAGTGGGCCGGCCCGGCAGCGCCCCGTAGCTGGCCAGCACGGCCTTGAGGGCAGCATCGACATCGAGCGCCCCCACCAGCACCAGCGAAGCGTTGCCGGGTGCATAGTAGGCACGATAGAAATCGCGGGCTTGCGTAAGGGTCACCCGGCTCAAGTCGCTAGCCAGCCCCAGGGTCGGGTGGCCGTAGGGCCCCTCTCCGAACACCGCCAGCCAGACCGCCTCGTCCATCTGCCCGTCGGGGTTGTTGTCCACCACTTCCAGGCGCTCATTGCGCACGACTTCGAGCTCGGCGCGCAGGGCGGTCTGGGTCAGCGCCAGGTGGACCAAGCGGTCCGCTTCCAGGTCAAGCACATGCGCAAGCTGGGCTGGCGGCACGACTTGGTGGTACATCGTCCAGTCGAGCCAGGTGGCGGCATTGGCCGAGGCGCCGTGCTGCTCTAGCAACCGGTCAAAGGCCCCCGGGGGGTGCCGCTCTGTGCCTTTGAACATCAGGTGCTCAAACAGGTGGGCGAGGCCAGTGTGGCCCGGTGCCTCATCGGCAGAGCCGACCTTGACCCAGGTGTGGACGGCCACCACCGGAGCATGGGCGTCGGCGGCCACCACCACTTCCAGGCCGTTGGCCAGGCGCCAGCGCTCGGCCCCGCCGGGGCCAAACGGCACCGCCTCGACCAAGGTCAATTCGGCAATCCCAGCCTGCTGCAAGCGCTTCTGGCGCTCCTGCGCGACTTCGATCGGGCTCATGCGGGCCTCTTGGCGGAGCGCAGCAGGGGCTGCCGCGGCGTTGGCGTTCTGTTGCCCTGGGCACGCGGAGGCCGCCAGCAGCCACACGGCCAGGCCGGCGACGACCAGCGCGTGCCGCCGTGGGGGCGCAGTCAACCACCGCTGGGGTTGGGGCTCCATCAGCGCATTCCTTGGCTCTGGACGGCGATCACGCGGCGCCCACCGAAGGCATGCCGCGACCTTGCACACGCAAATCCGCAGCTTCCATGCCAGCTTGGGCAAGGTCGGCCAGTTGCTCTAGCTGCCCGCGGCCCACGGGCTCCAGCAAGTGCGGCAGCTCTACCACCGGCAGAGCCGACTGCCTGACCAGTCGCTGGATCTGCAGCTGCTCTGCGGCCCGCCAGTGCTCATACAGCTCCATCGCTTCGAGAGCACTGTGGGCAAGCCCGTCGGTCTTGTCTCGCACCTGCTTGAGGGTGCGCCGCTGCGTCTCGCTGATCACCCGCCCTAGCACCTTGTTGATAAACAGGTATCCCGTGGGCATCCCCAGGGTGCTGCGCACTTGCTGGCACAGCTCCAGGGCCTCGGTCGCCGGCAGTTCTTGAGGAAGGGTGACCACATGCAGAGCTGTGCGCATCGGGTCTTCCAGCAAGGTGCGCATCGCCCGCGCGTCCTCTGCCATGGGCCCAAAGGGCACCGCCTCGCTGATCACCTGTGGCAGGCGCAGCAAAGAGACACCGTGGCCCGTGGCCGGCGCGTCGATGATCAGCAGGTCCCAGGTGGGCCGACCGTCATTGCGCTTGTCCATTGCCTCCATGTGCCAGGCTTTGCCAAGCATCAGCATCTCGTTCATCCCCGGGATCATCCGGGTCAGGCGGCGCATGACGTCATTCTCAAAAACCAGATTGTAGATCGCGCGAAACCGCAGCTTCATCTGGCCGTATTCGCGCAGCGCTTCGCTGGGCGTCAGGTTGGCGGCGTACAGAGGCAATTCTGGGATACCGGCCGCAGAAGTGCACAGCGGCACCGGCAGATAGCTCGGCTCGATGCGGCCAAAGGGCTTGCCGGCCCAGTCGCGGGCTCCCAGCTGAACAATGCAGGTGCGCAGCCCATAGCGGGCCGCGACCAGCCCCAAAGCCAGCGCCACCGTCGTGCGGCCCACGCCGCCCTTGCCGGTGACGATGGCAAACCTGCGATCATACAGTTGACTGCGCACGAAACGGCCCTGACCGCCACGGCGGCGGCGGAAACGCATGGTGGGCCATTGGCGCCGCGGTTGTCCAGAGGCAAAGACGCGGCGGTACCTGCGCCCCAACGCTTTGCCGGCGCCGGCTCCGCACCGCCGTAGCCAGGCGCCGTTGACGGCCGCCGCGGCAATCGCCACCATGGCAGCGGCGGCCGCTGCCCCAAGGCAAGCTCTTGATCCCTTTGCTGCACCATATCTCGCGCTCCCCTTGGCGCTTGCCCCAAGGCAGCAGACTGACGGCGCTGCTGTGGGCGGCGGCGGCAACCGTCGCGGCGGCTCCCGCGGCGGCGGCGGCGCCGCGGGCAGCGCCGGCGGCTGTCGCCGTCGATCGCGCCGACGTGGTGGCCCAGAAGCTGGCGTCGTGCTTGGGCCGCGAAGATCCCCTTTGCGCCCAAGCCATTTTGCCAGAATTGCAGGCGCTCAGCCCCCAGGACTCGGCGGCGGTCGAGTGGAGCCGCGGCATGGTGGCGCTGCTCCAGGGGCAGTGGCCAGAGGCCAGGGCGTCCATGCAGAAGGTCGCGGGACTGCCTTCTGCGCCTGCGGAATTGCGCGAGCGGGCCGCCGGCTGGGCCGACGTGGCCGAAGCCAGCGCCCAGGTCCTAAAAGACGCCAAGGCCTACAAGCTGGCGGGCGGCAAAGTCATTGTCTGGCTGCGGCCCGGGCCCGATGAAGTCCTGCTGGCCTACCTAGAGACGGTGCTGTCCAAGGCCCTTCCCAAGCTAGAGAAGGCCTTTGGCCCTGCCCAAGCGCCGATTCAGTTCCACGTCTACCCGCGCGCCGACGACTTGGCCCGCGTCTCTGGCCTGACCCTTCAGCAGGTGCGGACCTCTGGCACCATTGCGCTCTGCAAGCACAATCGGGTCATGATCACCAGTCCGCAGGACCTGCTGTTTGGCTACCCTTGGGCAGACACGGCCGTGCATGAGTTGGTGCACTGGTTTGTGGTCAAGCGCGGCGGGCCAACGGTGCCGGTGTGGCTGCACGAGGGCCTGGCGCGGGCCCTGCAGGGCAGCTGGCGCGGTGTAGCGATCGCCGACCTGGACCGCGATGAGAAGGTGGCCCTGGCCGCAGCGCGCAAGAAGGGCCAGTGGATTGCCCTGGCCAAGATGTATCCGTCGCTGGCGGTGCTGCCGAGCCAAGAAGCCACCCAGTTGGCCTTTGCAGAGGTGCACCTGGCCGTGGCGGCACTGCTGCGCAAGGTCGCGACCCCGGCGGCGGCGGACCCGCTGGCGGCGGCCGGCCAGGTGGTCGCGCGGTTTGGCCAGGGCCTGGCTGAGATCACGGTCATACACGAACTCACCGGGCAATCGCCAGCGGCCTTTGCTGCGGCGTGCAAGCGCGATCTGCAAGCTCTGGACCTGCGAGACGTCGGCGATGCGCCCAACATCAAGGTGCCGCTGGTGTTCAAGCGCGGCAGCAGCGCCGGGCCGGTCTTGGCGGCAGATGCAAAGCGCTACGCTGAGTTGGGAGACAGGCTGGCGGTGCAGCGCCGGCCAGTGGCGGCTGCCATAGAGTACCGCAAGGCCCTGGCTGCAGCGCCGCAGAGCGGCCCGTGGGTGGTGGCGCGGCTGGTGCGGGTGCTGCTGGACCTGGAAAGACCGGCGGAAGCCATGGACTATCTGCAGCCCGCCCTGCAAGCGATGCCGGACCACGCGCCCCTGTACGTGTTGGCGGGGCGGTTGGCAGTGCAGCAGTCGCGCTGGCGCGACGCCCTGGATGCCCTGGAACAGGCGGCTTGGCTCAACCCCTATGACCCGCAGGTCCACAGCCTCAGCGCCCAGGCCCACGCGGCCATCGGCCAAGAAGGCGAGGCGGCGGCGGCGCGGGCGCGGCTGGCCCTGGTCGAAACCACCGCGCTGTAAGGCCCAGAGCGGGTCGCCGTCAGGGAGGCCCCGGCGCGCCCTGAACGACCTGCATCAGCGCCTGCAGGCGGCTGCGGTACTCTTCCAGCGCGGCATCAAACAACGCCAGCCGCGCGCCGTCCGCTGGTTCGCCGGCCAGCTGGCCAAGTGCCTCGCTGGCTTTGAGGCCAACGGCCGCCAGCGCCCCCAGCGACCGCCACAGCTCGGCCAGGTCGCCGTCAAACTCCTTCTGTTGGGCCATGAGCGCAAACGACCCGGCCAGCCCCCGGTAGTTCTGGGCCATCGTGCCGGCCATAACGGCAATTTCAGGCCCTTTCATCGCACCGCTGCGCAGAGAGTGGCCAAGGCCAGCCAGCGCAAAGTGGCCGTGCAGCGCCGCCACCAGAGACGAGCGCGCCACCCCGACCAGCAGCGCTTCTGCCAAGTCGCCGCCCGCAGTTGGGCCGGCAGCGGGCTTGGCAGCCAGGGCCTTGTCGATCGCAGCCAGGATCCGCCCGAGCAATTCGTCTTGGCGCAGCGCGGTAGAGCCCTTGGGTGGTGGCGCAGCGGGCTTGGTCTCGGGCTTGGCCTGCGGTTTGGTTTCCGGCTTGGTCTCGGGCTTGATCTCTGGCTTGGCCTTGGGCGCTGCTACAGCCTTGGCGGGCGGCTTGGCCTGGACGGTGGCGCCGGCGACCACCCCAACAGCAAGGCTGACCAGAGACAACCAGGCCCAACGGATGGCGATTCTACGCATGACTCCTCCTACAGGTGCGGACTGCGACCTGGCCATGCTACAAGACCCGGCGCCGCGACACCACGTTGCCAAGGTCCGCCATGCTTTGCCTACGCAGCCGTACCGAGCCCGAATGGCTGGAGCGCGCCATCGGCCACACCAACGAAATCCTTATTGATCATGCGCACTGCGAGCGCAAGGCCGCTTCTCAAGCCCTAGCGATGTTGGCGCGCTATCCCGACCGGCCCGAGCTAGTGGCGCCGCTGCTGGCGCTGGCCCGCGAGGAGCTGGAGCACTTTGAGCTGGTCCTGGCCATCCTGCACCAGCGCCAAGTGCCAATGGACTCGCAAGCGCCTTCTGGCTATCAGGCCGCACTGCACGCCGTTGTGCGCAAGGGCATGCCAGAGAAGCTTATTGACCTTCTGTTGATCGCCGCGCTGATCGAGGCCCGTTCCTGCGAGCGCTTCAAGCTGTTGGCCGACCACCACCCTGACCCGGTGCTGGCCAAAGCCTTTCGCAGCCTGCTGGAGTCCGAGGCCCGCCACCACGCCGTGTTTGTGCGGCTGGCTGAGGCCTACCAGGACCGGGTCGCCGTCCAGACCCGGCTGCAGCAGCTGGCGGAGCACGAGCGCCAGGTCTTGGAGCAGCTGCCGCCGATGCCGCGCATTCACGCCTGACCGCTGGACAACTGGCTGGGATCGCGGCGGCGCCATCGCGTTGGCGGTTTTGGGTCCGCAAAGGCTACCGGCGGCGACTCTGACAGGCGGCTAGATCCGCACTTCAATGTGGGTGGTGCGCCGCAGCTCTTCGATCCAGGCCTTGTACAGGCGGCTCAGCTGGTCTTCCTGCAGACGGTGCCGCACAAAGTCCTCTAGCAGCTGCTTGTCTTTGGCTTCAGCCTTGCGGCGGTCGAGCACCTGCAACACGTGAAACCCAAAGGGCGTCTGCACAACGGCAGAGATCTCGCCCTTGCTCAGGCTCCACAGCTTGGCGCCCAGGCCCGGTTCCAGCGTCCAGCGCCGCTGCCAGCCCAGGTTGCCGTCGATGGCGCCGCGGTCATCGTTAAACTTCTCTGCCAGCTGATCAAAGCTCTGCTTGCCGCTGGTCAGCAGATCATGAACCATCCAGGCTTTTTCGCGCTTGGCGTTGACCAGAGCCGGGCTGTCATCGGGCTTGACGGCCAGCATGATGTGGCGCGCCTGCACTTCCTCCTCGCAGGTACCGCCGCAGTGCTCCAGCTCCAGCACTTTCTTGATCTCGTCGTCGGCGATGCGCAAGCGGCTGCCCAGCTTGATCTGCAGCATCCGCAGCCGCACCATCTCGGCGCGCACGTGCTGGCGGTACGGCGTCAACCCGGCAAAGCCGAGCTTGCGCACGGCCTCATCCATCTCTTCATCCGTCCACAGGTTGCGCTTCTTGGTCTCTGCCAATTGCTGATCGATCTCGCGCTCTTCGACAGCAACCGCCAGCTCGCGGGCGGCGCGCAGCACCAGCGCGTTGTCAATCAGGCTCTGCAGCACCTGCAGGCGCAGGGCTGCCTGCGAGCGCGGTCTCTCGATGTCCGTTGGCACCAGTTGCTGAGTGGCCATCTGGCTGCCCATCGCGCGGCGCAATTCGCTAATGGCGATAAGGGTATCGCCGACCACCGCCGCGACCCCTTCGACCTCTTCATAGCCGGCCGGCATCGCCGCTCGCCGCACTGGCGCCTCAGCCCGCGCCGGCGACGCCGCCAGCACCAGCAGAGCGAGCGCTGAGGCCCCGTAGAAACCGTTGCCACGCTTCATGGTCTGGCTCACTTGGCGGCTGGCGCGGCTGGGGTGGGGGCGGAGGGCGCGGCCGGCGTCGGGCTGGCAGCCCCAGGGGCCTCTTGTTCGTGTTCGCCGCCGCCGTGCTCGCTGTGGTCGTGGACCCCGGGTCCTTCCAGCTTGGGCGCCCTCTCCAATTTGGGCGCCGGGATCAGCCGAACCGCGTCGTCGTCGATCTGGACCTTGGCCTTGTCTCGCAGCTGTTGCAGCAGCTGCTGGCGCCGCAAGTCCCTCTCTCTCTTGGCAATGCGCGAACGGATCGACTCTTTGGCTTCTTCAAAGCTCTTCTCGACAGCGGGCGACTTGGAAGTGACCAGCAGCAGGTGAAAGCCTTTTTCGCTTTGCACCACCGGGCCCAAGGTAAAGGGCTCCAGGGCAAAGGCAGCGTCGACCAGCGCCTTGGGCAGCGCGGCTTGGCGGTCGATTTCGGCCTGAGAGGCTCCGGGCAGCGGCGTCTTGCTCACCAGCCCCAGGGCCCCAAGATAGGGCGCGCTGGCCTTGTCTTCTGAGACCCTGACAACGTAGTCGTTCCACAGCGACACCAGCTTGGCGGTATTGCCCTCTGCACCCTTTTCGATCTCGGCGCGGATCTGCTCGGCCTTGGCCTTGTCGGTCACCAGCATGTGGCTCAGCTCGACCTGATCGGGCTTGTGAAAAACGGCAGGATTGGCGTCGTAGTAGGCCTGCAGGTCAGCTTGGGGCAGGCTCTGGGGGTCCACGTCCTCTGGCAGGGCCGTCAGCAAGAATTTGCGGACCATGGCTTGGCGCATCGCCTCCACCACCTCTGGGTCCTTGTCCAGCCCCCGCTTCTGCGCCTCCAGGACCATGACTTCAAACTGCACCAGCTTGGCCAGATATTCCTTGCGCTTCTGCACGCTGGCAAACTGACTTTGCACCACCGTCGGCTCGGCCAGCAGCCGCTGCTCCAGGTCGCCAAGCGTCACCTCGCGATCGCCGATCTTGGCCACCACGACCTTGCGCTGCTCTGGGCTCAGGGCCGAAGCCCGCTGCGCCTCCGTGACTTTGGGCACCTGCTCGACGCTGACCGCGGCCTTGTCTGGGGTGACGCCCGGACCCGCCGGCGCCGGCCTCTCTGGCTTGCCGCAGCCACTGCCAAGCAGCAGCGCGACCATCGCAGTCGCCAACGTTGCGGAGTTCAACACTTTCTTAGAAGGGATGGTCATCAATTTCTCGCGGCGCAGTGCAGTGCGTGGCCTGAGCCAAGCCGCCATGTTGGCACAAGTACGCGCACGGTGCGAGATGGGGCGCTGCCAATCGCCGAGCAGCGGTCGCTTGGCAGCGCAGCTCAACCCCTCTAAACTCTGGATCTGTGGGCCCAGTGCGGGCCGAGGTACCGGTTGATGTCTGCGACTACTCTGAAGTCTTTGATCGAACAGAACGCAGCGCTGGCTGATCTGGCCGTGCACCTGGAGGCCCTGGATCCGGCGGAGCGGCTGCTGCAGTGCCGCGCCCTGGGCCGATCCGCTCAGCGCAAGCTCTTTCTCAAGGCAGAAGTGGCTATGACGCTTGACGACTTGGCGCCGCTGTCGATCGCACCGCTGAGCGAGATCATGCACTACGGCCAGAACACGCTGCCGCTGCCGGCGCCGTGGCAGCGGTTTGAGAAGCGCATGTGCCGCCCGGCAGATGGCTCCGCGCGGCTGTTTGGCTACAACGAGGGCTCGACGCGGTCGCTGATTGGCCCCGGCTACTTTGTGGCGCGCAGCACCCTGGGCGAGCCGGACTGGCAGCAGCGCGGCGGCGTGGTCGTGGACTACTACTCAGTGCCAGACGGACCGGTGGTCGCCGGCTGGCCAGAAGTCGTGCCCAACAGCAAAGGTCTGCAGCGCTTTGTGTTTAAGGGCACCCGCGACTTCATCAGGCGGGTCAGCGCCCACGTGACCATCGGCGCGGCCTACAAGGGCGAGAAGGCCCTGGACCACTACTTCATGCTGGTGCGCGCGCCATAGGAGCCTGTCGGAGAATTGCCGGCACCTACGGATAATTCCGCAAAACTATTGAATCGACTGAGCCCTCCGACAGGGTCCAAGGGCGATCGTCTTGCCAGCGCCCAGGCGGGCGAACTATTGGAGTTTACTTCCAATAGCTCGCCGACACCTTGGGCCGACGCTATCAGTCGTTTTCGGTAGCTGCAGCCCCGATGTCAAACGTCCGCTCGCCGTCCATGCAGCGGAAGGAACCAATGCGCACGCCGACAAAGCCCGGCGACGCCGCCGCGGGCTCCAGCGACTGACCACTGAACACCAGCGGGCCAGCGGTGGTGCCAACAGGCGACTGCCACACGCCCCAGGCCACGACCGGGTCGCGCCAGACCGTGCCGCTCAGGCGGTACAGGGCCCAGGTCTCTGGCTGGGCGGGCACGATCTGCTGGATCTGCCAGCGAGCGCCGGGCTGCGACGACACCGGCTGCACCGCCGCGGCCTGGGCCGGCGCGGCCATGTAAACCGGCGCCGTGTAAGCTGAAACAGCAGGCTGCGCAGCCATCCCCCCGTCATCGTTCTGGCCCGGCGGGTAGAACCGCACGTGGGGGGTGTCGATTTCGCCGCACCAGCACGGCTCGCGGCGCAAGCGGCCATCGGCGCGCAGGGCATCGACGCGCAGGCGCAGGGCCTCTTTGGACAGGCCCACCGCATCAGCCAACTCTTTGAGAGTCGTGCACGTGTACCCGTGCTCAACGGTGGCTCTGGTGATGTATTCCAGCACCCTCTTCTCGCCCTTGACGGTGCCCGAGCGCGGCCTGGCCACCCGGACCAGGGCGGCGTTGGAACGGGTCGGCGGTGGGGAGCTGAGCCCGACGGTGCGGGCCTGGACTTGGGCATGGGCTGGCATGGGACTTTACTCCTTGGGGTGACCGCAGCCACCCTCTGAACAGCGAATTTCTACCAAACGGCAATTGCGCAACTATTCTAATGGCTTTAGCTGGGACAGCTGCTAAAGCTGGACGGCTAGCCACCGCCTCATGCTTGTGCCAGCGTGGGTGTCGCAGGTCGCTGGAGCAGGGTCGGGCCGCCGAGCGACTGCGACCTAATACTCGATAAGTATTTATATTTTCGGTGTCTGCTCGACATCCACCCTTGGAACTGGACCCGTTGCGAAATCACAAGTCATCTGAGACAACTGTCTCACAGGCCCGGCCGACTGGCAAGCACCTCCGCGGGCTGGTCGCCGCGCCCCACAGCCAGTCACCCCAAGCTGCCGCAGGGTTGTCGCGCGCGCCAAGTGGCGCTACAGTTCCGGGCGTGTAGTCGACGGCCCGTCCGGTTCGATGCGCGCCTGGCAGCTGGCCCCAAGGCCAAAGCTGGCCGGATTCGCAGTTCCTACGCGACCAGAGGTCCGCCGCGTCCACGCCACCTGTGCTGATTGTCGACGCTGTGGGCCCGATTGCCCGCACCGCCGCGGCAGCATCACGCCCTTGAAGAGGTCCGCGCCATGGCCGAATTTCGCACCATCCCGGAAACGTTCCTTCACCGCGTCAAAGCCAGCGCCAACAAGGTGGCCTTCCGCTTCCCCACCGCCAGCGGTTGGTCTGATCTGAGCTGGGCTCAGACTGGCGTCCGTGTTCGCAACATCGCATGTGGACTACGGTCTTTGGGTGTGGCGCCGCAACAGCGCGTGGCCATCCTGGCCAATACCCGTCTGGACTGGGTGCTGGCCGACCTGGGCATCCTGTGCGCAGGGGCCGCGACCACCACGATCTACCCTTCCAACACCGCCGGCGAGTGCGCCTACATTCTCAGCGACTCTGAGACCGTGGTGGTGTTTGCCGAAGACGCCAGCCAGATCGCCAAGATCCAGTCGGTCCTTGGCGAAGCACCCACGGTCAAGACCATTGTGACCTTTGACGGCCAGTCGAGCGGCGACGGCAAGGTCCTGACTTTGGCAGAGCTGGAGTCCCTGGGCGAGACCTGGAACAACCAGAACGTCGGCGCTTATGAAAGTGGCGTCCAGGCCGTTCAGGCGGAGGAATTGGCCACCCTTATCTACACGTCTGGCACCACTGGCCAGCCCAAGGGCGTCGAGCTGACCCACGACTGCTGGGTCTTTGAGGGCAAGGCCATCGACGACCTGGGACTGCTCAAGGAAGAAGACCTGCAGTACTTCTGGCTGCCGCTCGCCCACTCCTTTGGCAAGGTCTTGGAGGCCGCGCAAGTGCGGATCGGCTTCACCACCGCGATTGACGGCCGGATCGACAAACTGGTCGACAACCTGGCCGTCATCCAGCCGACCTTCATTGCCGCCGTGCCGCGCATCTTTGAGAAGGTGTACAACAAGGTCATCTCGGGAGCCAAGGCCGGCAGCCCGTTGAAGTACAAGATCTTCCAGTGGTCGATCGGCGTGGGCAAAGAAGTCAGCCTGCTGCGCCAGCGCGGCCAGGAGCCGGGCACCATCCTGGGCGCCCAGTTCGCCATTGCCGACAAGCTGGTCTTCTCCAAGCTGAAGGCCCGTTTTGGCGGCAAAGTTCGCTTCTTCATCTCCGGGTCGGCACCGCTGTCGCGCGACATCGCCGAGTTCTTCCACGCGGCTGACATCTTGATCTTGGAGGGCTATGGCTTGACCGAGACGTCGGCGGCCACCTTTGTCAATCGCCCTGGGCAGTACAAGTTTGGCACAGTGGGCCTGCCCGTCCCCGGCGCCGAGATCAAGATCGACCCGGAAACCGGCGAGATTCTGCTGGCCGGCCGGGGTGTGATGGTCGGCTACCACAACATGGCCGACGCCACCGCCGAAACATTCTTTGTCGATGCCCAGGGCAAGCGCTGGCTCAAGACCGGAGACAAGGGCGAGCTCGACGCCGAGGGCTTTCTCAAGATCACCGACCGCATCAAGGAGTTGATCAAGACTTCTGGCGGCAAGTACGTCGCGCCAGCCCACATCGAGTCCAAGCTCAAGGTGGCGGTGCCGATCTCCTGCTCAGTGGTGGTCCACGGCAACAACCGCAACTTCTGCAGCGCGCTCTTTGGCTTCCCCAAGGAAGATCTAGAGGGCTGGGCCAAGCAGGCGGGCGTCTCAGGCAGCTATGAAGAGCTGCTCAAGTCCAGCGCCCTGCAGACCGTGCTGAACGGCGCCCTCAAAGAGGTCAACTCTGACCTGCCGAGCTACGCCAGCATCAAGAAGTTTGCAGTGTTGCCTACCGATCTGTCGATCGAGACCGGCGAGCTGACCCCGAGCCAGAAGGTCAAGCGCAAGGTTGTGGAGACCAGGTACAAGGACCTGCTCGACGGGCTGTACGCTGGCGCCAACGAGAGCATGTAGGTCCTTGCGCAGAAGCTGGGCCCACCGCATGCTGAAGACAGGCGATCCGCTGTAGTCGATCGCGTGCGTGACTATGCAGTTCATCTGCACCAATTG
This sequence comes from uncultured Myxococcales bacterium, assembly GCA_903919145.1. Lineage (GTDB taxonomy): Bacteria > Myxococcota_A > UBA9042 > UBA9042 > UBA9042 > SXRM01. The sequence continues at coordinate 77,059 of CAIXGW010000251.1, forward strand.
CGATGGGGCTTATGAGATCTCTGCGCGCGCTTTTGGCGAGCGGCAGGACACCCGCACCCGCTGCCCGAGATGCCGCACTTGGCTGATCCTGACCCGCAATCCCGGCGATCAGGTGTTGGCCACCCTGGACCCCACAGCGCCTGCGCCTGCCGCCCCCAACGGCGCGCCGATGCCCGGTCCTACCCGGCGGATCGCCCCGTCGCGATCGCCCAGCGCCCCTACTGCGGTCAGCCAGACCGTGACCCGGCCAAGCCCCGCGGCCGCGCCCGCTGGCGACAGCGCCGACATCTTCTTTGCACCGCGCCTGCGCCCGGGCAGCGGCGCCGAACGGCTGGGCACCGGCATGGCCGCCTTTGCCCTGCCCGACCCTGCTGAGCGCCTGGATGGCAACAAGAAGCGCGTGCAGATGCAGCAAGTTCTGCAAGACTTCAGCGTGATGTTCCGGCTGGAGACGCGCAAAAGTGGCCGCAAACAAGCGATTGCCGGCATCGCCGCGGTGGCACTGGCGGCGGCCGGGCTGTGGGTAGCCCTGCGAGCCAAGGTAGACAGCGACCGCAACCACGACGCAGCCAAAGAAAGCAAGCAATTGCTGGCCGCGTTGGTGCTGCAGGGTGGCCAGGGTGAAGAGATGGCGGTGCTGACACTGCCCGGCGATCCGACCAGCAGCCAGCCCAGCGATGCCTCTGGGGCGCAGATCTGGCCTGGCACCCACGTGTCGCGCCAGTGCTTCTTGAAAGTGCGCCAGTCGCGGGCCACCAAGGCCCCAGGGCAAACCTTGTGAAAAAGACCAGTCTTGGCCCGGCTCGAGCTGCCATTGTGATCCTGGCTGCTGCGGGGTGGCTGGCTGGGCGGGCTGTGCTGGCCCAGGCCGCGGGGCGTGCTACTGGCCGCGCCGAGGCTCACGCGCAGCCCGACCTGCGCATTGGCGGTTGGCTGCAAATTGCCCTGGAAGCCCTGCGGCGCGGTGACCTGGCAGCCGTCGACCGGGCTGCCCAGGCCGGCCAGGCGTACCTGGAGGGCCCTGAAGGCCCGGCTGCAGCCAGGCGCTGGCGGGTGCAGCTGCACCTGCAGGATGGCCACTTGGCCAGCGAAATCCGCCAGGATTCAGTGGTTCGCGTGGGCGGCGCCATCGCGGTGCGCGGCCTGGATCTGGCCGACGTGTGGCTGCCGCTGGGCCAGGTCCCAGCGCTGATCGCCGCAGAGCCGCTTATCGCCTTTGCGCAGCTGCCGATTCGGCCGGTGCTGCTCAACGGCCCCAAGATGAGCGAGGGGGCTGCACTGTTGCGCACCCAGCCGGTGCAGTGCCTGGCAGCAGACGGCACTGGAACCACCGTCGCCGTGCTGGACAGCGGCTTTGAAGGTCTGGACAAGTCCGTGGCCAACGGCGAGGTGACCAAGCTGCAAGGCATCATTCCGGCCGGCTCTGGCTCCCACGGCACCATGTGCGCGGAGGTGGTGGCCGACGTGGCCCCCGGCGCCGCCATCTTGCCCTTGCGCGCTGACACCATGGCGGATCTGCAGGCGCTGGCCAAGGAAGTCGCCGATCAGGGCAACCCGCGCCACATAGGCGTGGTCAGCCACTCAGCCATCTGGTTGGGCCAGAGTTTTGGCCGGCATGAGGGCAAAGCGTGCGAGGCGACCGATCTGGTGCGCTCGGCCAAAGTGGCATGGGTCAACGCCTCGGGAAACTCGGGCAGTGGCGAGTTCTACCGCGGGCCCTTTGTCGATCTGGATGGCGATGGCTTGCACGAGTTTCAGCCCGGCCAAGAGAAACTGCTGTTCCATCAAGGCGGTTGGGGCAAGCTGCAGGTGACGCTGGATTGGGATGACTACACCGAGCGCAAGGTGAATCTCGATTTCGAGCTGTTTCGCCAGACCGAGGGTGGCTGGGTCGCCGCTGGTGCCTCCAAGATGGTGGCAGGCAAGTACGTGCCACCCATGGAGCAGCTGTACCTCACCGAGCCAGACGGCGGCACCTACGCCGTGCAGGTGCGGGCCAAAAGTGCCGTGCCCAAGGGCATGAAGCTGCGGATCGTCTCCATGGGTGCTGGCACGGGCCCTTTTTCGGTCTGGCACAAGAATGGCAATGTCTATGACCCAGCTTCTTGCGATGGCGTGTTGACCGTGGGCGCGCTGGCCGCCTCGGTGTATGCCAGTGGCCCGCTGGAGCCCTACAGCAGCTACGGCCCGACCCCCGATGGCCGCAAGAAGCCCGAGGTGGTGGCCCCCACCCAAGTCATTACCAGCGCTGGGTTCTTTGCCGGAACATCGGCCGCCTGCCCGCACGTGGCCGGCGCCGTAGCGGTGTGGGCGTCAGCCAGCGGCAAGAGCCCAGAGCAGGTGGCCCAGCTGCTGCGGCAGCACGCCCTGCCCATGGGCGAGGCCGTGCCAGACGAGGCCTACGGCTGGGGAAGAATCACCTTGCCCCCCGCAGAGCTGGGGTGGGATTGCAGCCCGACCGAGCTACCCGGCGCCCAGACCTGTGCAACGGCCTGTGGCAGCGTCGGCACCCGGATCTGCAAGGCCGACTGCCGCTTCTCTGCCTGCAGCGCCCCTGCTGAAGCGTGCAACCTCCAGGACGATGACTGCGACGGCCAGACAGACGAAGCGCTGACCGGCTGCCAGCCCACCGTGGCCGACGCCGGCCCAGCCCTGGACGCAGCCGCCCAAACCTCAGGGCCAGAGACCCTTTCTGCGGACTCGGCCGACTCCGCCAGCGCCGCTGACTCCACCGCCGGCCCAGCACCGGCAGCGCCGGCCCAAGGCTGCCGCGCCGCGCCGGCCCTGGCGCCGGGCTTGCCCCTGGGAGTTGGGCTGCTGGCCGCTGCCGCGCTGGTCGCCCTGCAGCGGCGCCGCCGGCGCTGATCGCTGGCGTAGCCTTGGCCAGCTAGGAGCCAGGACCACTAATTGACTACGGGTTGTAACGGGTTGTTGTTCCCAGGTCTTGGGTACTACTGCTGGGCCATCTTCTGCACCCCAAACCAGGTCCGCTCCAGAGCCCGCAGCGAACCTCTGGCCGACGGTCCTAGGAGCCTGTCGGGATAATCCCCGCCAGGCTCCGTGCCATTTTGCGTTTTTTCAGTCGGGCAAGAAATATTGGAAGTGAATTCCAATATTTCGCCCGCCTGGGCGCTCGCAAGACGATCGCCCTAGGACCCTGTCGGA
>CAIXGW010000252.1 GCA_903919145.1 uncultured Myxococcales bacterium
CCGACAGGGTCCTAGGGCGATCGTCTTGCGAGCGCCCAGGCGGGCGAAATATTGGAATTCACTTCCAATATTTCTTGCCCGACTGAAAAAAACGCAAAATGGCACGGAGCCTGGCGGGGATTATCCCGACAGGCTCCTAGCGGGTCGCGGCGCCTGCAGGACGGGCGCGCAGGCGGCCCCGCTGGTGTCTACGTGCTTTGTCGACCGCCGTTGGGCCGATTCTCCAGCCGACGGTTCAGCCAGGCGCTCGGCGGCCAGTCGGCGACCCCGCGCGGCAGCCACCAGCGGCTGATCCGCGGGTGCAGAGACAGCCGCGCGATGGGAGCGCAGGTGGCCACCGCAAACACCAAGCTGGCCACGCCCACGCTGACCGGGAATGCAGTCTTCCAGTGGGGCAGCAAGCGGTTGGCGCTCAGCAGCGCCGCTTGGATGGCCAGGCTGTGCAGCAGGTAGAAGGGCAGCGACCCTTCGCCAAGGCTGGCAAGGCCGGGCACCCGCTGCAGCCACGGCAGCGCCCACAGGACGGCCAGAAACATGCCCACGGCAACCACCGCCGCGCAGATGGCCAGGTCGGGGTGCAGCACCATCGACGGCCACGCAGCACTGCCTGGGTAGATCTTTACCTTGGCGCCCAGCAGGACGGCCGACGCCAGCGCCGCCACCGGCAGCCCCAGCCAGCGCAGATCCCGGTGGCCGCGCTGCAGTTGCTCAGACAGCCAGCGCGCCAGCCAGCCCAGCGGCACAATGACGGCAACCACGGCCAAACCCAGCGGAAGGTACATCGACACGGCCGCCAGACTGCCCATGCTCAGCAGGCCCAGGGCCCCCAGCAGCCCCTGCACGCCCTGCGGCAGCCGCAGCAAGCCCTGGCGCAGCAGGGTCATCCCCCACAGCGTCGGCAGAAACCACAGGTACTCAAAGCCAGTCACGGTCTTCCACCACGCCGGGTTGCCAGTCAGCAGGCCCATCGCCAGGTGGCCCAGGCGCTGCGGCCACGGCGGCACGGCCTGCACCAGCGGCGCCAGCAGCATGGTGATCATCGCAATGGGCAGCAGGGGCACCAGGTAGCGCACGCTGCGGTCGGCGAGCTTGGCTGATCCCAGGCGAGGCTCGTCTCGCATCATTGGCAGCAACAAGAAGGCGATGACGTGAAATTGATACAGCCAATCTTGCACTTGCGGCGCGCCATGCCACATCCACGCCGCATGGCCCATGGCGACCAGCAGCACCCACAGCCCCTTGGCAGCGCGGTCATCGGTCATGGGCGGCTACCTGTTGGCCTTGCGCTCAAAGTACTGCAGATCGACAAAAACGGCAGCCAGGACCAGCAACACCCGCAGGTCGGTGGCCAGGTTGGCGTCCAGGTACTCAAGCTGAAAAGTGTCCTTGTCGGTAAACATCTCTGCGCCAAAGCCTGTCCAGCGCTTGCGAATCGCCGCGACTTCCTGACCGCCGCTGAGGAACGGAAACGTCCACGGCTTCCAAATCGGGCTGTCTACGGTCAGCAGCACCTCACCCTGGGGTCCCAGCACGTCAAAGCGCTTTGAGAACCAGGCCCAGCGCTGCTGCAGCGAGCCGGCCAGGCTGTCGTCGCGGCGGTACACATCCAACCGCTGAAAGTACCAGCGAAAAGGATGAACCGCCCGGGCGACCGGCTGGCGCTGGGTGTCAAACAGGTGCAGCTCAAAGGTGCGCCAGTGACCGGCAAAGCCGCGCGCCAGCAGCGCCAGCAGGCCCTTGCCCTGTTCTGCGGCGTAGGCGATCTCTTGGCCGGACTCATCGCGAATCACGTACTTATTGCGGGTCTCAAAGCCAAACATCTCTGCCATCTCAAACCGTTGGGCGATCCAGACCGTGCGCGCCCGCTGCAGGGCGGCAATAAGAGTGCTCATCAACATGGGGGCTCCTTGGGGCTCGGCGAGGTCCAAGCGCGGCAGCATAGCGCTTTCTGGCGCCGCCGTCAGGGGTAGGGGCGCTGGCCGCGCTGTACCGGCTTGCGACTGGGTTGGGGCTCGCAAGGACTCCCGCCTGCGGACCGTCGAAGCTGCCACCGGCGGCCGGGATCGCTCCGGGCGATTTGACGGCCTTGCTGACTAGCCCTAGTCGGGCGCCTGGGCAGCGAAGAGCTGCATGGAAACGCAACAATGCACCTGTCACCCACCTTGACCCGCTCTACCTTTGCCCGCCGCTGGCTGCCGCTGGCGATCTCGGCAGCTCTCAGCGGCCTTGCTGTGCTGGGCGCGCCCGACGCCGTGGCCCAAGACGTACCCGCGGTAGTGCCGCCAGCCGCGGCGCCGCTGCGCCAACTGTCTGTGACCATTTCGCCCCTGCACCTGGTCATTCCGATGCTGGAGGTCACGGGCGAGTATGCGGTGCAGCCCAAGCTGGGCGTGGCGCTGGTCGCGGGCTATGGAACGCTGAACCAAGCTTCAGCAACGGTGGACAAGGTCTCGATCCTTGAATTGGGGGCCCAAGCCCGCTACTACCTGCTGGGTGACTTTGAGCACGGTCTGCAGGTCGGCGCAGAAGTGCTGTACATCGCCGCGAGCGCCTCTGGCTCTTCGGGCAGCACCACCGCCACGGCCACCGGCGAGGGCGTGTCGGTCGGCCCATTTGTGGGCTACAAATTCGTGTCAAGCATGGGTTTTACCTTTGATACTCAGCTCGGCGCTGCGCGCACTGGCCTTGGCGCCAAGGCCTCGGCCTCCACCGGCGAGACAGCTTCGCGCTCGGAGACGTCCGTGGGGCCGCTGCTGAACATCAACCTGGGCTGGACTTTCTGAGGCCCAGGTCAATCCAGCAATTCTCAAGACGGTTGGAATCTCGATTTCGGCGCTGCCAAGCCGCCGCCGCGCCAGCTACTTGCGCACGAAAGTGTAGACTGCCGGCAGGGTGAACTGATTGACAGGCTTGAGCAATTCAACAGTCAGCACATCGCCGCTGAGCCCGTAGCGCACAGACTGGTCGCCGGTGCCGCCGCAGTCGGTCTGCCAATTTGCCTTGCCCGGCTCGCCGCTCTCCAGCAGCTTGCCCGCCCGCGACAGGTGGTCGGTGGTGTCGACGCCGGCGCCGTTGGTGGTCTGGATCAACAGGCGCACCGCGGTGTCCAGGGTCAGGCGCCCGCCGCTGGTCCAGGCTTGACCGCGGCTGACCAGCAGGCTGGCGTCGCCATTGACCTGAGACTTGGCCGCGACCGGCAGCACCAGGGTGCTGTTGCTGAGTTCCCAGTGGCCGTCGGGCAGCGGGCCACCGGCCAAGGTCGGCGGCGGCCCAAAGGCAATCTTGGCGGCGATGCGCGGCGGCTGGGGATTGGCTTTCTGACCGGCACAGAGCCCGGGCTTGTAGTCGACATCGGCGTTGGCGGGAACCAGAAAATCGTCGCAGTAGGCCGTCTTGGGGGGCGGGGTGACAAAGCTGAACAAAAAGCACATCTCGTCTTCGGTGCCTTCACCTACCGACACCGGCTCGTCGCCGGGATTCTTCCAGGTGCAGGTGGTTTCCAGGCGGTCGCCCGGCTGCAACCAGGTGTCCAGATTGTAGAAGGGCTGCATCTCAAAGCTCCAACCGCTGAGGTCCAAGACGCTCTGGCGGCTGCCATCGGGGCGAACCACCGCCACTTTGAACTGGCTGCCATGGGTGTGCATGTGCGGCATGCCCGCAAGCAGGTGAACCTTTTCAGCGGCGACGCACTGGCCGCTGGCGCTGATGGTGCTGTTGGGCGGCACCTCAAAGGCCACCGGCCCCGGCGCCAACATGCCGTATTCGGTGCCCTCTGGCGGGCCGTGCCACAGCCGCACGCCGCTTTGATCCACCACATTCTTCAGCGCTGCGCCGTTGTTGTAGTGGATCTGCAGCACATAGCGCTCGCCCTTGCGAATGCGCATGCCGCCCTCTGGAAACTGCACCGCCCCGCCGCCCGGCGCCCACGCGTACAAGTACAGGCTGCCCTTGGGCATGGTCGCACAGCCCTTGCGCCCCAGCGGAAACGCTTTGGCCGGGTCCTTGAGCAGTACCACGTGGTGGACCACCTCAGAGCGGTCCAGCACGGCCTCGATGCGGCGAACAAAGCGGTCGCCGTCCACCGGAGCTTCAAAGGTAAAGCACTGATACAGGTCCAGGGTGCTCTCTCCTACCGCGAACTGGTCGGCGCGCAGGTCAAAGCTGGGCGTGCCGTCCGGCGGGGCTTGCGGCGCGCTGAACACCGGCTTGTCTACCACCAGGCCCTTGCTGTGGTCGGGGTGCATTTTGCCGCAAGAAGCCCACTCGGTCAGGGTGTCCAAGGCTTGGTGGGGCACCGGCGGCGTGCCAACCGGCGGCATCTGCTTTTGCGCCACGGCCTGGGCGATGCGATCGACGGCCCGCTGGCCAGGCTGGCCTGCCACCAAGCTGGCATAGCCGCCGGTCAGGGTCCATCCCGCGCCATAGTTGGCCTTGGCGCCGTGGCAAGAGCCGCAGTGGCTGTCGATGAGCTTGGCGACCTGCTGGTCGTACATCGGCTGGCTGGGCACGCAGGTGGCCGCAGAGCCTGAGGCATCGGCATCGCCAAGAGCGGCGCCGTCGGTAGGGTCCGGTTCGCTGGAAGAGCCACATGCGGTCAGGGCCAGCCATGCCCCTAGTGCCGCCGCTACCGCCAGCGCGCTGCCGGGGTGCGAAACCTTTTGTCTGCTGCGGCCAGAGGCCCTGCTGTCTGCCTGCATCGCGTCACCTGAGCCCAAGAGGGCAGCAGGCAAGAGTAGCGGCAGCGGCCCGGGGTGGGCAAGTGCATTTGTGCCACCTGACTTGCGGCGCTTGGTTTTTGAGCGCTGGCCCTGCGGCTGGGCGGGCTGCCGATACTGGAAAGCCGTTGGAACAATGCCGCACCTTGCTGCCAACTTGACATGCGACTGACCCAACCAGCGACCGCTGAAACGCTGTTAGCCGCGCGGCTTGGCCTTGCGCGCCAAGAAGGCATCCATCCGCCGGTACTTCTCTGGACTCTCAAAACAGACGGCTTGGGCGGTGCTGACAAAGCGGCGCAGCTGTTCCTGGTCGCCCTCTACCAGTTGCACCGCCTGCTTGGTCAAGCGGGTAGCCAGCCTGTCATTGGCGGCGATCTGGCGGGCCATGTCGTGGGCGGCGGCCAGCACCTCTTCATTGGCCACCACCTGGTTGACCAGGCCCATCTGCAGGGCCTCTTCAGCCTCGACCAGCCTGCCGGTGTAGAGCAGCTCGCGGGCCCGGCCCAGGCCAATCAGGGCCGGCAAGCGCCAGGTGGCGCCGGCCGCGGCGAGAATGCCAAGCCCCGTCTCTGGTTGGCCAAAGCGGGCGCTGACCCCGGCGACGCGCAGGTCGCAGGCGACGGCCAATTCGCAGCCTCCTCCCAGGGCAAAGCCTTTGACGGCGGCAATGGTCGGCGCCGGAAAGCGCGCCACCTTTTCAAACAGGCTGGCGTTGATCGAGCGCAGGGCATCGGCGGCGCGCCGCTCGCGCAGCTGGGCCACGTCAGCCCCGGCGGCAAAGGCGCGGTCGCCGGCTCCCGTCAGGATCGCGACGCGCACCTCTTCGTGGCTGGCAAAGTGGCCCAGCGCCGCAGTCAGGGCATCGACCATCTCCTGGTCCAGCGCGTTGAGTTTCTCTGGGCGATTCAGGGTCAGCGTGAGCACGCCGTCCTGCAATTCGGTCAGGACCAGCCGCGATTGCACGTGCATTGATTCCTCCACAGCGCGCCGGCCAAGCCCTCAGGTGCGCGCGGCGATTGTGCCCCACGCCGCCGCTGCAGGCTACCTGGGTCGCAACAGGGCCTGGGGCAACGTCAGCTGCCAGCGCTGCTGGGCTGCGGCTGCGGGCACCAGCTGCGGCGCGCGCAGGGCCTGGGTCAGGGCGGCGTCGGCGCGGGTCAGGGCCAGCCCGGCTGTAGCTTCTGCCGCTTGGGCCCGGTCGCGCTGGCCGGCGATGCGCTGGACGGACCACGCGCCCAACCCTGCCAGCAGCAGAGCGGCAATCCCGGCTACTCCCAAGGGGATTTTCCAGGCCTTGACCAGCCGCGCCAGCAGCTGCGCCGGCGTATAGCTGTGGGCGCGGATGCGCTTGCCATCGAGCCAGCGGGCCAGGTCCTCGGCCAGGTCAGACGCATCGCTGTAGCGGTCCGCCGGCAGGGGAGCCAGGGCCTTGGCGACGATCGCCAGCAGCTCGAGGGGAACCTCTCCCAGTGCGCTTTCCGCTTGGGTCATGCCCGCGCCCTGGCGCAGCCTGGCCAGCTGCTGCTCTGCCGTTTGACCCGCTTGCGGCGTCTGGCCGGTCGCCAGCTGGTGCAGCATCACGCCCAGGCTCCACACATCGCCCGCCGGCCCCACCGGCTCGCCGCGCGCGGCCTGTGGGCTCATGTACACGGGCGTGCCCAGGATCGCGCCAGCCACGGTCATCCCCGGTCCCAGGGCTGGCCCGCCAGGGCCCGGTTCAACGCCGCTTTCGTCGGCAGGCTGCAGCGCCTCCAGAGGGGCTTGGTCCGCGCTGCCCAGCCGCCGCGCCAGGCCCCAGTCCAAGACCTGGACCTCGCCGTGGGCGCCCATCATCACATTGGCCGGCTTGAGGTCGCAGTGCACCACCCCGTGCAGGTGCGCGTAGCCCACGGCTTGGCAGACGGCCAGCATCGGTCGAGCCAGCTCCAGCCGCGCTTGCAGGGTGGGCGACTAGTCCAGCCATTGCTGCAGCGTCCGGCCGCGGACCAGGCGCATGGCGTACCAGGGCTGGCCCTGCTCATCAACACCAGCGTCGTAGACCGGCACGATGTTGGGATGCTCTAGCCGAGCACTGACTTCCGCTTCGACCACCAACCGCTGGCCCGCCGCCGATGCTGGGCTGGCGCGCTTGATCGCCACGGTGCGCGCCAGCCGCAGATCCTGGGCCGACCACACCTCGCCCATGCCGCCGCGGCCAAGCACGGCTGCAGCTTGGTAGCGCTGCTCCTGAGTGCAAGGGCTCACGCGGCATCGACGACCTGGTCGCGCTCATGCAAAAACACCTCGACCTGGCCGCCGCCGGACATCCTGCCCAGATCAGGGCGCACGCCGTGGTCACGCAGGCGCTGGCGCAGCCGGCTGACCGCCAAATCCAGCCGCCGCCGCACCCGCTGGCGGTCAGACTCGTCTTTCCACAGCTCGCCCGCCAGCAGCTCCCAGGCCACTGGGCCGCCAAACACCCCCAGCTCGCTGACCAGGCGCGCGTACAGCCCGTCTAGCACCAGCGGAGTGCGCCTTTCTCGGAAAATGTGCACGGTTTCATAGTGGGCCACGATCTTGACCGGCACTGCCAGGCCGCCGTCGCCCGCGGTGGCATGCACGGCGATCTCATCCAATTGCACGGCCACACAGCGAAACTGCTGCCCCTGCAAAGTCCACTGGTCACCCGCCAGCAGCGGCCGCTGCGCCTGCCCGGCGATCTGCAGCGCCCAGCTGGTGTCGCCACTGTTCCACAGCCATGCCGCAGCTTCGCTGGCAAATTGCCGCACAAGGGCAGGCTGGGGATCCATCACCAGAGAGGTCACGCCCACCAGCACCTGCCGCGGCAGCAGGTCGCCCTCCAGGGCCAGCACCTGGGTCGGCAGGACCACCTCAACGACGTGCAGCACCAGGTCGCGGGCCAGCTCGATCTGCTGCCCCACCGCCAGCTCAAGGTCTGTGCGCGCCTGCCCTTCGACGGCAAACCGCCCGCGCAGCGCCAGCAGACGAAACGCACCGCTGCGGAGGCTGACCAGGGCATGGGCTTCCGAGACCCGCGGATCGTCAATGCGCAGATGGGCAGCGGCCGACCGACCGATAAGCTCACCCGGCCCGACTTCCGCCGTTCCGCCGCCCTGAAGGATGAAGCCCACGCAAGGACCCATCCGCCCACGCCAGTACCCCAAGGCGCCAATTCCTTGCGGATGGCCGAACGGACTGGGCTTGGGGTGCAAAGAACAACCCAACAGCGCTGCGCAGAGACTGCAAGCCAGGACTGGGGCCAACCCCAATCAAACCTGCCCTCTGGATGCCAGCCTCAAGCAGAGCCGCTGAGGCCGCCGCTGCCAGTTGGTTGGCTATTGCGCACGCCAGGAATCCTACAGCTTGACGTACTCAAACTCAAACTCGTTGTTGTTAATCCCTTTCTTGGGCGGCGCGATCCAGTTGGCGATCTTGCCGTGCTCAGTCACTGGCCGCATGATCGAGCGCAGGTAGGCGCGATCCGCTTCGGTGGGCAGCCAGGTGGTGCGCTGGGCCTCGAATTCGTCAGCGGTAATCAGCTCTCCGGCCGGGTTGAACTGGACACCGCCGTAGATGCCCTGGTGGCGGTGAAAGCGTCCGCTGGGCAAAGTGACTACAAAGTCGACGCCCTCATTCTGCACCACCTTGCTCCAGCGGCGGATGGCGTTGCGGCAGTCCTCGATGTAGTCCTCTCTCAGCACTTCATTCATGGCATTGCGCAGGTCGATGTCTTCGTTGACCAGCTGGCCGTTCTTGGGCATCACCAGCGTCTTGATCTGGTTCAAGGCCGTGTGCTCGTCAAAGCGCCGCTCCTCGTCAAAGCGGCCCTTGAGGCCGGCGCCAAAGAAGTCCGCCGCATTGCTGGACACTTCTGAGCCAAACAGGTCCAGACAGTAAGAGAACCAGTAGTTGATGAACTTCTGCACGGTCTGCAGGTCAATGCCGCCTTGGGCGCGGGCATCGCCGTTGGGGTCCAGGCGCGTCAGCTGGGCAGAGCGGCGGAGAATGCGCTCAAGGCCGGTGTCGCCCACAAACATGTGGTGGGCCTCTTCGGTCAGCATGAAGCGGCAGGTGCGGCTCAGCGGGTCAAAGGCCGACTGGGCCAGCGAAGCCAGCTGAAACTTGCCGTCGCGGTCGGCAAACATGGTGAAGCAGAAGAAGCTCAGCCAGTCGTCGCAGGTCTGGTTGAAGGCATCCAGGATGCGCGGCTTGTCGCTGTCGCCAGAGCGGCGGGCCAGCAATTCCTCTGCCTCGTCTCGACCTTCGGCGCCAAAATGGCTGTGCAGCAGATAGACCATCGCCCACAGGTGGCGGCCCTCTTCCACGTTGACCTGAAACAGGTTGCGCAGGTCATAGAGACTTGGCGCGGTCTGGCCCAGGCGGCGCTGCTGCTCGACCGAAGCCGGCTCGGTGTCGCCCTGGGTCACGATGATCCGCCGCAGGACGTTGCGGTACTCGCCGGGCACCTCTTGCCACACCGGGTTGCCCAGGTGATCGCCAAACGGCACCCGGCGATCGGGCACCTGGTCGGCCAGAAAGATGCCCCAGCGGTAGTCGGGCATCTTGACGTAGTCAAATTGCGCCCAGTCATCGCCAGAAACGCCGATTGCGGTGCGAAGGTATACGTCTTTGGCCTGGAACCCTTCTGGGCCCATCTCGTTCCACCACTCCAGGTAGCGGGGCTGCCACTGCTCCAGAGCGCGCTGCAGCCGACGGTCGGCAGCCAGGTTGACGTTGTTGGGAATCTTGGACTGCAGGTCAAACTGCGACATTCCTGGCTCCTTCGGCTTGGCCCATCGGCCGGTCAGCGCTGGCGATCTCTTCTGGGATGAGGGGGGGCAGGTAAGGCGGTTGCGGGGCAGCACCGGCGCCCCCCGTCCGACTTGGAACGATCGTACCAGCCCCCGCGAGCGCTGTCGATAGTCCAACAGAATCCGCAGGGCAATTGTCGCGATTTATCTCGTGATAGTATATGGTTCGACGGGCCGCGCCTGGGTCAGCAGCGGTTGCGCTGGCTCCCCGCCTGGGGCAAGCTACACTTCCGCGCTGGATGCGGGCTACGGCAAAAAAGGCAGAGCGGATGCAGCAATCGGCCGACATCGCGGGGGCAACCCTCGCCACAGCTGTCATGCTGGCTGGCGGCATGGGGTCGCGTCTGGCTCCCCTGACCGCGATCATTCCCAAGCCGCTGGTGCCCATCGACCGCGAAGCCATCGCCGAGATCTTGCTGCGCCAGCTCAAGGGCCGCGGCGTTGAGCGGGTCATTGTGTCGGTGGGCTACCTGGGCCACCTGATTCAGGCCGTGCTGGGCGACGGCGAGCGTTTTGGCCTGCAAGTCGAGTACCAGCGCGAAGAACTGCCGCTGGGAACGGTGGGTCCGCTGTGGCTCATCGAAGACCGCCTGCCAGAGGACTTCTTGGTGCTGAACGGCGATGTGCTGAGCGACATCGACTTTGCGGCGCTGCTGGCGGCACACAGGGCTGCTGGCCGGACGCTGACCGTGGCCACCTACCCCAAGCAGGTCAAGGTCGATCTAGGGGTCCTGGACACCGGCGCCGACGGCTGCGTCACCAGCTTTGTAGAAAAGCCCTCCTTTGACTTCAACGTCAGCATGGGCGTCTACGCAATGAACCGCAGGGTTCTCAACTACTTTCAGAAGGGTCACCCCTTTGGCTTTGACCAGCTGGTGCTGGCAATGCTGGCCAAGGGCGACCCGGTGGGCACCTTCAACTGGGGCCATGGCCGCTGGCTCGACATTGGTCGCCCCGCCGACTACGCCGTGGCCCAAGAGCGGTTTGCGGCCGAGCGCGAGTTCTATCTGCCAGATGAGATGGGGAAATACTGAGGCACAGGCCTCAGCGGTCGCAGCCAGGGAGGCAGCGGCGCCGCTAAGTCCAGCCGCCAATTCGTAAGGGGGGATGCCATGTCGACCGTGTTCAAGCGTTTAGCCAATCTCCAACGCGGCGTGCGAGCAGCCGCACCGCTGATGGCAGCCCTGTTGCTGCTTGCCGCTGGCTGCGAGAGTGCTCCCGCCACCAACAACAGCGGCGCGGCGCTTCCAGCGGACACCGGGGCCGGGGTTCAAGACGCCGCGGCCGCCGACACCAGCAGCGGGGGCACCGACGCGCAGGCCTCCGCGGACGCCGGGGCCAGCTCCGACAGCGCCGTTGCCCAGGACACGGCCGGCAGCGATGGTGCGGCCAAGGACAGCTTGGTGGGCGACAGCGCAGTGACCGACAGCACCGTGGCGGATAGCGCTGTCTCTGACAGTGGGCTGACCGACAGCTCGGGCGCAGACACCGGCCCCAAAGACAGCGCCGCGGGCGACACCGCCGCCAGTGACGTAAAGGCCGACGCCGACGCCGACGCCGGCCCGGCTTTTACCTGCACCACCGACAGCAACTGCTATGGCATTGTGTTTTCGACCTGCTCGACCGCCAAGTGCGTCAGCGGTGCGTGTGTGCTCAGCAGCGCCGCCGACGGAGCAGCCTGCAGTGTTGCCGGCCCGTGTGGCGGCAGCGGCACCTGCCAGCTTGGCCAGTGCGCCTTCACCTCGGCCTGCGCCCCCAAGGCTTGCAGCCCCACGGCCCTGAAATGCGGAGACAAAATAACCCTTTCGGCCGCCTCGATGGGCCAGTCCAGCTTCTCTTCCTACCCCTATCCCTGCGCCAGCGGCAATTGGAGCGGGGCAGACAAGGTGTACGACCTGGCCAGCGACTCGACCCAGATCGCCGCCATCGAGCTCGCCGGCACCGGCACTTGGACCATGGCCGAGATCCCGGCCGAGACCCTGTGCAATTCCAACCTCTGCCCCCACGCCAGCCCAAGCAAGCTCCAGCTGGGCTTGCAGCCCAAGAAGGCCCGCCGGCTCATCATTGACAGCATGGGCACCGGCAGCGTCACCCTGACGGTCACGTGCACCACCAGCAACACCGGCTGCGGCGACGGCAAGTGCGGCCCTGACGAAGCGTGCTGGTCCTGCCCCAAAGACTGCGGCGCCTGCACCACCTGCGGCGACGGCAAGTGCGAGATCACCAAGCTGGAGACCTGCTCGTCTTGCACCAAGGACTGCGGCGCCTGCAAGGCCCCGTGCCCAGCCGGCAGCACCAAGGGCTGCGCGGGTAACCCATGTGAAGCCTGCGTTTGCGCTACGGATTCGTTCTGCTGCTCCACCTCGTGGGACAGTACCTGCGCCAGCGAGTGCACCTCCTGCAACACCCTGAGCTGCGGCGACGGAAAGTGCACCCAGGAAGAGAAGGAGCTGGGCTGCGTGCAGGACTGCCCCAAAACGGCCGGCTGCGGTGACGGCACCTGCGGCGGCACAGAGACTTGCAGCAGCTGCGTCAAAGACTGCGGTATGTGCCCCAGCAAGGGCGTGGCCGTCTGCGGAGACAAGACCTGCCAGTCCACCGAGAATTGCGCCACCTGCCCGGGCGATTGCGGCAAGTGCGGCGACTATGCCTGCGTGTGTAAGAACGACGGATTCTGCTGCAAGACCAAGTTTGACTCGACCTGCGCCACCGCCTGCGGCAAGTGCGCCGGCGGCCCGTGCCCGGTGTCCAGCTGCGGCGACGGCCTGTGCAACGGCGGCGAAACCTGCGACAGCTGCAGCTCTGACTGCGGCGCCTGCAAGTGCGGCGATGGCAAGTGCTCGGTCGGCGAAGACTGCGCCAAGTGCCCGGGAGACTGCGGCGCCTGCAAGTGCGGTGACGGCAAGTGCACCACCGGCGAAGACTGCGCCAAGTGCCCCGGCGACTGCGGCGCCTGCAAGTGCGGCAACGGCAAGTGCGAGCCGGGCGAGACGGCCACCAGCTGTGCCGCAGACTGCGCCATTGCCTACGGCTGCAAGGGCAAGTGCGGCAAGAGCAGCAAAGAGCCGGACGGCACATCCTGCTACTGCGACGACTACTGCGTAGAGAGCGACGACTGCTGCTCGGACTACACCACGTACTGTCCGTAATTCAGCGTGGCAGGCGCCTCGGCGCGGCTTCCGCTGGGCATGCGTCCAGCGGAAGCTGCGCACCGCAGCCGGCGCGACCGCTGCGGCCCGCGGGCGACCGACCCATCGCAGAGCTTGGCGAACCCACAATTGCGCTGACGTCGCCGGTGCTCTACGAGCCTGTCGGTACTCTCCCGAACAAGCTCCCCGCCAATCTGGGTATTTTCAATCGGGCAAGAACTATTGGAAGTGAATTCCAATAGTTCGCCGGCCAGGGCGCTCGCAAGGCGATCGCCCTAGCACTCTGGCGGGTGCCTGAGTCGGTTCAACAGTTTTGAGCAGTTAGGCGTAGGTGCCGGCATGTCTCCGACCGGCTCCTAGCGCACGTACACGCGCATCCAGTTCTGGGCTGCGCCGACCTTGCCCTTGTTCAGCCCAAGAGCCCAGCCAAAACCCAGGTTCGGCGGGTTCTGGCCCTCATTGCCGGGGTTGGACAGCACTGGCCCAAGGGCGCCGTATTCACCCGGGTCGTCAAAGCAGCCTGCGGGCCCTTTGACGTTCCAAACAGGCCCCCAGGAGTGCTCGTTGTCGCCGCAGCCTTGCTGGCCGTCGTGGTCGGCCGCGTTGAGGTACAGGCTGGTGTTGCACAGGTTGCCGCCATTTTGCAGGTTGCCGGCCACCAGGGGCCAGCCGTCATTGCCATTCAGGGCATAGCACTTGCTGCCACTGTAGTTGCCTGTGGTGGCGGCTACCAGCTGGCCCAGAGACTGCTTGCCTTCGCCGACCTTGTACTGCGCCCACACCCCGCCGACATGGCTGAACATCACCTCCTTGATGGGCAATTGCGCCAGCAGCGGCGAGCGGTAGTCTTTGTTCAAGGTGTCGATCGAGCCAACGCTGACCAATGAGTTGTCCCACAGCCCCTTGTTGTTCCAAGTAAAGGTCGCCTGGTTGTCGTCGCTGACTACGGCTACCAACGTCCAGCCGCCGCCCGCGCTGGTCATTTCGCACCAAGCCTGGCCGGCGACCGCTGGGCCGCTGGCGTCCGCGTCAATCCAAAACATCCCACTGGGGGCTGGGTTGCCCAGGGCCGCCAGAGCCGCCTTGGCCTCTGCGCAAGAAGCCGCTGGATTGGAGGCGACGCCGCCTTTGGAGCACACCCCCTTGCCGCACTGGCCGTTGCCGCAGGCCGCCCCATCCAGAGCCGGCTGGTTCACACAACTGCCTGTCGTGCCACATGAATCAATTGTGCAAGGATTGCCATCATCGCAGCCGGCTTTGGTGCCAACGCACTTTCCTGCCGCGCACACGCCGCCTTGCAGGCACTGGCTTGGCTCAGCACAGGCGATGGTGGGCGCGGGGCGGCTGCAGACGTAGCACGGCAGCACGGTGGCCATGCAGATGTCGTTCCATTTGCCGTCGGCCATCAGGTGGGTGGCGTCTTCGCCGCTGCCGGCAGGGGCGCAACCGGGCTGGTAGTTGTCGGGCTGAGAGCTGCCCCAGTTGCTGTAGGTCAGCGGCCCGCCGTCGAGCCAGCCAAACGTCCCTTCCTTGGCCGCATCGGTAAAGCCAATCAGGGCGTTGCTGCCGGCGCCGCAGGTGCCGTTGGCCTGACCGCGCGCCGCGTCGTTCTGCTCTGGGCTGGCGATGCGGGCCAGGTGACCGCCCCAGGCGATGCAGGCCTGTTCTGCGGCGGCAAAGGCAGCATTGACCTTGTAGGCCTTGAAACACTGCGCCTCGCTGGCGGTGCCGTCGCAGGGCTTGGCATCGGCGCCGGGCAGGGCTTTGAAGAAGCACTCGCCAGACTTGGCGTCACAGCCAGCGTCAGAACAGGCGCCGCCGTCTGGGCAGACCTTGGCCTTGCCTGGGGCGCAGTTCAGGCCCTGGCACAGGTCGCCCACGGTGCACGCGTCGCCGTCATCGCAGGCGCCGGTGATGGCCACCCAGCTGCAAGCGCCGGATTTGGGATCGCAGTTGTCGGTCGTGCAGCCTTTGCCGTCGTCACAGGTGTTGCCGGCCTTGGGGGCCTTGCAGCTGCCCTCGGCGCAAGCCTCTGCGGACGTGCAGGGATCGCCGTCGCTGCAGGCGCCGGAGATCGCGGCGTGCTGGCAGCCACCCTTGGCCGCATCGCAGCTGTCGGCCGTGCAGACGTTGCCGTCGCTGCAGATCACCTTGGGGTCCCCGGGCTTGCCGCCAAGGCACTGCAAGAAGTCGCAGGCTTCGCCAGTGGTGCACGGATCGCCGTCTTCGCACGCGCCGGTCTTGACGGTCCACACGCACTGGCCCCCCTTCTTGCAGGTGTCCAGGGTGCAGGGGTTCTTGTCATTGCAGATGCTGGGGTCCGGGCACTCTGCGCTTGCCGCGTCTCCACTGCCGACATCTGCCGCAGGCCCCGCGTCCGCCGCGTCCTGGGCTGCCCCGTCTGCCGGACCGACTTCCGCCACGGCGGCGTCGCTGGCATCCAAAGCATCGGCCTGCGCGTCTGCGTCGTTGTCAGGGCTGCCCGCGTCCGCATCCGCATCCGTCTGCGTTGGCGCATCGGCGGGCTGCACATCCTGGGCCTCTGCATCCGTCTCGCCATCGCCATCTGGAACGACGCTGGCGTCGGGCTCCTCGCCGTCCGAACCGGCCGAGTCCGGGTCGGGTGTGGCACCGTCGGGGTCCGTAGCGCCGTCTGCTGGCAGCGCGTCGTCGGTCTGGCTGGCATCGCTGCCCTCAGCATCCGCCTCCGCCAGCGGCGAATCCGCACCACTGGCTGCGTCGACGGGCGCCAATCCTGGCTGGACCGGCTCTTCATCGGCGCACGCCGCCAGCGCCAACAGCGCCACCAAGGCCACCCAGCGGTAGCCGTTCCGACGCAGTAACTTGGTTGCCAAATGCTTCATGAGATTGCACCGTCCTCTGACGGGCAGGCTAGCACATCCCTGGCGTCGTGCGACTGCCCGCAGCTGTGAAGGATTGTCAACGCCAGCCGGCCGAGGTGCCAGCCGCCGCGCCCCGCCACCGCGAATTCCTCAAGCGCCAAGCGGATCAGACATTGCCTAGGGGAGTGTCGGGGGGAGTGTCGGCGCCGCGTCCGGAGGGCGTTCGGACATTGCCTAGGGGAGTGTCCGGGCCACCGCGGGGTGTGCTCGGCGGAGAGCTTGCAGACCAGCTACCGCCCGCCGGCTGGCGACCAGGCGAGCCAGCCGCCGCGCCCCGCCGCCGCGAATTCCTCAAGCGCCAAGCCGATCAGACATTGCCTAGGGGAGTGTCCGAGCGGAGCCTGGGGGGCAACAGCCTAGCTTTCGGCTTTCGCTGAGGCCGCGCCCTCGTCCTCTACCTTGCGCCGCGACAGCGCCACCCACACCGCCACCAGCGTCGCCGCCAGGCCATACCAAGTTGCGGCGTACTCAATGTGCTTGGTCGGCAGCGGGTGGATCGGGTATTCGTAGCCGTCCAGCGGCAGCTTGTCTGCGGTCAGCGGATTGCCCATGGCCTGCTCTCCCACGTCCAGCAGCAGTCGCGGGTCCAGGCCTTGGATGTGCTTGGCCAAGGCGGCCGGGTTGGCGACCAGCCAGACCTGCTTGCCCTGGTGGGTCGAAGTCGGCAGCTGGCCGGCCTCGACGTCGGTGACAGCCCGCAGCCGCCCGGCGTACTGGCTCGGCGGCTGGGTCTTGAGGCTAGACAAGTAGCCGTCAAGCTTGTCCACCGGTACCCAGCCCAGGTTGACCATGACCTTGGGGTAGGATCCAGTGGCGACCTGCAGTGGCGCCAAGATGCCCCAGCCGCGCTGGCCAAGCTTGTAGCGCGCCGTCAGCAGGTGCACCTGGCTCACGTCGATCTGGCCTTTCAGGGTGGCTCGGCGAAAATGCAGCGCATCCACCCGCGCTTCTGGGGGGCCCGCCACGTCCAGCGAGGTGGCTGCCGGCAGCTCATCGTGCTGGCGCTTGTACTGCGCCACCTTGGCCGAGGTCTCTTCAAAGCGCCGCGCCTGCCAATTGCCCAGGCCTATCAGCACGCCAAGCATCGGCAGCATCACCAGCGTGGGCACCAGCCGCGGCCGGAAGGGGCGCGGAGGCTTGGATTCAGGGCTGTTCATCGGCGGTTCCTTCAGCGATCACGGGTTGGGGGGATGATCGGCCAACCACAGCATTGCCTGGTGCAGGGCCTTGAGGCCAGCGTCATCGCTTTGGTACAGGCCGCGCAGGTGGCCGCGCTGATCCACCAGCACAAAGCGCAGGCTGTGGGCGGTGTCGAGCGGTGTGGGCTCGGCGGTGGCCGTGTGCTCAGAGGGCATGCCCGTCACCCGGTCGCGGCGGATGATAG
Organism: uncultured Myxococcales bacterium; assembly: GCA_903919145.1. Classification (GTDB taxonomy): domain Bacteria; phylum Myxococcota_A; class UBA9042; order UBA9042; family UBA9042; genus SXRM01. The sequence goes on from CAIXGW010000252.1 coordinate 16,966, forward strand.
GCTGCATAAACCCTTGAATCACCAAACGCTCCATCGCCTCGTACTCGCCGCCCAGCAGCTTCCACGTCTGGTGGTCGGCGCCGTACTTCTTGCCAAAGGCGCGCAGCACCTCTGGGGTGTCGGTCATCGGGTCCACCGAAACCGAGACGATGCCGAGCTTGCGCGCCGCCGCCGTGGGTCCCAGCAAATCCTGAAGCTTGCGCGTGGCCTTGGCCAGCGGCGGGCACTCTGTTGGGCACGACGTAAACAGAAAGTTGGCCGCCCACACCTGGCCCTGCAGGGTCTGGTCGGTCACCGGATTGCCGTCCTGGTCAATCAGGGCAAAGGGCGGCAGGACGCCCAGATCCTGCAGCTCTGGCGGGGCCTTGCTGCAGCTGGCCAGCAGAGCGACACAGGTCAGTGCCGCCATCCACCAACCCAGACCCCAGAGGGGGACCCTGACACAATGCATTGGCACGGCTGAAGAATTCATCACGTCCTTGCTGATTTTGCCGCCGGCTCAGGGGGCCAGGGAGGCTGGCGGCTGTACCCACGGCGCCGGTGGCAGCGGTCCGGTCAAGCTCTGCAGAAACGCCAGCAGATCCGCGTCGTCGATCGCACCACCCAGGCGCTGCAGAGACAGCTCGCGGTGGCCGGCGCGCGGCTGGCCGGGCAGGGTGCGGTAGAAGGTCAACACGTCTTGCAGGGTGGCCAGCTGGCCGGCGTGCATGTAGGGGGCCGTCATCGCGACATTGCGCAGGCTTGGGGTCTTGAAGGCTCCCAAGAAGTCTTCAAACAGCGGATTCAAGTACTTGAGCTCCTGACAGCTGCTGGCGTCGCTGAAGGCCTCGCCGCAGCGAAATGGATCCTGCTTGACCAGCCCAGCGCCGCGGCCCCGCCCGCTCTCTACCCCGGCCAGGAGCTCGCCGCTGGCGGTCCGCGCCTGCGGCAGGCCCAGGTTGTGAAAGCCCTTGTCGGTCAACAGCGGGCCGTTGTGGCAGTTGACGCAGCCGCCCGCCCCCACAAACGCGCGCAGCCCGCGCCTTGCCGACGCCGAAAGGTGGCCACCGCCCTGGGCATCGCCGGCCTTTAGCGCGGCCACGTAGCGGTCAAAAGCCGCCGGCTGCGGCCGCAGCTTGCGCTCGTAGGCCTCTATCGCCTTGCCGACGTTGCTGAACACCCGGTCGACGGCCATGCGGTCCTCTGCCGCCATCGCCGCCCACGCTACCGAGTGCGGGTGGCCGCGGTCCAGGGTCACCGGTCGGCCGTGGGGCGGAAAGCGCCCAGCCTGGTCCAGCGGCGGCAGCGGCCCAAAAATGCTCTGGTACGCCTCGCGATAGTGCTGAGAGACCAGGTGAGCGACCGCCAGCCGGTCGGTGCCGTGCTCGACCTCGGCCTCCAGCGGCCCCAAGGCCTGAGCCCAGGCGCTGTCTTTGCGCCCATCCAGAAACAGGAACGGCAGCCAGGCCACGCCGATCACCGTGGGGGCATTGCGCCCGGCCTGCCCAACACCGCGCGCCTGCAATAGCCCGTCGGTAAAATACAATTCAGGCTTGTGGCAGGTCGCACAGGACACTTTGCCGTTGCCAGAGAGCCGCTGGTCAAAAAACAGCTGGTGGCCCAACCGGGCTGCCCGTTCGTCATCGGCGTGGCGGTTGCCCGCGCTAGGCGGAACAGCCGGCAGCGGAGAGAGGCTATGGATGATGCGGACTTCTTGGGCGGTCCAGTCCGCATCGGGGTCTGCGCGGTCGCAACCCAGCGCCCCTGCCAAGGTCGCCGCCACACCCGCCGCCACACCCAGCGCTGCCAAGCGCAGCCGGCAAAGGGGCTGCGGGCGACCCGCCCTGGCAGAGGAATTCCTGTTGTTCATGCTCTACAATCCGGGGACGGCCTCAGGCGGCTGCACAAACGGCAACTCGACCTCATCGGCGCCTTGCGGCGTCGTCACCTTGACGTGAAACATCCAATTGCCCTGCATGTGCAAGCGCATGCCTTCTGTTCTCCACTTACCGGCCAGCAGGGGCGTTGTCACCGGGTCGGTCATCATGCCGTGGCGGTGCTCGGGCATGGTCGCGTCCATGGCTACGGTGGCGTCGGCGGGCAGCGCCATGCCGTCGGCCAGGCTGACCATGGCATCCACCGCAAACAGCTCTCCAACCTGCGGCACGGTAAACCGCAAGCGGGCAGAATACTTGCCAGACTTTGAGATGCCGCCAATTTCCACGGGCGTGCCGGGCAGCGGCGCCGACCTTGGCTTGGCAGCGAGCTCTGGCGCAACAGCGGTGACCGCGGCCGCGGGGGACACAGCGCTTGCCGCAGCGGTATTCGCCGCCGGGTTCGCCGCGGTGGCCGCAGATCCCTCCGGAGGCGGGCTCTTCTGGCAGGCCAACGTCGTCAGGCCTAGCGCCAGCGCCGCCAGCTTGGCCGCATGCCCCGGAGTCAGCGTGCGCTGCGATGGCACAGGCGCTGTATGGTTGGGCTTTCTGCTCATCTGTCACCTACCTGGAGGAGGCCGCGGTCAGGGCCGCGGCGCGATGGAATTCGACTGGTCGTCGGCCATCAGCTCGGATCCGGTAATGCGCGGGTCGCCGCCCGTGGTCAAGACGCCCTTGAGCTTGCCGGCCCGGGCGTTGTCGATCGACGCTATCCCGGTCAAGCCTTTCTGCGGCGTGCCCTTGTGGACCCACTGCCAGAACACCCGACCCAGGCCAAACCACATCAGCCCGCCGCCGGGCATCCACATCAGCATGCCGCCGGTCTGCTGGTCGGACATCACGTCCAGGCCCCAGGCCCGCGGCTGACGGGCGTAGAACTCGTAGATCACGCTGTTCCACAAGCTGATGATCAGGCCCAAGGTCTTCATGCCAAACATGTTGGTAAAGATGAACAGCATCCGCCGCGGGTAGCTGAGGCGCAGCTCTGGCAGCGGGGCAATCGTCACAAACCAGAACACCACCGCCGTGGCCATGAATGTCAGGTGCTCGATCACGTGGGCAGGGTGGTACTCCAGCGCAAAGTTGTAAGCGGCAGGGATGTGCCAGCCCCAGGTCGCGCCATTGAACAGCACAAACGCCACCACCGGCCGGGTCACAAACCCAGCAAACCGCTTCATGCCAGGAAGGTGATACAGGTCCCGCCACAGCCACTCAGGCACAGAGAGGATCATCAGCGGCGCCCACACCAGCTGCAGCAGCATGTGCTGAAGCATGTGGGCGCTGAACAGCAGCTCGTCGGCCAAGTGGTGCAGCGGCCCGTCCAAGCTCAGGTACAGGACCACCAGCGAACCGTAGAAAAGCTGGATTTGCCAGGATTCAGCCGGCTTTTCAGACAGTCCGGCCTTGCGCCGCCGCGGTCCGATCGCCCAAGCATACCAAGCGCCAAAGGCGACAACGCCCACAACAATCGACTCGTGGACTTCCCACACCAGCCAATCCCAGCCGCTGACCAGGTCTAGATTGGCTCTGCCTTGGATGAGATTGCCGGGGTGGCCCAGCGCTGGCAGGGCATGGGTCCAGGAGCCAACCAAGCCAAGCACCAGCACACCCAAGGCGAGCAGACTCAACTTGCTCAGCCCGCCCACCGGGCCCAGTCTGCCCAGCCTGCCCAGCCTATCCGGGCCAGCAGCGGCGACCGAGCCGTCCCGCAGCTTGTTCAATCCGCAACCTGATCGCCCACGCATGGCTGACCGCCTGCCGCGTTGCTGCCCTTGAGGCTCTTGATGTAGTAGACCACCTGGCGCATTTCTTCGCCCTTCATTGAGGCCGACCACGCGGGCATCTTGCCGCCGTTCTGGCCCTTGGCCACGGTCAGGTACAGATCCTTGAAGGTGCTGCCGTACTTGTAGCAGTTGTCGGTCAGGTTGAAGCCCAGGTTGGCCACGCCCTCACCGGCTTTGCCGTGGCAGCTGACGCACTTTTCGCCAAAGATCTTCTTGCCGGCCTCAAAGTTCTTGCCCTTGGCCTCATTGAAGGCGAGCACAAACTTCTCATCGGCCAGCGGAGCTTCCAGGGCCGGGCCCTTGGTCGGCGCCACATAGCCAGAGCGGACGTCAATGGCCGTGGACGCGTAGCCTTCGCCAAAGGGGCGGAAGGTCACGACCGACAGCGCACCCACCGCCGGAAACAGCACCACCGCCAGCAGCAAAGGCGACATGAACAGGAACTGATACACCCGGCGGTCGCCGCGCAAGTGCATGAACTCCGCCACCACCGCGCCAAACTTGGCGATCGACATCACCACCAGCAGCGGCGCCCACACCGGCTTGATCGGATTCCAGATCTCCGGGTAGTCCTTGAGGAACGGCAGGGCCAGTTCAATGGCCGTGACGATCGTCAGGATCACGCCGAGGCGGATGTAGGCTCCGCGGTGCGAGTGCACAGCGCCGGCTTCATGAGAAGTTGCGTGCGCGTCGTGTCCTTGGCTCATTGGATGAACTCCAGCAGGTAGACGAACGTGAAGATCACGATCCAGACGATGTCGACGAAGTGCCAGTACAGGCCGGCCACTTCAACGCTGACAGGCAGCCTCTGGGTGTTGAGCTTGCCCTGGTGGATCAGCAGCGCCAGCATGGTCAGCCAGATGACGCCGATGGTCACGTGGCCGCCGTGAAAGCCCGTCATCACGTAGAAGGTCGAGCTAAACAGCGAGGTGGACAGGCCCAGGCCCATGTGGACAAAGTGCGAGAACTCGTACACCTGAAAGCCAACAAAGGTCGCGCCCAACAACGCCGTTACCAGCAGGAAGTTGCGCGCGCTGTTCTTGTTGCCCAGCTTCATGGCGTCTACGGCCAGCGCCATCGTCAGAGAAGACATCAGCAGCAAGAACGTGGAGATCGACGTGATGCCGATCGAGAACACATCTTGCGGCAGAGGCCCCGCCAAGCTCTTGCCGTGATAGAAGAAGTAGGTGCCGATGAGCGACCCAAAGAACATGCACTCTGAGCCCAGAAATGCCCACATCGCCAGCTTGATGTTGGGCAGGCCCAGAAAGTTGTTCTCTACCGTCGCCGGATGACCGTGATCGTGGTCACTTTCGTGGCCAGCGTCGTGGCTAAGGGCGACATCGTCTGCGTGGGCGAGCTCTGCGCTCATTCAATGCCTCGCGATCAGAAAGAAGAAAGAAAAACAGCAACTTCAGCGACGGGCGTGTCGGGGGACCGGCTACACCGGCTCAGACACCCAAGCGTAAACCGAGCCAATGATCACCACGCCGCCCGCCAGGGACAGCAACCAGATGAACGGCACCACGGTAAACATCAGCAGGCCCAGAACGACCATCAGCGCACCGGTCGACACCCACAGCGGCTTCCAAGAATAGGAAGGCATGTGGATCTGCTCGGGCTGGCTGGGGACGGGAATCTCCAGGCCTTCTGTGTGCTTGTGGTCAAACAGCGGCCGCTCAGAGAACACCACCGGGGTGAAGTCAAAGTTGTGCACGCGCGGCGGCGACTCGGTGATCCACTCCAAGGTGTTGGCATCCCACGGGTCGCGGCCGGCGACCTTGCCGTTCTTGAGGCTGGTCAGCAGGTTGTAGACCAGCGCCAGAATGCCGGCGGTCATGAAGAACACGCCGATGGTGGCGATGTAGTTGTCATCGTTCCAGCCCGCATCGGCCGGGTAGGTGTAGATGCGCCGGGGCATACCGCGGTTGCCCAAGTCGTGCATCGGCCAGAACGTCAGGTTGGAGCCAATCAGAAACAGCCAGAAGTGCACTTTGCCCAACGTCTCCGACATCATCCGGCCGGTGATCTTGGGAAAGTAGAAGTACAGGCCGGCAAACAGCCCCTGCAGAGCGCCACCGACCAACACATAGTGAAAGTGGGCGACCACAAAGTAAGAATCGTGCTGCTGCAGGTCCAGCGGGGCATTGGCGTGCATGACGCCCGACAGGCCGCCGATGGTGAACATCGGGATGAACGAGATGGCGAACATCATCGGCACGGGGAAGGTCAGCTTGCCGCCCCACAGGGTGCCCAGCCAGTTGAAGATCTTGACGCCCGTGGGGATGGCGATCACCGCGGTGGTGGCGGCGAACACGGCATCGGCGATGGGGCCCATGCCGGCGGTAAACATGTGGTGACCCCACACGCCAAAGCCCACAAAGCCAATGAAGATGCCAGAGAAGATGACGGCGTGCTGGCCAAACAGCGGCCGGCGAGAGAACACCGGCAGGATCTCAGAGACAATGCCCATCGAAGGCAGGATCAGCACGTACACTTCGGGGTGACCAAACAGCCAGAACAGGTGCTGCCACAGCTGCGGATCGCCGCCCATGTTGACCTGGTAGAACACCGTGCCGAAGGAGCGGTCAAACGCCAGCAGGATCAGGCCCACGGCCACCGGCGGAAAGGAAAAGGCCAGCAGAAACTGGATGACCAGCATCATCCACGCCAGCACCGGCACGCGCATCAGCGTCATGCCCGGGGCGCGCAGGTTCAGGATGGTGACCACAAAGTTGACGCCGGCGACCATAGACGACACGGCCAGCAGGGTCAGGCCCGCCCACCAGAAATCGATGGCCATGCCCGGGTGGGCACCGCGGCTGGTCAGCGGGGCATAGCCCGTCCAGCCAGCGGCGGGGAACTCGGCAAACAAGATCGAGGCGTTCAGGATCAGCGAGCCGAACAAGAACGTGTACCAGCTGAAGGCGTTGAGGCGCGGAAAAGCCACGTCGCGCGCGCCAATCAGCAGAGGCACAAAGTAGTTAGAGAACGCGGCGATGAGCGGCATGACGGCCAGGAACACCATGGTGGTGGCGTGCATGGTCACCAGGCCGTTGTAGGTGTCGCCTACAAACAGATTCTGGTCCGGCTTCATCAGCTGCAGTCGGAATAGCAGGGCTTCCAGGCCGCCGATCAGCAGGTAGATAAGCCCCGCCGTGCCGTAAAGAATGCCGATCTTCTTGTGATCGACGGTCGTCAGCCAGTCCACCAGACCGGTCTTGGCCGGCCGCTCCATGTGGTAGACGGGTTGCTGGGCTTGGGCGAAATCGGCAACTGATGCCATTGCGATCTCCTCTCTGCGGTCTGGCTGCACGGGTTGCGTGCGGCTTGGGCGGGCGTGCTGCTTGAATCCAGGGGTCAACGGTGGTCCGCGGTGGTCCCGATTACTTCAAGCTGTACAGGTAGGTGGCGATGGCCTTGGCTTCGTCTGGCGTGAGATTCAGATCGGGCATCTTGGACCCCGGCTTGATAGCCGACGGCTTGGCGATCCACTTGGCCAGGTTTTCTGGGTTGTTGACCAAGGTGTTGGCGGCGATCGCCAGACGGCTGCCGACGTGCGACAGGTTGGGACCGCTGGTGGGAGCGCGGATAGCCGTGTCGAACTGCCCCTTGATGATGTGGCAGGTCGGGCAGGTGCGCTCGCTGAACAGCTTGGCGCCCTTCTCGATCTCGGCGCTTGCCGGCTTGGCGGCGTCAGCCTGGTTGTGCTGAACCCAGGTCTCGTAGCTCTCCAGGGTGACTTTCTTGCCCTGGTAGTCGACTTCGGCGTCCTTGGCCAGGGGGTGGACAACCAGCTTGGTGCCCATCAGGGCGTGCGAGGCGCCGCACAGCTCGGCGCACTGCCCGTCGAAAATGCCGACTTCGCGCGGGGTCACGTACACGGGGTAGTTGCGGCCCGGGGTCGCGTCGCGCTTGCCGGCCAGCCGCGGAATCCACCAGGCGTGGATCACGTCAGCCGAGGTCATGTTGAGCACGATGGCGGTGTTGACAGGCACGTGCAGCTCAGTGGCGGTCTGCAGGCCGTTGGCGGTGTCGTTCTTGTAGTCAAACTCCCACCACCACTGCTTGCCGGTCACGTCGACTTCGATGATGCGCTGGTTGGCGTCAGGCCGCTTGGACATCTGAAACACGCCAGCCAGCATTGGAACGGTGATGCCGACCACGATCAGCGTCGGGATAGCCGTCCAGATCACCTCTAGCTTCATGTTGCCATGGTTCTGCGGCGGCAGGGTGTCATCCCCTTCGCGGCGGCGGAACTTGACCAGCGCGTACGCCCAAATGGCCGCCACCACCGCCATCACGGCGATGTCGAGGTAGAGCAGCATCTGGTAGAAGAACGTGCTGATGTCGCCGCTGGAGCTGATCGGCGTGTGGGTGTTGCGCGGCGCAACTTCGCCGCTACAGCCCGCCAGGCCCTGGGCCACTGCGATCAAGCCCAACACCACCAGAGGGCGCAGCCAAGGCAGCAAGCTGGCGCCGATCTGCTTGGCGGGGGGAAGGGGGCTTGAAGGACCGCGCTGGTCTGAAGAACCAGACAGGCTTGAGTTGCCATGGCAAGCCGAGACGACAGGGGCTTTTTGGGGCATGGTTTGGATTCCGTTGCGGTTTCGTCGAAACGTTGCGCGTCTCGTGCGGTTCGCGGCGGGCACGGTACCCGACCAGGGCAGCAGTCGTCACCGGACCGCTGCAGGGCTCGAAAGCGCAGGCAGGGCACGGGCGACGCCGTCTACGTCGGGCGGCCGCAAGGGTTTGCTAGGCCGTTGTGGGTTGCCGCGCAGCCGGGACCGCGCAGGCGCCGTAGAGTGTACGGCATTTGTCACGGAAGGTCGACCCCATCGGCCGCGAATTCACCGACCTCAGCGACATCAAAACCGGGGCCTACCTGCAAGTTCTTGAAATAGCGAAATCGAGCGGAGAATCCAACCTGGGCCCGCTGGCGCGGCAGCAAGGCCCCCGGCGGCAAACCGATCGATCGCAGTGCGTTCGGGGCGTCGCCGGTCAGCCGCAGCGGCGGGCCTGGCCGAATGCCCTAAAGCCCAAGGTATATCAAAAAGTTACTTCTGTTGAGGCCCTAGAAAATCAGCAGATCAATGGCCATGGCAGAGAACAGCAGGTGCAGGAAAGCCAGCGAGGCAAAAAACGTCGACCTGGCCAGCTTGTCTCCGCCTTTGCGATAGAGTTGCAGGCACTTCCACAAGAACCAGCCGCTGACCACCGCGGCAAAAACGCCGTAGCCAACACTGAGGTGGCGGGTCAGGGCCGGCAGCACCGCAAACGGTACGATGGCCGCGGCGTACTGGACCATGCGCAGGCGGGTGAACTCGTCGCCGTGGGTCAAGGGCAGCATGGGAAAGCCCGCGTGTTCATACTCGTTTTTGCGAAACAGCGAGATGGCCCAGAAGTGCGGCGGCGTCCACAGGAACACGATCGTGAACAAGGTGAAGCTGAGCAGCCCGATCTGGCCGTGCAGGGCGGCATCCACGATTAGCGGAGGAGCTGCTCCTGCCGCCCCGCCAATCACAATGTTCAAAGGAGTTCTGGGCTTGAGCCAGATGGTGTACACCACGACGTAGAACAAGATCGTGGCAACGCCGGCTATTGCACCGCCCCAGCCGCCACCGTAGCCCAGACCACTGTAGGCGAGCATGCTGCAGCCGGCGATAGCCAAAAACCAAGCCCAAATTTGAGCTTGCAGTGGGGTGACCGCGCCGGTGGGCAGGGGGCGGGTGCGGGTGCGCTCCATCAGCTTGTCGCGATCGCGCTCAAGCCAGGCGTTGAACACCGAGCTGGCGCTGGCGCACAGGGCAATCCCGGCCAGGATCAGCGTCGATCGGCCCCAGCCTGGCCAGGTGCGGTCTTCGATGGCCAGGGCCGGCAGGCCGGTGAAAAACACCAACCCCACCACAGAGGGGCGGGTGGTGGCGATCAGGCTGCGCCAAAAGCCTTGGGTGCTGCTGGCCGGGGCCAAGGGCGGAACGGGCTCGCCGCCAACCTGGGCATCCTGCGGCGGCGCAGCGGGAAGGGCATCTGGCGCAAGCGCAGCAGAAGGAAGTGCGGAACTCATCGGACCTCGGCGGCGCTCCCGCAAGGGGCGCCAACTATAGCTACCCCCGGCGCGATGTCCAGCCGTAATCAGAATTACTGAGTAGTTACAAGAGAAACTCGCGAACCTGGGCCCGATCGCAAAGGGCGACGCCGGGCCGATCAGGTCGCAGCGCCGCTACTCCCACCAGCGCTCATCGCCGTCGTCTTCGCCGGGCTCGTCGGTGTCAACGTCGTCGATGTCGAGATCGTCGTCGTCCTCCAGACCGTCGCGCTTGGGCCGCGGCTGGCCATCCTCGTCGAGGTCTTTGTCGGTTTCGCTCTCGGCCTCGTCTTCTTCTTCGTCGTCGACTGCGTAGTCGTCGTCGTCGAAGTTCAGCTCGCGCTCTACCTCTTCGTCTTCGTCTTCGTCGTCTTCGTCGTCAAATTCCTCGTCATCGTCATCGTCATCTTCGTCATCGTCTTCGTCGAAGTCTTCGTCATCCCAGTCGTCATCGTACGCGGCAGCCAAGGGCAGGGTGTCGCGGGCGGCGGCTGGGCCTTGCGGCGCAAAGGCAAAGACAGTCATCAGCGGGTTCAGCGACATGGCGACTCCTTACTAATCGGACGGTGGGTCTGGGGCGCGCACGGAGGCAGGCTCAGAGGCTTCAACGCCACCCAGTCCTGTGCAGCGGGCTTGTGCCGCAAGTCGCCGCGGCATGCAAGGGGGGGCGGGCCACTTGGCGGATCAGCACTGCCAAGCAGAGCAGTTGTGCGGTACTCTTTGGGCGTGCAGGGCCCATACCGGGCGGACACAGAGGCCAGGCCACCATGAATTCGCTAGTAGAAGTGCTGCGAGACACCCGGATCGACGGCGATCGCGCCCCTCTGTTTTTGGACGCGCTGGAAGGGCTTTTTGAATTGGTGCGCGGCGCCGACCTGGATCCCAGAGTGGTGCTGGGCGCCAACAGCCCGATAGCACTTACCAATCGCAACAACACCGTAGGGTCCTGGCTTGGCGAGGCCCAGCTGCTGCAACCGGATTGGGGCCACGCCATCGACGAGCGATCGCTGCGCGCCTGGTTGGCCTCGCACCCCGACGCCCATGGCTGGGTCGATCGCTACTTGGTGCCGGACCTGCTGCTGGCCGCCGCTGCCTTCCCCCACGCTACCCGGCCGGGGGCCGCCCATCCCAGCGACCTGTGGAGCAAGGCTCTGGCGGCCGTGATCGCCGTAGACGCCTATCGGCCGCTTCTGGACGCGGCGCAGGAGCCGGCTGAGCTGGCCGAGGGCGGCAGTCACCTGCGGCCGATGCTGGGGATCTGGCTGCCAGCCGGGCGTTTTTTGGCGGCTCGCCTGGGCTTTGACGCTGTGGTGGCCGCTGCGGCGGGTCAAGCTTCGGTCGTCGACGCGCTGACCCACGCAGACATGGCAGAGGTCGAAGCTTTGCTGCGTGGCCAGCACGCCCCGGATGCCGCCAGCGCGGCGCAGCCCTTTGACGAGCAGGACGCAGCCTGGCTAGAAGATACCGTGCTGGCGCTGGTCCACCGCCGCCGCCAACAAGGCGAGGGGCTGCGCTCTGCGGCGGTGATTCCGGCGGGTGGCGCTTTGCACTTTGATCTGACGCTGGCCGAGGTGGCCGTCGCCGGGCAGGCCGCTTCGCTGGGCCAGCACGTGGACCAGGGCTGGGTCGATCCAGCCCTGTTGCGGCTGCCGCTGCCGGCGGGCCCGTGCCGCGCGCTGGTCGAGGCAGGCTGGCAGAGCCTGGACCTGCAACTGCGCGACCTGGAGGACCTGGAAGAAGCGCTGGGCGCTCTGTTTGACGCCTTTGACGACCAGATTGCCGCCAGTGTGGCCGGCGAAGGGTTTGAGCTGACGGCCAGCCGCCTGCCGGGCTAGGCCCCTGCACCGCTCCTGCCCAAGACCGCTAGTTCGCTCCGGGTCGCACCCAGTTGTTGTTCACGGGTTATGGGTACTACCGCCAGGACTGTTCTGAGCGCCGGACCTCGGTCCAGTGGCACGCCAAGGCGGACCTGGGCTTGAACGGCCGAAGCAACTGCTGCGCCCGGATCTGCTGGGCCGTGCTCTATCTACCCTGCCGGCAGATTTGCCGCTACACTCCAAAGGCAGCATGTCCAGCGATCGCCTTCCGCACAATTTTGGCCGCTACGTCCTGCGCGAACGCGTGGGCCGCGGCGGCATGGCGGAGGTTTTTCGCGCCAGCCAGGGCGGTTTTGGCGGGTTTGACAAAGACGTCGCCATCAAGCGGATGTTTCGCGAGTTCAGCCACGACGCGGCGTTCGTGCAGATGCTGACCGACGAAGCCAAGATCCTCAGCCAACTGGCCCATCCCAACATCGTGCAGATCCTCGATCTGGGCCAAGTCAGCCACGACTGGTTTATCGCCTTTGAGTATGTGGAAGGCGTCGATCTGTTCTCGGTCCTGCAGCGGCACCACGAAGAAAACCTGGACATGCCGGCCGAATTGGCCTGCTTTGTGGTAGCAGAGCTGTGCTCAGCGCTGGACTATGCCCATGCCCGCCGCAGCGCTGACGGCGAACCGCTGCACATTGTCCACCGCGACGTGTCTCCGCAGAACGTGCTGCTGAGTCTGCAGGGCGAGGTCAAGCTGACCGACTTTGGCATCGCCAAGGCCGCGTATCGCTTTACCCAGACCCAAGCCGGCTTGATCAAGGGAAAAGTCTACTACATGAGCCCAGAGCAGGTGCTGGGCCAGCCCCTCGATCACCGCGCCGACCTCTTTGCGGCCGGTATCCTGCTGTTTGAGGCCCTGACCACCCAGCCGCTGTACGACGAGCCGGACCAGCAGCGCTTGTTCGATCGGGTGAGCCGGGCGGCCTGGCAGTGGCCAGCGGACAAGCTGGCGCGGATCCCGGCGCCGCTGCAGCGCATTGTAGAGAGGGCGCTGGAACCGCGAGCCGACCGCCGCTACGCCAGTGGCCGCGAGCTGCGCCAGGCCATCACATCGGCCGTGCGCGAAATGCAGCTGCCCTTTGATCGCGAAAGCCTGGGCGCCTACCTGCGCAAGCTGTACGGGGTCGAAGACGACCGGCCGCCGACCACCGGCGCCCACCAGGCCATGGTCAAGTCCGACCGCCACGACGAGCGCTGGAACTCGCAGGTCAATGTGCGGATGCCGCCGCTGCCGCCGCCCTCAGACCTCGACAACGAGCCGACGTCTCGCGACCCGGCGCTGCCGCCGCGGCTGCCGGTAACCCGCCAAGCCCGACCGGGCCAGACCACCGGCGGCGCCGTGGCGCCGGTGCTGCGGCCGGTGCCCATGGCCAAAAAGGCCGCGCCGCCGGCAATCCCGGCTTCAGCCCCTGGCGATGGGCCCAGCGCCGCGGCGCCAGCCGCAGCGATCGCGCCGCCGCCGGACAGCCCGCCTGCACCGCCCCCAGCGGCATCAGCGCCCAGCGGCGCCGCCAAAGCCGTGCCCGCCGCGGCTCCCCCGCCGCTGCCGCCGCAAGCTCGGCCAGCGGTGGCGCCCGTGCCGCTGCCCCGGCTGGCCGCGGCAGTGCCGCCTCCTGCCGTGGCTGCTGCGCCGGCCGTGCCTCACCCGGCGGCAGGCCAGCCAAGCGCCGCTCAGCCCAGTGCCGTCCCCCCCGCGCCACGGCCGCTGGCCCGCCCGGCGCCGCGGCCGCCAGCCCAGCAGCTGCTGGCTGCTGAGCCGCCGGCCGTGCCGGCTGCGGCG
>CAIXGW010000253.1 GCA_903919145.1 uncultured Myxococcales bacterium
GCGCGATGCCGCGGCCTTTGTCGACGCGCTCCCGGCCGACGTCGACCGGCTGGTGGTCATCACCGCGCGCGAAGCCCTGCCCGGCGGAGTGCGCTTGATGGGCGAGCTGTACTACGAAAAGCCACTGCCGCCGCCCGAGCTGACCCTGACCTGGCCGTCGCTGGCAGATCGCCTGGCCACCGCCGGTTGGAAAGAGCTGGAGGGGCCAGCGCTGCAGGCCAAGCTCCAGGCCGACCCCAAGCTCGCCGAATTCGCCAAGCAGGTCGACCTTGGCCACCAGCGCTTGCCCGACGTGCGCCGCACCTTGCAGATCACCGCCGATTTTCCGCGGTGGCTGTTGCGCTGGAAGTTCTTTGAGGACCGCGCCAAGGCGGCGTCGGCTGTCCAGGGGGCCCGGCTGCTCGGCCTGTAGGGCCCGCGACGGGCCGATCACCAAAGCCGGTTTTTGCAGGATGGCTTTGGGTGTCGTTGCCACCCGGCTCTGCGACAGTTCTCTAAAACTGAATGAGAATGCCGCCCGTCCCCGGCGCGTGGTCTGGGGTGGTCGCCGTCGATCCCGGCGCCAGGAAGTACGCAGCGGCCGAGCCGCCGGCCACGGCAGCGACGATGGTCCAGAACCACCAGCGCTTGTAGATCGGCTTGGCTTGCACCTCTTTGGGCGCGTCTGGGGCCACGATCACCCGCGGCTTGAGCACTTCGTCGACCATCTTGTCGATCTGCTCGCGGGTTTCTTTGTCGCGGCTCTCCCAGCGAACCTCGCGGGTGACCTGGTTGAGCAGCTGGCGGCTGTTCAGGCTGGCCAAAGCCAGCTCGATCTTCATCTTTTCGCGGGTGCCGGTGGCGCGCAGCAGCAAAGCAAAAGGCACAGCGACCACTCCCTCGGCCTCTTGCAGCACATCGGTCTTGCCGGTGCCGCCCAGCACCTGCATCAGACCGGGCCGCAGGCCATCCAGCGCGGCGGCGCGGCGGGCCGGCTCCAGGCGTTCTTCCAAGACGACCCCGGTCTTTTCTACTGCAATTTTGCGGGCCTTTCTGGCCGAGCCCTGCTTGGTCAGGGTGATCAGCTGCTCGCCCTTGGTGCTGGAGGCAAACACCGGCGTCAGGCCCATGAAGCGGCCGTTGACGTAAGCGCGGGCATTGGGCGGGTCGGTGCGGATTTCAAAGTCGATCTGATCGCGGCGGCTGACGTTCTGGCGGGCCTTGTCCAGCAGGGCCTGCGCCTTGGGCGAGAATTCAGAGATGTCCAGCGGCACCTTCTGATCGGCCTGCACGGCTTTTTCAAAGGTCTTTTCTGCACCCTTGAGGTCGCCGGCCATGAACTGGGCAGCGCCAAACAGCGCCATGGTCCGCGCGTAGACGGTGGCATCGGGCAACACCACATAGGCAATCAGGTAATTGCCCACCGCGTTGTCCAGATCCTCTACCGCGTCTTCAAATTGCCCGGCTTTGAGCTTGGTCAGGCCGGACTTGGCCAGCTGGTCGGCGGTCTTGCCGCTGGTGACCTGCACTTCTTCGCCGCCGAGGTTGAGCGCTGCATCCAGGTCGGCAAAGCGCACGGCCTTGGACTTTTTGACGGCGCGCGACACATCAAAGGCGATTTCGCGGGTGGCGGCTTCCTCGTCAGACAGGTCGATCAGCGTAAGCGACATCGCGTCTTCGGCCGCCGCTGGGCGCGCCGCAGCCAAGGCAAACGACCACAGGCCGAGCCACGCGACAGCGCGCACCCATCGAGATTTATAGAGCATGCAGACCCCTGTGCCGTCCCCAGGGCTGGTGACGTCGCGGCTGATTGTCGGGCCATACCGGCCCGTTGTCGAGATCACTGCGGACCACCTCGGGCAAATGGGCCAGAAGCGGTTCTGCAGTGGGTTGTGGGGAGCCTACAGCGGCGAGCCCAGGGCCCAGATCTTGTCAAAGTAGTCCACCAAGCCGGCGACAACCTTGGCTTCGGCTGTCTTGAGGCCAACCTCGTGGTAGTTCTGGAACCCGCCATAACCCCAGTTGTTGCTGCCCAGGACAACGGTCTGGTCTGCCACCAAGAACTTGGCGTGGGTGATCTTGTTGACCGGATCGGCGTAGACGGTGGCACCAAGCTTCTTGAGGTACTCGGCAGAGGCAGCGTTAATGTCGTTGCCGACCTCGGCCCAATCGCCCGACTGGTCGAGCAGCACGCGAACCTTGACGCCGCGCTTGACGGCTTTGCCAAGCTTGTCAGCCAGGAGCGTCACCGTCGAGGTGGTGCTGTTGGGGTCGATGTTCATGCCGTAGGTACACAGCCGGATCTCAGACTTGGCGGCGTCGATCAGCGGCCCCGCCACGGCCGCATACCCAGCATCGGCGTACAGGGTGGCCACCGCCGACTTGCCTGCGGGCATGGCGACATGGTTGGTCGGCTTGGTCCACAGCTTGTCCAGCCAGCTGTGCAGCAGCGTCACCGCCGCGGCATCGCGAACCAGCAGGTTGGTTTCATTGTTCTTGGTAATCGAGGTCGTGGACCAATTGGTCGATCCAATGACAAAGCCCTGCTCGCTGGCCACCACCTTGGCGTGGGTGCGCAGGGCGACCCCGTCAAACTTGACGTTGACGCCGGCCTCCTTGAGCTTGTCATAAGTAGTCTTGTTGTAAGGCACTTCTTCGTCCAACAGGACCCAGACATTGACGCCGCGCGCCTTGGCATTGATCACCGCGGCCACCAGCAGATCTGGGGCGTCGCCAGGCCCGGTGTCAAACTGCACAATCCGCAGCTTGGTCTGGGCGGTCTGGATGACGTCGCGCGCTCGCGAGAAATACGCTGAATTGGTGGCCAGTTCTATCGGATCGCCGGCGGGCAAGCTGGTCGCGGCGGTCTGGCCGGAAATATCGGCGCCGGGGCCAGCGCTGTCACTGCCCGGCGCGGCGTCAGCCTGCGAAACGCCATCGGCACCGGGTTGGTAGACTTGACCGGCAGGCGCTACAGCGGGCGCGCAGCTGGTCAGAGCCGACCCCAGGAGCGCACCCAGGACGGCACCCAACACCAGTCGCCGTAGCCGTTGGTGGCTGGGTGTCGGTGGGCAGAGCGAATCGGAGTCGGCAGGGGGAAGCAAAGGCATCCGCGCAGGATGCCAGCGCCCTAGGGCGCCGGCAAGAGCCACCGCGGACCCCGATCGAAACACGTCGGTCGAAATGGGGTCGAGCTGGGGCCGCCAGTCCGCATCGGCGATGCCTGGCGCCGCACCTGACAGGGAAAGGTCAGCCAAGATGCTGGTTTTGGCGCCGACCTCGCCGGGCCCTGGCCACCTGCCCCTTGCGCTACCCAGGCCCAGGCCCTGCGATAGGCCACCAGCGGCATCAGCCCGCTTGGGCGTAGACGCCTTTCTTGAAGCGGCGCGCCAAGCTGTCGAGGCGCTCGAGCAGTTCTTCAATCAAAAACGGCTTGTCTAGATGGTCGTCGGCGCCGTACAGCGGTGCCGTCATCTCATTGAGATTGGGGCCAATCGCCGTAAGCATCAGGATGCCGACGTCATCAAAATCGCGGCGGGCGCGAAAATTCTTGCAGACTTCCCAGCCGTTCATCTGCGGCATCATCACGTCCAACAGCACCAGGTCGGGCTTGTGACCGTGGGCTGCGCGGACGGCTTCTTCGCCATCGTAGGTCAAGGTGATGCGATAGCCCGCTGAACTCAGGGTCTTGCGCAACAACCCGGCGATGTCGAGGTCATCTTCGGCCACCAGCACGTGAATGCCATTGTCTTTGGACATCGCCTCTTCTCCCGTGGGCCAGGGTCTGCCCAGCGCCGGAATCTTGCCTCAGCGCGACAGCAAAGGAAAGCACAGCGCCTTGGGCATCCGCGGCCGGTCGTTTGGGGGCACCCGCCAGAAGGGCCTGGCAGAAGCACCCAAGTGCTGTGAGTGGCTACCGGGTGCCGTCCGGATCAGCGCCAACGGCTTGGGCGACCACAACACCCCGCCGGTGGCCCTTGCGCCCCTAGCGGCGCCGCCGGCGGTGCGGGGGGCGCGCCGACGCTTCGGCCACCCATCGGTCGATGGGCCGGTGTTGGGGTCTCTATTCCTCGCCGCGGCCGGCTGCAGAAGCCTTCTTCTGGATATCCTTGGCTTTCTGAGTCAGCGGATCGGTCGGTCCCAGGATCTTCTCGGCCTTGACTGCCAGCTCCTTGGCGGGCCCTGTCTTGCCGGCGGCCAAGGCCTGCTCGGCTTGGTCCAGCAGCTTCTTGCCGTCGCCCTTGCAGCCGTCGATGACCACTTTGGCCGGCGGATGGACGCCAGACGCGCTGTAGTTGTTGGCTTCTTCGGCGTAGTAGACGGCATCGGCGCAGTTGCCCCCCTGGCGCGAGGCCTGAGCGGCGGCGACAAAGGCGGCCATGACCTTGTTGGTCAGAAACGCCTTGAGAGCGCCGTTGACGGCATCGTCAGCATCGCGGGCCTTCTTCCAAGCTTCAGCAGCCTTCTTGGGGTTGGCCGCAGCACCGGTGGCCTCTTCGACCGCGGCCTGCACCTTCTTGACCGCTGCAGAGTAAGCGGCAGCCTTCTTCTTCTCTTCTTTGCCGAAGGGACCGTTGGCGATGGCGTCAAAGGCCTGGATCGCGGCGCTCCACTGCTGGCTGCCGTAGGCGGTCAGGCCGGCCTGCAGGTCGGCCTTCTTGGCCGCGTCGGCGGGCTTGGCATCGGCCGCGACAGGAGCCGCGGCAGCAGCGGGTGCGGCAGCAGCGGCGGGGATCGCGGCGGCGCCGGCGTCAGCCGAGGGGCCCGCATCGGCGCCAGCGGCGGCCGGGACGGCGGCAGCGGCGCCAGCAGCGGGGTCAGCTGGAGCCTCTCCGCCGCCCACGCGGCCGAGCAGCATCTTGGCTTCACCATTGTTTTCATCGTGCTCTAGGACAACCTTTAGGGCGGCGGCGGCCTGAGCGTTCTTGCCCTCGTCAGCCAAGGTCTGCGCCTCTTTGAGCTTGGCCTTGACCAGCCCCAGCTTGGCGTTGGTCAGATCCTGCTGGGCGTCCGCGTAGAACGAAGATTCCTTGGCCACCTCGGCGAGCTTGGTCACCGCCTCTTCAAATTCGCCCTTCTCCAAGGCCTCGCGGCCGGACTTGAGCGATTCTTGGGCTTCTTTCTCTGGGCCGACCTGGCGCATCAGCGCGCCGATGTCGGGGTGCGACTTGTCGAGAGCCTTGGCCTTGCGCAAAGTGGAGTCGGCGCCGGTGTAGTCCTTGTCGGCGATTTGCTTCTTGGCTTGCTCAATGAGCGCGCCCACATCGCCTTCCGCCTCTTCGCCGCCCTTGTCGCTGCCGGCTGCGGCGGGCTCTTCGCCCTTCTTGCCCAGCAACAGCCAGGCACCAACGCCACCGGCAATCAGCAGCACGGCCAGAGCGGCCACGATGGCGATCATCTTGCCTGGGCCGCCGCCGCCGGACTTGGCAGGGGCTTGGCGCTCTGGCTGGCCGCCGCGCTGGGCGCGGTCTTCCGCCGGCGCATTGCTGCGGCCGCCGCTGGAGCGCTTGCCCTGGCCGTCGACCTGGTATTCCATGACCGACATGCCGACTTCGATCTCGTCTCCGGGCTCCAGGGTGTGGCGCGCGCGCTTTTCGCCGTTGACCTTGGTGCCGTTGGGGCCACCCATGTCTTCCAAAATCGCTTGGTCGCCGTTGCGCCGGACCTTGAAGTGCTTGCGCGACACCGCGGGATCGGCCAGCACGATCTGGCAGTCCAGGCCGCGGCCGACCAGGTGCTCGCCATCGCCGATGTGGTGGACCTTGCCGCGGTCCGGGCCTGAGACGACCTTCAGATCCAAGGCACGGCCCGGGGGCGGCGCTTCGCGCTGGCGCGGCGCTGGGGCCGGCATGTCATCGTCCATCGCGTCTAGCATGCGCGTGGCGGCTTCTTCTTCTTCTTCGTAGCGCGGCGGCGGCGGGGCGGGGGCTCGCGGCGCTGGGCGCGGTGCCGGCCGCGGTGCGGGCTGCGGCGCTGGACGCTGGGGCGGTGCCGAAGAACGGACAAATTCCGTGGGCTGCGGGTCGATGTCGCCCACGTCCATGGCGCGAGTGCTCTCGCCGTTGTCTTCTTCGTCAAAGGCTGGGCGGGCACCCGTGTCTACGCGCCGCTGATTGCCAAAGCCAATCCCGCCTCGCTTTTCCTCATTCGCCATGGCCATCCTCGCTTGCTCGCCGCTTGGGCCTGCAGGCTGAGGGCCCGCAGTGCGCCCAGGCTGGGCGCCCTAGATGCCGGGACCTCGCCGGGCCCATCGGCCCTACCAATCCTCAACCGCCCCAATCCACAACCACGCCAATCCACAACAGCCCCGGGAAGCCAACGCGGCCCCGAGAGTCCAACGCGCCCACAGGCGACCCAGACCGCAAGGGCCGCCGCGGCGGACAGACCCTCCGGGCAGATCCGTACCACAGCTTGGCCGCTGCGGCAAACAGATAGGCGTCTTGTCGCGGCGGTGCACGGCTCTGAGCGCCCGGCTGGCTCCGCGACCGGAGCCAAACCTGACCGCCCAAGCGCGGCTGGCCCAAAGGTCGGCAAAAAAGCCAGAACGCCGCAATCCGCATGGTGGAATTGCAGCGCCTGAACTAGAAGCACGACCTGATGTCCTGGCCAAGGACATCCGCAGCCGCGCTGACCTTTTCCTGTTGTTCAGCCGCGACGCGACCCAGGCTCCAAGGAGCTCGGGAACGGAGGCGGTGAAACCACGGAACACGGCAGCGGCGACGCGGATGCGCCAGCTAGGCCTGGGGGCGGACGTGGACGGTGCGGCGGCCGTGATAGCTGCCGTACTCGACGATGCCGTCGGTAAGCGCGTACAAGGTCCAATCCTTGCCCGTGCCTACGTTGTTGCCGGCATGCCATACCGTGCCGACCTGGCGGACCAGGATGCAACCCGGCTTGACCGTTTGGTCGCCGTACACCTTGATGCCGCGGTACTGCGGGTTCGAATCGCGGCCATTGCGCGAGGAACCCTGACCCTTTTTGTGAGCCATGAGGGACTCCTGATTTTCAGGGAAAGGTTCGGCGGGCGATTAGCCTTGAATGGCTTGGATGCGCACGCGGGTGATCGGCTGGCGATGGCCGATGGTCTTGCGGCTGTTCTTGCGCCGCCGGTACTTGTGGACCAGGATTTTGTTGTCCTTGGTCTGCTCGAGCACGGTACCGGTCACGGTGGCGCCGGCAACAACCGGCTGACCCACGCGAACGCTGCCGTCAGCGGAGAGCAAAAGCACTTGGTCAAAGACCACCTGGCTGCCCGTTTCATTGGGCAACTTTTCGATGGTCACTTGCTGACCAGCTTCAACGCGGTACTGCTTGCCGCCGGTCTTGATGATCGCGTAGGTAGACATAAAACGCTCCGAACCGTCAGCCGAGTGACCCCACCGGGCTTCGGGGCTGCGCAGTCTGCCGTGTTCTGTGTGCAACGTCAAGGCTATCGCGTCAGTGGCTGCTGTGGAGGCCAGCTGCAAGAGCGGCGGGTCGGAGCCGGCTTTGACTGCTAACTATTTGGATATACTTATATTCCAGCGCCCAGCCACACGGCAATCGGGCTGGTAGCGGCTTGGGGGTCCAGGGTGCGGGCGGCCAGATCGGCTAGGCTGGTGTGCTCTAGAATCTTCATGGTCGCCGTGTGGACGTCAGCCAGTAACAACCTGACGGCACAGGTTTTTTCGTCCCGGCACTCGGCACAGCGCTGATAGGCCGTGCGCGACAGACAAGGCAGCGGCGCCAGCGGCCCGGTCAGGCTGCGAATGACGTCGCCAAGCAGGATCCGCTCTGGAGCAAGAAGCAATGTATATCCGCCGTGTTTGCCGCGGCGGCTGGCCAGCACCCCTTGGTTGCGCAGCTCCAGCAGGATCGCTTCAAGGAACTTGCGCGGAATGCCCTCGGCCTCGGCGATCGTGGAGATCAGCACTGGGCCCTCGTCTTGATGCAGCGCCAGGTAAACCAGGGCTTTGAGGGCATAACGCGACTTCATCGGCAACATGGCAGGCCTTGGGGCGCCGTAAGAGCGGCGCAATGGGCAGCGAAAGGGGGCGCAGCAAAAGAGGGCGCAGCGACGCCGATTGTGGCGGTGAGATCCAGGCGGCGCAACCCTGGGGGGCGCAGAGCGCCGGGGTACCGCGTCTTGGCCGTGCGCGCAGCTGGGTTTTTTCAGTTGGGAAAGAAATATTGTAAGTGAATTCCAACCTTTCGCCTGCCTGGGTGCTCGCAAGACGATCGCCCTAGGAGCCTGTCGACCGCCACGCCAGCAGCAGGCCGCCCAACAACGCCAGCCACGCTAGCCGCCGGCCGATCAGAGAGGGAGCTGAGGGAAATACCCTGTGACGCCAGGGTTTTTCTGCTGACCCCGCCACCAGCGACCACACCGCCGCCGCTCCGGCGATGCGCACGGCGCGGGTGCCCTCGGCCATCGACCAGCCGTCGGGCGTTGGCAGCCACGCCAGGGCCAGCCACAGCAGGCCCAAACCGGCCAGCCAGCGGCCGCGCAGGTGCTGAGGCCAGCGGACCAGCCAGCGCAACCGCCCAGCTTCGCCGCGCCCTTGACGCGCCGCGGCATCGCAAGCGATCAAAAGCACCAGGGCCAACAGCAGCGACGAGAAGGGCCGGGACGCCGGCTGTTGGTGCAGGGCGGGGCACGCCACCAGCGGCGGCATCAGGCCCGCCAGGCCGGCGGCCAGGGCCATCCACGGCTGTGCGGTAGCGGCACCGAGCAGAGCCCCCAGCGGCGCCAGCCCCAGCAGGACCAGCAGAGCCGGGCGGTCCAAGCCGTGTTCGGGGTACAGAAGCACTGCGGGCACGGCCACGGCCACCGCCCAGCTGGCGGTCAACCACAGCAGCAACCGCCGACTAGCGACAATCCGCCGCGCCAGCCGCTGCACCAGCAGCAGGGCATCGGCCAAAAATCGGGCAAGGGCAAGCTTGATGAAACACCCCAAGGGAGGTAGGCGCGGACGGCTCAGGAAGAGGGTCGGCACGCCGCGAGCTTGAGAGCAGCGGCGATCCGGGGCATCCTGCGATCGATGGTACCAAAGCGAACCAGCGCTGTCCTGCCTTTGCTGGCCCTGCTGCTGGGGGCGATGCCCTGCTACGCCCGCGACATGACCGGCAAAGCGGCGGTGGGGATGGTGCTGACCTCTACCGGCATGCCCATGCTGACCTTGCGCTATTGGCGCACCCGCTTGGGGCTGGAGCTGATGACCGGCTGGCGCTCTCACCGCGACGACATGCCGCAGGTGACGGTGCAAGACGGCAAGCGAGTGGTCGATCCGGGGGCGGCAGTGGCGCCGGCCGAGCTGCTGGCCGAGTGCTCGGCCCTGGCCAGTGCCAACGACCTGGCCAAGCAACCGGCGGCGCGCTCGGTGTGCTTGGGCACGCTAGAGCTTTCCACCCTGCGTCTTGCGGCGGGCGTGCTGTGGCGGGTGGGCGATGCGCCGCGGGCCAGCCTGAGCGTTGGGCTGCGTCCTTGGGTGCAGCTCAGCACAGAGACGCTCAAGCTGACGCGCACCACCGCGCTGGGCAAGGAAAGCAACAGCGGAGATGGCAACCAAATTAGCAATTTGGCCACGCTGTGGGGCGTTGACCTGCCGCTGCAGGCCGAGGCCTTCTTGACCGACCACGCCAGCCTGAACGGCCACGTCGCCTTCAGTGTGGGCTATGGGTCGGTGCCCGCCCACTCGGCCAGCAAGCTGCTGCAAGACGCCCGCGGGGTGTGGCTGGGCACCTCGGGCGTGTTCAGCGGTGGCGCTGGATTCAGCTACTATTTTTGAGAGGTGCGGGCGAATTGCGCTTGAACCCTCTCTTTTTTGTGCCGACGCCTGCCGCGCGGCCAGTAATCGCAGGTTCTGATGCACATTGTCCTTCATCAGCCGGAGATTCCCGGCAACACTGGCAGCATTGGCCGCGTCTGCGTGGGCACGGGAACGTCGCTGCATCTGGTTGGCAAGCTTGGATTTTCTCTGGATGAGAGCTATGTGCGCCGCGCCGGACTCGACTACTGGAAGCACGTCGATCTGCACCTGCACGCCGATCTGGACGCTCTTATCGCCGCGTTGCCCGGCAGCCGACTGCTTTGCTTTACAGCCCACGGCGGCAGTCGCTACGACCGCATCGAGTACCGCCCCGACGATGCGCTGGTGTTTGGCAGTGAATCTAGTGGGTTTCCACCATCCGTGCGCGAGCGCCTGGCTGACCACATGGTCTACGTCCCGGTCAACCCGCTGATTCGCAGCCTGAATCTGGCCAATGTGGCCACCTTGGCCCTGTACGAGGCGCTGCGCCAGCAAGGCTTTGCCGGCCTGGAAACCGAGCGCTTTGGTGATCCGGCCAAGCGGGGCTAGAAGGCCAGACCCGGCCCGGCCCTGATCGCCCCAACATTGCCCAAGGCTTTGTCAAGTTCCTGCTGCATCTAGACTTTTTCTGCAGCTAGACTTTTTGGAGACAGGTGCGGCTACAGCAGGCCGACGCGGGTGGCCAGGACGCCCTCTGGATCCCAGGCGCGCTGCAAGGCGGCCATCAGCACCTTGGCGTTGGTTGGCATGCGATCGCGGGCAGCGGCGCGCAGCAGCGAGCCAACGCCCACGGGAACGGCGCCGGCGTCCATCAGCAAGGCGGCGCGCTGGATCAGCGGATGGTGCTCGGGCTTGGTCGCCGGGGTGCCTTCGGCCGGCGCTGCCGCCGTGCCGCCAAGCCAGCAGCGCAGCCGCAGCGTCTCAGCACCAAGGGCCCACAGGCGCTGCGGCGGCGCCCCCGCTTCGGCGTACAGAGCGTTGGTCAGGTCGAGCAGGGTCGCCACATCGGGCCAGGACATCTGCAGATCGATGCTCTGGGCGCCGGCGACGGCTTGAGGCCACAGCCCGCCGTCCAACCCCAGGCGCACCCGCCGCGACTCAAGCTGGGGCGGCCCCAAGGTCACGCCAAAGCTGCGGGCCAGCGCTTGCGCCTGGTCGGCCGTCGCCGCGAGGTCGCTGTCGCCGCGCCACGTTGTCAAGCGCACATCCAGGCGCTGCTGGTCGGCTTGCTCGCTGACAAGGCAGGTGTCGGCCAGGCGGGCCGAAGCCAGCGCCCTAGCCAGCGAGCAGGCGCCGAGCACCGCGTCGCGCCCTGGCGGCAAGGGCAGCGCCACCCATGCGGCAGCTGGCGCCGGCTGCAGGCGCAGGGACACTTCGCACAGCACCGCCAGACGCCCTTCGCTGCCCACCAGCTGCCCAAGGGGATGCCCCAGGCCCTGGGCCAGCCACGACAGCATGCCCAGCGCATCGGCGGCACCCAGGTTGAGCACCCGGCCGCTGCCGGTCACCACGGTGGCTCCGACCACGTCGTCTAGCAGGCTTCCTTGGGCAAGACCCAGCTCGCCGGGGTCCCCGCGGGCCAGCAGCACGCCAATGCCCTGGTTGCCGTCTAGCGCAGACAGCGAGCGCAGGCTCAGCCGGGCCTGGCGGGCCGCGCGATCGACCTGCGCGGCGGTCACGCCGACGCCGGTGGTGACCACGCGCCGGCCGATGTCCACGGCCGGGGTGCGCTGCAGACCGCTGGCGTCGAGCACGATCAAATCGCGCAGTTCATCGGGCTGGGCGGCGGGTAGCTGGGCGCGGACGGCCACTGCCACATGGCGCAGGCGGCCGACCTTGACCACGTGCTCGACCTGTTCAACGCTGATGGGCTGGACCACGGCCACGGGGCCATCGCGACTGGCCGGGTCAAGCCCGCACAAACGCTTGGCTTCTTCGCCGACCTGTACGCGTGTTCGACCGAGCCGATCTACAAGATCAGCAAAGACGGCGCTGGCCATGGCGGCGCGACCCTCGACCATGCCCAGAGGCTAATCCGCTCTGACGCAGACGGCAAGCTGGGCCGAAAAATCCCCGCCTCCGCGGCGCGCCAAGGGGCCAGCTGGGTCAGCCGTAAAGGCGCACCGCGGCCGCCAGCGCCAGGTTGCAGCAGGCATGGCAGACGGCAGAGGCCACGGCAGAATGAGTCAGCGTCCGCAGCCAGGCGAACAGCAGGCCCGGAAAGAACACCAGCAGCCGGTGGGGCGCTGGCACCGCTACCAGGTGCACCGCCGCAAAGCCCAGATTGGCCAACAGCGCAGCCAACCCCATGGGCACGCGCAGCAGCGGACGGCCGGGCGGAAACAACGGCTGCAGACGTCCCTGCACATAGCCGCGAAAGAACATCTCTTCGGGCAGGGCGATGGCTGCCAGCTGAACGGCCGCCTGCTCTAGCCACCACTGCCAGCCGGGCAATCCGCTGCCGGCGCCGCGGCTGCGGCCAAATACCTGGACCTGCAAGACGTCATAGCCCACAAAGAACGGTGGCAGGATCACGGCGCTGGCCAGCAGACCCGCCAGCACGGCCCGGGGGAGCGCCGGGTCCATCGCCAAGACGTCCCACTGCCAGTGGTGATAGCGCGCTAGGGCCAGCGGCAGGCCGACCATGGCCAGCACCACCGCCAGACCGCCGACCTCGACGCCCCACGGCCCCAGCGCCGCGGCGGCCTCGGCGCCGGCCAGCACCGCAGCCACGACCGCTGTCGCCAGGACTACCTCAGCCAGGATCTTGGCTCGGTCGCCCACCTAGCGCCCAGCCAAGCTGCGCAAAAGCCGCTGGAACGCGCCCTTGTGGTGGCCTTCCTCGACCTTCTCGATGTGCATGACAAAGCGCGGCCCCGCCTCGGTCTCTGTGACGATCTGCAGCAATTTCCCGCGCAAATCCAAAACCATGGGGCCTTCGGCGAGCTCGACTGGCAAGAAGACCGTGACCTTCTGGTCGAGCTCGGGGGCGCCCTCGTGGGTGATGACGGCGACTGCCTGGGCGCCAAGCGACACCAAATGGCCGCTGCGCAGCTGCGCCCCCACCGTGAAGCGCACCGGAAAGTTGGCGTGCATCATCAGCTGCGAGTCAAAATTGCCAGAGGTGATGCGGCGGCGCAGGCCTTCAGCGACCGTGGCGACCGGCCGCGGCGGGTTTCCGATAGGCACGGCCACGTCGCGCCCTACGTCGGTAGGCTCTCCGTTCATGTCAAAGTTGGCAGTGGCCAAGCGGGGCAGCTGCTGGTCTGGGTTGGTCGCGGGGCGGCGCTCGGCCGGAGCAAGCGCATAGACGGGAAAGGACACGGTGCCGAGGCGGTCGCGGTTGGAGCTGCTGGTGTCGGTGTTGCCGCCAACGGCCTGAGAAGCCTCATTGGCTACGTCAAAGAGCTCGCTGCGGTCATTGGGGTTGCTACCGCTGAGCGGTGTCGAGGGGCGATCGCCGGCAGGGCTGGGTGCGGCGGCCTGGAGCGCTACCCCATTGGCGCCGCGGGCGGCGATCGTCGGCGGGCGCCAGCCCAGGGCCGGCGTGTATTCGCTGCGCGGCTTGGCTGATCGGTCTACAGGTGGCAACACCACCGCCAGCGCCGAGCTGGACCGGCGGGTGTTGGACAGCACCGGACCGGTGGCCGTGCCACTAGGTGCCGACCCTCCCGCGGCCCCGGCCTGAGACGGGTCGGCCACGGCGACTGGGATCGCGCTGCGAGACGGCCGCAACGCGGTGTGCAGGGGCGCAGAGGCCGGCGCCACCGGCGCGAAGGCACCGGGGGCAATGACTTGACCGGGCGACGAGATCGGAGTGGCCGCAGAGACCCGCGACGGAGCCAGCTGAGAGGGGAAAGCCGCCGAGGGGGCTGCCAGGTTGCGAGTCTGCTGGCCCTGGCTCTGCGGCTGTGCCGGCGGCACCGGGCGGGGCTGCCCCGCGGCATTGGTCAGCAATTGCGGGATCGACGGCGATGACGGCGACTGCTGGTGAAAGGGCTGCGCCGGAAAGGGCTGAGAAGGCGCAGCGGCCGCGCCCACCCGCAAGCCGGGGTCATCGAGCAGACCAAATTCCTTGCGTGGGGCGATGACCGGTCGCTGCCCTGTGGTATCTGCCGAAGACGGGCGCGCCACGGCGGCAAAACTGGCGGATCGCGCGGCGCTGGCCCGGACGGCTTCGGAAGCAGAGCGGTTCATGGCATCGCTTCGCGGCGAGAAAATCAGCACGTGGTGGCCAGCCAGACTGGCTTCCAGGTCAAACTGGACGTGGCGATCGGTGGACAGGTCGATCTCTGGCACCGTGGGTAGGCGCAGGACATGCACCAGAAAATGCGCCAGCGGCTCTGGTCCAAGCTCGCAAGCTGCCGCCCGCCAGCGCACCGCCAGCCCACCGGCATTGCCCGCCGCCGCCATTTGGACGCGGACAATCAGGCCCAGCAAGGTGATGATCGGCGTGCCAAGGCCGCCAGAGCGCATCTCTACGCGGACAATTTCGCCGGCCAGCAGCTGCTCTAGCCGACCGGTCAGAAAGGCGCCGGCGGGGCCGATTTGGGTGCACACCGCGTCGCGCCGGTCACGCGGAGTCACCAGCGTGCAGCGGATCAGCATCGGATAACGCGGATACTTGCGGCGGTCTTCGATCATCCAGCGATGCTCAAGCGCCCTTTGGGCACCCAAACTTGGGCTACCCCTGCGTGCAAGCTACCCAAGGATCGCTGCGACCGCAACCATGGACCAACCGACCATCCGCCGCAGCCATCAAGAGAGCGCGCGCCGCCTCTTTCCGGTGCGCTGTCAGAGGCGCTCAAACAAGCCGGCTGCCCCCATGCCACCGCCAACGCACATGGTGACGATGCCGTAGCGACCACCGGTGCGCTGCAGGTTGTGCAGCAAAGTGGCCGTCAGCTTGGCGCCAGTGGCTCCCAGCGGGTGGCCCAGGGCAATCGCGCCGCCCAACGGGTTCACCTTGGCCTGGTCCAGCCCCAGGGTGCGAATGACCGCCAGAGACTGGGCGGCAAAGGCCTCATTGAGCTCAAATTGGTCAATGTCCGCCACAGTCAGGCCGGCGCGGGACAGCAGCTTGGGCACGGCAGCAACCGGGCCAAGGCCCATGATCTCTGGCGCGACCCCGGCCACCGCAAAGCCGACAAAGCGGCCCAGGGGCTTGAGACCCAGGGCCTTGGCCTTGTCTTCGCTCATCAGCACCACCGCGGCTGCGCCGTCAGACAGCGGGCTGGACGAACCGGCCGTGACCGAGCCCCCCTCCTGGAAAGCCGCGCGCAGCTTGCTCAGGCCCTCTAGCGTGGTCTCTGGGCGCGGCAGTTCGTCGATGGCCAGCTTGCCCTCTGGAGTGTCGACCGCGACCACCTCGGCGTTGAAGTACCCGGCGGCCATGGCGGCGCCGGCGCGCTGCTGCGACTGCACGGCAAACGCATCTTGGTCCGCGCGCGAGATCTCGTGGCGCTTGGCCACCAGCTCGGCGGTATTGCCCATGGGCATGTAGACTTCTGGCCACTCGCGGATGATCACCGGGTGCGGGGCGATCTTGAAGCCGCCCATGGGCACCTGGCTCATCGACTCGACGCCGCCGGCCAGGACCACGTCGCAGTCGCCGCGCTCGATGGCATAAGCGGCTTGGGCGATGGCCTGCAGGCCGGAGCTGCAGAAGCGGTTGACGGTGACGCCGGGCACGTCGACCGGCAGGCCGGCGCGCAGGGCAGCAACGCGGGCAATGTTCATGCCTTGCGGGCCTTCGGGCATGGCGCAGCCCAGGATCACGTCGTCCACGTCGCTGGCTTGCAGGCCGGGGACTTGAGCCAGCGCTCCGCGCAAGGCGGTGGCGGCGAGATCTTCTGGGCGGACGCGGGCCAGGCTGCCCTTGATGCCGCGGCCACAGGGGGTGCGGACGGCGGCGACGATGACGGCGGAACGCGACATGGGTCCTCCGGTACGGGATATCCGGCGGCTTGCCGGGGCCAGTGCAGCTCAGTCCAGCTGTGGACAAGGTGTTGACTGGCTGTGGATAGTGCTGTGTAGTTCTTTGAAACTAGGAGTTCTTGAACGAATGGCATCGACCGACAAAGCGCTAGTTGCGCAGCGGCTTGCCAGTCGTCAGCATGTGGGCCACTCGCTCGCGGGTCTTTTGGGTGCCCGCCAGCTTGAGGAACGACTCGCGCTCCAAGTCCAGCAGGTCCCACTCGGTCTTCTTGCCGCCGCCCGGACCGCCGCACAGCACGTTGGCGACCTCATGGCCGATGACGCAGTCGTGCTCACTGGCCTGGCCAGCGCAGCGGAAGGCGTACAGAGCCATGTCAAAGGTGGCAATGCCCTCAGCGCCGGGCAGGATCAAGTTGTCGGGCTCCAAGGCCGGCCGGTAGCCCGCCGCGGCCAGCTGCAGCACGGTGCGCTTGGCGTCTTCGATGCGGCGGTCGGCGTCCATGCTGATGGCGTCGACGTCGCGCAGAAAGCCCAACTCGCGGGCATGGCCGGCGCCGGTCGAGACCTTGGCCAAAGCAATCGTCTCAAAGGCTTTTTGCAGCAGGGCCCCGCGATCGGCGCGGGTGTCATTGGCCACGCCCTGCAGCGCGCGCACCGCCAGCTCTTTGGTGCCGCCGGCGCCGGGCAGCAGACCCACGCCGACCTCTACCAGGCCAAAGTAGGTCTCGGCCGCGGCCTGCATCCGGCTGGCGTGCATGGCGATTTCGGCGCCACCGCCAAACGTCATGGCGTGCGGCGCACTGACGATGGGCGCGTGGCTGTACTTGATGGCCATGAACAGCTTCTGGAACATCAGCACGGCGGCGTCCAGCTCTTTCCAACGGTTTTCGCTGGCCAATTGGGCGATAAAGCCCAGGTTGGCGCCAACCGAGAAGTTGCTGCCGTCGTTGCCGATCACAAGGCCCGTCGCCTTGCCCTGGTCGAGCAGCTCCAAAGCGCGGTAGCCCATGGCAATGATGCCGTCATCCAAGGCATTCATCTTGCTGCGGAAAGCCAGGCAGAGCACATCGTCGCCCAGGTCGAGCAGCTGGGCCGAAGGATTCTCTTGCACGATCTTGCCGGTGGCCCGCACGTCGGCGAGGTGCAGACCCGGCAGCGACGGGACGGCAATCAGGTGGTTGCCCTTGTCGGTCTGCTGCTTGCCGCCCGCTTGGTAGAACGACGTGCGGCCCGAGGCCAGCAATTGCTCAGCGGCGGCGGGGACCTTGCGACCTTCGGCCCGCAGGCGCTCGACAACGGCCTGCACGCCAATCGCGTCCCACATCTGGAACGGTCCGAGCTGCCAGTTAAAGCCCCACTGCATGGCGCGGTCGATGCTGACGACGTCATCGGCGATTTCACCCAGCAACTCGGCGGCATAGCACAGCGAGCGCGACACCACCTGCCAGGCGAGCTGCCCGCCGCGGTCCTCACTGGCGACGATCGCCTTGATGCGAGCACCGGTGTCGCGAACCTTGGCCACCGCGGCCAGGCAGGCAAAGTCGGGCTTCTGCTGCGGCACGTAGTCGCGCTTGACGGGGTCGATGACCAGGATGTCCTTGCCCACCTTCTTGTAGAAGCCCGCGCCGACTTTTTGGCCAATGGCGCCGGCCTGAAGGAGCGCGGCGATCGCCGGATGCTGCTTGAAGATGTCGCGGTTGGGGTCGCTCTGCAGGTTGTCATAGCAGTTCTGGGCGACATGGCCCAGGGTGTCCAGGCCAACCACGTCAGCGGTGCGGAACACGGCGCTCTTGGGCCGGCCCATGGGCTCGCCAAACAGCGCGTCGACTTCGTCTACACGGTAGCCCTGCGCAAATGCCAAGTTGACGGCCTGCATCATGTCGTGCACGCCAATGCGGTTGGCAATGAAGTTGATGGTGTCTTTGGCAAACACCACGCCCTTGCCCAGGTCGTCCTGGCAGAAGCTGGTCATCTTGGCGACCACGGCTGGGTCGGTGTCGGCGCCGGCGATGATCTCCAGCAAGCGCATGTAGCGGACCGGATTAAAGAAGTGGGTGATCAGAAAGTGCTTCTTGAACTCGTCTGAGCGGGGCTCGACCATCGTGGCCAGCGGAATGCCAGAAGTATTGGAAGACACAATGGTATGTGGCGCGCGGTGCTTCTCAATTGCCGCAAAGACCGCATTCTTGATGTCGATGCGCTCGGTCACGGCTTCGACAATCCAGTCGCAGGCACCAAGAGACGCCAAGCTGTCTTGCAGATTGCCAATTTCGATGCGGCGCGCCTCGGCAAGACGGTGAATCGGCGCTGGCTTGAGCACCAGCGCGCGGTCCAGACCGCCCTGCGCCACGGCGTTGCGGGCTTTGAAGACCTTGGCAAAGGTGGGATCCCCCGGCTCGACCGCCGCCGGCGCGTCTTTGGGGACGATGTCGACCAGCAGCACGTTGAGACCGGCCGAGGCCAGATGGCAGGCGATTCCGGTGCCCATCACGCCAGCGCCAACGACGCCAACCCGATTGATGCGGTGCAAAGACATGGAAACCTCGCGAAGCAGGGGCCGGGCACGCGGCGCGGCAATCGGCAGAAGACGGCGATGCAACCCTGGCCTACGCGGCCCTGGTCGGCTGCCGGCCAAAGAGTGTAGGCGCAACGGCTGCCGATGCAAACCGAGGGGGGCGGCGCTGACGTGGGGCGATCAGGGCGCGGTGGTCTTGACCGGCTCTGCAGGGCCCGCCGAGCCGAGGTGGCGCTCCAGCCAGGCGCGCAGCCGCGGCAGCTCGGCCTCGGGGAGGCTATGGCCTTCGGCGTGAACGATCAGCTCGCAAGCCATGCCGCGGTTTTCTAGCTGCTGCTTGGCTTCTTTGGCGCGGCTGATCGGCACCACCGCGTCTTCGCTGCCGTGAAAGAACAGCATCGCTGGCCGCGGACCCGGCGCCAGCTCAGGCGGGCTGTAGACCAGGCCACCGCCGGCGCAGATCGCTGCGGCAATGCGCTGAGGATGCAGAGCTGCGTAGTGGGCCGCCACAAAACACCCTTGAGAAAATCCCACCAAAGCGACCTTGCGGCTGCCAGCGCTGCGCACGTGGGCATCCACGAGGTCCAGCGCTTGATCGAGGTCGGCGCGGCCGCCATCGCTAGCATCCATACGAAACCACTGGGAATTTTCTTTCCACGCCAGCGGCGCCTTGAGAAATCGCCAACCCAGCCGCGGTCCAAGGCGGCTGGACAGGCCGCTGAAGTGCTCTGGGGTATCGCCGCGGCCGTGCAGGCCAATGACCAGGGGACCGCCAGCGGGGGCATCGGGCGGCGCCTGATCGACCCAGGTGCCGGGCAGCCTCTTGTCAGCGCCGGCCAGGCTGGCGGCATCCGAGGGATCGGCAGGCTGGGCGGCGGCTGGACCGTTAGCCGCGTCGGCGCCGGCCGTGGGGTCGGCGGTGGCCGTGAGATCGGCCGTGCGGACCGCCGGTGCCGGCGCAAACAACAGCAGGACGGCGGTGACCACCACCCCGGCAGCCACTGCGCCCAGCAACACCTTCCACCTGACCTCCACCGCCACCTCCAGGCAAAGCCCCTGCGGACCGCCAGCCAGGGGTGTAACACGGTCGGGCGCTGGGGCAAAGGTGGGTGGCAACGGCCGGCCCGCTGGATCGCCGCCAAACCCTGGAGGGCGCGACGCGACGGACTGCGGCGGCGGCGGTCTGATCCAGGCCCCGGCGGCGCCACCTGCCATGGTGATTGCAGATTTATTTATCAGGTGAGATCTACTCGACTAGCGCCAGGTCATCGCGGTGCACCAGCTCAGCGGCTGGCAGCCAACCCAGCGCAGTGGCTATCTGTTCGCTTCGAAGGCCGCAGGAAAGTGTGGCGTCTTCGCTGCCATAGCGGACCAGCCCACGGGCAATCAAGTGATTTTCTGGTCCATAGATCTGCACGGGGTCGCCCACGGCGAATTTGCCCTCTACCCGCAGCACGCCGGCGGGCAACAGCGACCTGCCGCCGCGCAGCAGGGCCTGAGCCGCCCCAGCGTCGACATGCAGCGTCCCGCGCGGCCGCACCGAGGTCACCAGCCAAGACCGCCGGCCGGCCAGTTTGCGCTGCGCCGGCGCCAGCACCGTGCCCACCGACTCGCCGCGCAGCACGGCCAGCAGCGCCTCTGGACTCTTGCCGCGGGCAATGGCGGTGACCACCCCCACTGCGCCAGCCTTGCGCGCCGCCAGCACTTTTGAGCGCATACCGCCGGTGCCAAAGGCGCTGGTCGCGTCTTCTGCCGCCGCCAGCGCGTCGCCCGCTTTGCTGCCCACGTAGGCGATCAGCTGGGCCCCGGGATCCTTGCTGGGATTGGCGGTGAACAGGCCATCGACCTCGGTCAGCAGGACCAGCGCCTCGGCGCCAATCACGTGGGCCACTTGAGCCGCGAGTTGATCGTTGTCGCCAAACTTGAGCTCGTCTACAGCTACTGTGTCGTTTTCATTTACAATTACCAGAACTCCGGCGGCCATCAGCTCGCCCATCACCCGCCGCGCGTGCAGAAAGCGGCTGCGATCACTCAGGTCGCCGTGGGTCAGCAGTACCTGGCCGACCTCGCGACCCAGGCCCTTCATCTCCAGCCGATAGCGGGCCATCAGCAGCGGCTGGCCGATCGCCGCCAGGGCCTGCTTGCCCAAGCCGCGGTAGCTGCCATCTGGGCCGGCGCCGATCTCGCCGCGGCCGGAGGCCACCGCGCCAGAGGAAACCAGCACCACCTGCCGGCCCTGGTCGAGCAGGGTCGCCAAGTCCTGGCAAAGCCCGGCAATGGTCCGGCCATCCAGTCGGCCGTCAGGCAGACACAGCGCCTGCGACCCGACCTTGACCACCACCCGCTGAGCTTGAGACAGCAGCAGCCTGGCTTGCGCTTCGTCGACATGGCTTTCAGCGTTTACCAATGGATCTCCTGACTTAACATAGCCTTGGGGGATGTTTTCAGCTGTTGTCAGAGATGCGCTCGATGCGTGCCCCCAGGGCTTGCAGCTTCTGCTCGATGCGCTCGTAGCCGCGGTCGATCTGGCGGATGTTGTGGATAGTCGAGACACCCTGGGCGCACAAGGCGGCAATCAGCAGGGCCATGCCGGCGCGCACGTCGGGGCTCTGCACCCGCTGGCCCACCAGCTTGCTGGGCCCCACCACCACCACGCGGTGCGGGTCGCAGAGGATGATCTGGGCGCCCATGCCGATCAAGTGGTCGACAAAGAACATCCGCCCTTCAAACATCTTCTCAAAAAACAGCACGGTGCCCTGGCTCTGGGTGGCTACGGTGATGGCGATCGACATGAGGTCTGTGGGGAACTGCGGCCAGATCGAGTTGTCGATCTTGGGCACGCCCCCGGCCATGTCCTGGCGGATCTTGAGGTTCTGACCGCCCGGCACCAGCAAGTCCTGGCCATCTATCTGGGTTTCGACGCCAAGCCGGGCAAAGACCAAGCGGATCATCCGCAAATGCTCGGGCGCCGCGTCCAGGATGCGCAGCTCGCCACCCGTCACGGCGGCAAGGCCAATAAACGAGCCTACTTCCAGGTAGTCTGGCCCAATGGTGAACTCGCAGCCGCCCAGCCGGGCGACACCGTGAATTTCCAGGCGGTTGCTGCCGATTCCGCGAATGTCGGCGCCCATGGCAACGAGCATGCGGGCAATGCCCTGGACGTGCGGCTCGCAGGCGGCGTTGTTGAGGATGGTCACGCCTTCCGCCACCGCTGCCGCCATGATGACGTTCTCTGTTGCGGTGACCGAGGCTTCGTCGAACATCAGGTCGGCGCCCTGCAAGCGCTCTGCGCGCAGGTGATAACCCGCCTGGTCAGACAGGAATTCGGCGCCCAGGGCCACAAACCCGTCAAAGTGGGTGTCCAGGCGGCGCCGGCCGATCACATCGCCACCCGGCGGCGGCAGGTGGGCCTCGCGCAGGCGGCCGAGCAGCGCCCCGGCAAACAGGATCGACGCGCGCACCTTGCGTCCGAGCTCGTCGGGCACCTGCGAGGTGTGCAGGTTGGGCGTGTGCATCCGCACCGAGTTGGGGCCCAGGCGGGTCAACTGGGTGCCCATGGCCACCGCGACGTCGAGCATGACCCGCACATCCAGGATATCTGGCAGGTTGTGCAGGATGACAGGCTCGGCGCTGAGCAGGGCGCAGGCCACGGCGGGCAGTGCCTCGTTCTTGTTGCCGGCCACGCGCACGCTGCCAGACAGGGGCTGGCCACCCTCAATGCGAAAGAAACTCACGAAAACCTCCTGAAGCTCTCAAAAATGGCGCAGCCCAGCGCAGAAGCGCGGCTGTCAGCGGAGGGAAAGGTCCATGGAAGACTGGCTGCCGCGGGCGTGGGCACCTGAATCGCCCAGCACCGAGCCGTCGGTCAGCTGCCCTGAGCGAACGTGAAAGATCTGCCGCGGGGCGGCGACGCGAATGTGCTCGGCCGCGGTGGTCGTCAGCACCACCTGACCCCCCAGCTCGTCTAGGTGGGCCATCAACGCGGCGTTGCGGCGGGCGTCCAGCTCGCTGGACACATCATCGAGCAGCAGCAAAGGCGCTTCGCCCAAAGTCTTTTCTAGGCTGGCGATCTCGGCGATCTTGCCGGCCAGCACCAGCGCCCGGCTTTGACCCTGAGAAGCGTGGCCCGCGGCCGGTCGGTCGGCGATCAGCAGGGCCACGTCGTCGCGGTGCGGCCCGCGGGTGGTGTGGCCGGCGCCCAGGTCGCGGGGCCGGCGCTCCTGCAAGATGTGCAGCAATTCTACCTCGGTCTGGCTGGCCACCTTGGGCAGATAGCGGATGTCGCAGGTCAGTCCCGGCGCGGCGATCTGGCCAAACACCTGCTGCACTACCGGCACAAATTGGTCCAGCACGTGCTGACGGCGGCGGATCACCTCGGCGCCGTGGCGAGCGATCAGCTGATCGTAGACGTCCAGCAAGGCCGCATCGGCGCTGATCTTGCCGGCGGCGTGGGCGCGCAACACCGCGTTGCGGGCCGTCAGGGCCTGCTCGTAGCGGCGCAGCTCGTCCAGGTGGGCGGGCTGGTGGTTGAAGACGACGCGGTCCAGCCAGCGGCGGCGCGCTTCGGGCTCGGCATGCGGCAGCGCCAGGTCAGCGGGAGTAAAGACCACGGCCGTCAGCCGGCCGAGAAATTGCGCCGCCGATGTTGTGGTTTTGCCATCGACCAGCGTGCGCCGACCGCGCTGGGTCAGCTCCAGGCCAAGGTGGCTGGGCAGGCCGCGGCTGAACACCTTGGCTGTCAGCACCGCAGTGGTTTGTCCAAAGGAAATACCATCTTGCAGGCGCGCTGTGCGAAAACTGCGCAGTCCGGCGAGCACGGCAATGGCTTCTAACAGGTTGGTCTTGCCCTGGCCGTTGTCGCCCACCACCAAGTTGAACCGCGGGTGCGGCGCCCACTCTAGCGGCTGCAGCGGCCCTTGGCGGCTCGGCTCTGGGGTCTCTGCTACCGCTGGCGACGGGCTGTCGGCGGTGCGGCTGGGGTCCGGGCCATGCAGGTTGCGCCAGCCCAAGGCAGTCAGGCGGTCAAGGCGCACGGCGCGCTCCTTTGGAGATGCTAGGGAACCCTGGACCTACTGGAAAATGCCTAGAGCCTCATGGGCATGATGACAAAGGCGCTGCCCGGCTCTTCGTCGCTCTGGATGAGGCAGGGCGAGATCTGGTCGCGCAGCTCCAGGGTCAGGTTGTCGGTACCCAGCACAGCGCACACTTCTAGCAAGTACTTGGGATTAAATCCAAACTTGAGACGCGGCCCGCTCCAGTTGTCGACTTCGATCTCTTCGTGGGCTTCGCCGAAGTCGGGAAAGGTCATTTCCAGAGACAGCTTGCCGCTATCGAACTCGAGCCGCAGGATGTTGTCGCGCGAGGAGCCAAGCGAAGTCACGCGGCGGATGGCGGCGGCAAAGCTGTCTCGCGGCAAGGTGATCGGAAAATCGCCCTTGTCTGGCACGACCTTGTTGTAATCTGGAAAGTTGGCATCGATCTGGCGCACTTGCAGGCGCGTCCGGTCGCTAGAGAACACCAGGTTGCGGCCGATGAACTCAATGCGCAGCGACGGGTCCGAGCCCTCCAGCAAGCGCTGCAGCTCGCCAGCGCCGCGGCGGTGGACGATGCAGCTGATCTTGCCGCCTTCAAAATCCGGCGAAGAAATGCTGCGCTCAGCCTTGGACAGGCGGTGGCCATCGGTCGACACCATCCGCAGGCGAACCTGGCCCTCGCCCTCGGGCTCGATCTCAAACAGCACGCCGGTGATGGCTGGGCGGCTGTCATCGGCCGAGACTGAAAAAAGCGTGCGCTTGAGCATGGTTTCGATGTGCGACTTGTCAATGACCAGGGTCCGGCCGCCGCCATCTTGGGGCTGGGCTGGAAATTCGTCTGGCGACAGGCCATTGAGGTGGTAGTACGACCGACCCGCTTCGACGCGCACGCGGTGGTTGGTGTCGGCGCTCAAGGTGACGATGGCGCCGTCGGGCAGACCGCGGACCACCTGAAACAAGCCCTTGGCGCTGACCAGAGCCTCTCCTGGCTCGATCACGTCGGCGGAAACCTCTGCAATCACCGTCACTTCATAGTCAGTGGCAGAGAACACCAAGCGGTCGTCTTCAGCCAAGATATGTACGCAGCCAATCACGTTGGTGGCAGCGCGCTGATCGGCTGCTCCTTGGGCGCGGTAGAGCGGGGTCATCAGTGCCGCTTTGTCGATGCGTACCTTCATACAGCTGACCTCTTTAGAATTGCTTTGACCACAGTCAAGGGCCAGCGTTGTACTCCGAAATCGCTTTGGCGCCAAGTGGTCGGCCAGGCTTCCAAGGCGCTCCTTTGAACTGCTGTGTCGGATGCTCTGGCCCCTCGCTCTGGGCCAGCCTTGTAAGCCAGCCCTTCCAATGGGCCAAGCTGGTCGGCATTCGGCTTGGCCCCTTTCGGTTTGGGTACTGTCGGTTGGCACTGTCCGTCGGCTAGCAGCTCTTTCTCTGCTGGCGCTGTGGGCCGGTGGGCCTCGGTCCGTCTGCCGCTCGTCTGTCTTCTGTCCGTCTGTCTTCTGTCCGACTGTCTTCTGTCCGACTGTCTGTTATCTGATAGGGGCCGGTGCAGGTGGCGGGCTTGGAGCGGCAACCGCTCCCTCTGGGGGGATGGGGGGTGCAGTACAGGGAGGAGGATAGGGGGCTTGTGGATAGTGTGGACAGGTCGATAAACTCCAATATTCGCGCCCATGTCCAGACGATCTGCCTGTGGAGAGATCCGGGGCTAAGCCGTACAGGGCGGCCTCTCTGTCCACAGGTGGCCTGGCCAGTCCACAGCGGGGCCGCGCTGTCCACAGTCCGTCCCCGGCTTGTCCACAGCTTCGCCGGCACTTATCCACAGGCATAGAATGACTTGATTATACAAGAGAATCTTCTGTAGTCTGCGGGGCCGTTGCCGCCGAGTGGGGCGCGCACAGCGGCAAAATCAGCACAAACCGCGCGCCCTTGCCGTGGCGGCCCGGCTGTAGCTGGACCTGGCCGCGGTGCTGGCGGGCAATCTGCTGGACGACCGCCAAGCCCATGCCGGTACCGCTGGCCTTGGAGGTGAAGAAAGGTTTAAAGATATCAAGCTGGATCGGCTCGGCAACGCCCTGGCCGCCGTCCTCTACGCTGATCTCGGCGCAGGCCTCGGCCGGCAGCTGCGGCAGCTCGTCGTCCTCTGGGTTGTCTTGCAGGCTGGCCTGGTCGCGGGGACCGCTGGACCCTGCCCTGGCCGGCGCCTCCTGCAGGTCCAGCCACAGCGGTCCGCCGTCTGGCATGGCTTCCCAGGCGTTGCGCACCAGGTTCCACAGCGCCTGGCGCAGCGCGGCCGCGTCGCCGTCGACCCACAGGCCCGGCTGCAGCCTAGAGCGCACCCGGACCTGGCGCAGCTCTAGCTCTGGCGCCAAGAAGTCCAGCAGCTTGGCAATTTCCTTGGCCAGATCGACTGGTCGCACCTGCCCCGGCGCCGGCCGCGCGCGGTCCAAGTAGCTCTCTGTCAGCTGGCGCAGCCGCTCGACCTCGCCGCCGATGGCCGCCAGCAGCTCGGCGGCTTCACTGGGCGGCCCCCCTGGCTGGGCCGCCAGCTCGTCTCCCAGCAGCTCTGCGTTTAATCCTATTGAACTTAAAGGATTTCTTACTTCGTGGGCCATCCGCGCCGCCATGTGACCCAGCGAGGCCAGCTGCTCGGCGCGCGCCAGTTCTTCGCGCTGGGCCAGCAGCTGGTCTTCGCGCTGGGCCAGGGCGTCGGCCATGCGGTTCCACTCGTCAGCGAGCGTTGAAATTTCATTGGCACCGCGGGTACTTGCGCGTGCCTTGCGGTCGCCCGAGGCAAACTGCCGCACCACCCCGGTCAGCGCCGCCAGCGGCCGCAGCGCCACCACCGAAGCCAGCAGCATCAACACCGATACCAGCAGGTTCAGCGCCGCCGTCGAGCCGACGACCGCCAGCAGATAGCGCTCGGACCGCTCGGCATCCTCAAAGCGGTCGGTCAACCCCGTCTGCAGCTGCCTCAGAGATTTCTCAAGGGCCACATGCACATGCCTCATCATCCGCCGGATCTCGACCACCAGCCGGGCCGCGTCGTCCAGGCGCCGGTCGGCGATCGCCCGCTGCAGCCCGCCGACCAGGACTTCATAGGCCGCGGCGTCGGTCGGCGCGGTGGCCAGCTTGCCGGCGGCTTGGCTCAGCTCGGCGTCTTGGGCCATGCGCTGCCGCAGGGTGTTGGTGGTGCGAAGCTCATTTAACTGAGCATCCAGCAATGGCAATTGGAGGCGATCCTGCACCACCAGCCGGGCAATCGGCGGCGGCTGGGTGCGCAGGGCCAGCTGGCGGGTGTAGCGCAGCAGGTCGTCAACGCGGCCGTAGGGCCGGGCATTGGGCAGCAGCCGCACCACCCACGCCATGTCCTGGGGGGCGGCCCGCTGCAAGGCTTCGTCAAAACTGCGTAATTCCGTGGTGGTCTGGCGCAGCTCGTCGAGCAGGGGCAGCGCGCTCTGGCGCAGGAAAGTCAGCTCGTGGCGCAGGGCGGCCACGGCGGCAATGGCGTAGAGCGAGGCGGCGCCGGTGCAGGCCACCACCAAGGCAAAAGCCAGAAAAATCCGGGTAGAGAGCGACAACCGCAGCCGGTTGGCCCTCTGGGTCTCTGGATTGTGGGTTTTTTGCGATGCAGGCGCCACGGCGGCCAAGAATGCGCGCGCGCTGGCCAAGCTGCAAGGTCGGGGGACCCCAGGGGGCCGCAAGCGGGATCAGAAAGGCAATTTCTCGATGACGTCGGCCTTCTTGCGCAGTTCTTGAAGAATCCGCCGGTCCTCTACAAAGCTCTTGCGGGCCAGCAGGCTCTTGCGAATCTCGTCTTGCACTTCGGCAAACGGGCGGATCCGCTGTTCATTCTTCTCGATCAGCCGAATGACGTACCAGCCCCAGCGGGTCTGGATCGGCGGGGCGATGTCGCCGACCTTCATCTCAAAAGCCACCTTCTCTAGCGCCGCATCGCTGGCGTTGCGCAGCAGGTGCAGCGGCGGCTGCGGCCCGTCGCCAAATTGCTTGGCCACCACCTCAAAATCGCCGCCTTTCTTGAGGGCTTCGTAGGCCAGCAGGGCCTGCTCTTTGGCCTTGTCTCGCTCGCTTGGCTTGGCATCGGCTGCGGTGCGGATGACCACGGCGCGGACGTCGCGCGAGGCCTGCTCGGTCCAGGCAGAGGGGTTGTTGTCATAGAACTGCCGGGCTTCTGCCTCGGTGACCTCTACTTTGCCCAGGCGCTCGACCAGCTTCTTGGCCAGGTGCTGCTGGCGCAGCTGCTCGCGGACCTGATCCATGGTAGAGCGGGTGCGCCGCAGCTCTTCGCGCAGACGGGCTTCATCGACGCGGCCATCTTCGCCGGCAAAGCGCTGCACAAACTCGCGCCAGACTTG
Source organism: uncultured Myxococcales bacterium (assembly GCA_903919145.1). Lineage (GTDB taxonomy): Bacteria > Myxococcota_A > UBA9042 > UBA9042 > UBA9042 > SXRM01. The sequence continues at coordinate 27,629 of CAIXGW010000253.1, forward strand.
CTCTACCTCGGCCTCGCTGACCTGCAGCCCTTCGGCGGCCACGGCTTGGTCGCGCAGCTCGGCTTCAATCAGCTTGTTGGCGATGTTGCGGGCGATCTGGCGCAGGCGATCGCTGGGAATCTGCGCCCCTTGGCCCACCAGCTTGTCCAGCTCGGCATTGAAGCGGTCGGCGCTGATGTCTTTGCCGTTGACCGTGGCCACCGGGCCAATGGCGCGCAGCGGTGACTTGGACGGCGCCGTGGCTTCTGCGGGCCCTGCCACCGCCGCAGACGGCGGATTGGGCAGCGCCGCCGCGTCGCCCGGCAGGGTCGGCGCTGGCAGCCGCGCAGGGCCACCGGCGGGCTCGGCAGGCCGATTGCAGCCCGCCGCTGCCAACAGAGCGGTCAGCGTTAGGGCCACCGCCGGCAATGTGCAGCGGCGTGGTTCCAAAGTGCTTGTTTGCATGGAGCTCCGCAGAATTAGGGCCTCTGGCGGGGGGGCCAGAGGCAGCTCGGCACAGAATGCCCGCACCGGCCTAGGCAAAGCAACCCCGCACGCGCTTGGCTTGTTCCGCCAAAACGGCCGACGCCCCGCCAGGGGACCCGGTCCGGTCGAAACCGGAGCAGAGTCGCCGCCAGCGGGGCGTCAAGAGCCACAGGGCTGCCCAAACAATTGGGCCGTCAGGGGACTACCAGCGATAGAGCAGAGCCCAGTCGACACCCCAGCCGCCGGTGGCGTTGCCGGTGGCGGCGAACACGCCGTTGTTGAAGAACGACGGGTTCATGTTGACGTCCAGGTCCCAGCCCATCAGCTGGAAGCCAACGCCGGTGGTCACAGTGTTGAGCACCGTCGAGCTGTGCTTCTCGGTCGTCGGAGCGGGGCTCTGGGCGATGTTGCCGATGTTGGTCATCACGATCTGCTGACGGGCGCCCAGGCGCAGCTTCATCCAATCAAACGCCTTGGCCTCAGCGGCAAAGCCGTAGTACGGAATGATGCGGTTGGACGAATTGTCGACGGTGGCGATGTTGGCCTGCTGACCCACGGGGGTGCTGGCGGAGGTGCCGCTGACGGCGCTGGTGGCAAAGCCAAGGCCAAAGCCCGGCTGGATCAGCACGCCCTCGACCGGCTGGATGGCCAGGTCGGTGCCGACCATGATCGAGGTCATCGACAGGCTGGCCTGCTGGGTCTCGGTGTCGCCCGGGTTCTGGTCGGGGCCGTGGCTGACGTTGCGCGAGTCGTAGCGGAAGTTCAGGTACGGCACGATCTTGGCGCTCTCGTGGACCCAGAATACGCCCTTGAAATTCAGGCCAAAGTTGAAGATGCCGTTGGGCTGGTACAGGACCTGGGCGTCGCTGCCGACGTCATTGAACGAGCCAAAGCCGAGGTTGAGGCCGAAGTCCAGGTTGTTCTTCCCTGGCAGCTCCAGGCCCAGGCCGGCCGTCAGGTCGAACAGGGTGTTGTCCTTGGGCTGGTTGGAGCTGGCGTTGTGGCCGCCGATCGAGGCGTGGGCGCCGATCTTGGCGCTCTCGCCGGCCTTCATGCCAAAGCCGATGCCAAA
>CAIXGW010000254.1 GCA_903919145.1 uncultured Myxococcales bacterium
CGGAACGGACGTGGTTTGGGGTACGGAAAAAGACCCAGCAGTAGGACCCAAGACCCGTGAACAAGAACCGGGTGCAACCCGGATCGAATTAACGGTCTTGGGTACTAGGCTTTGTTCGCAACTCTACACACCTTGGGCTCGACAGCGCTTGCGCAGACCCTTTGCGACACGTACCTTGAGGAAGTGCACTGACGCACCAGGAGCGAGGCCATGCAGATCCCGATCTCGCCTCTTGAAGGCAATCGCGGCACCTCTGCCAGGCAGCTGGGGTGTCGCCGCGGGCAGAAGGCGGTGTCGCCCAGCTGGCGAGGCCGGCTTGGAATCCGCTGGCTTGCGGCTCTTGCGCTGCTGTGCGGCGCGGCAGCCGGGGTAGCTGCGCCGGTAGAGGTGCAGGCTGCGCCCATGTGCCCCTGCTTGGTGACGCCCGGCGGCAATTGCCAGCGCTGGCATCAGGCCCAAGTGCCGTGGACCAGCCACTTTGGCTTGCCAGCCGAAGCCACCGCGGTCACCAAGCCCGCCGTTGCGGCGGTGAGCAATGACCAGTGGGAAGCGGCCATGATCGCCGCGATGCAGGCCTGGACCCAAACCAATTGCGATCTGTGCATGGAGCCGGACCCCAGCGGCAAGGGCTGCCGGTCCGCTGCCTGCCAGCCCCACGGCGGGCCCCTGCAGGCGCCCTATCTGGGCAAGTCAGAGACACCAACAGTAGCGACCAGCTGCGGCGGGGTGTACTGCGCCGATGCAGCGCCGGGGTCTGCGCAGCTGGCGGTGGTGCGCCGCGCCCAGGACTGGCCGCTGTCTTCAACAGTGCTGACAGCGCCCGTGCTGACGGTGACCAAAAAGGGCGTGATTGTAGACGCTGACGTGCTGTTCTATGACAACGGCAAGACCTTCTGCGTGACCGGCTGCGAGAGCAACCAGTACCCGATCCTGGGGGTCATGGTGCAAGAAGTCGGGCACTTCTTGGGCGTTGGCTTTACGCCGCAGACCATGCAGGTGCTGGCCGCCAACTACAACCGCAAGGCAGCCCTGACGGCCACCTTGAGCAACGAAGACACGATGTGCCTGTGCGACATCTACGCCCACTCAGACGATGCGGCCGAGTGCACGCCCGACCCGGTGTTGGCGACGTCGAGCTGCAGCGCCGCGCCTCAGGGCGGGCAGGGCGGCGATGTCCTTGGCTGGCTGGCCGTGCTGTCAGGCGGCCTGGCGCTGGCAGCCGTGCGGCGCAAGCTGAGCGAGCCCGAAGCAAGCTGAGCGAACCGGAACCAGGCCGAGCGAAGCGGAACCACACCGACGGCGGCTGGGGGCCTCAGCAGGCTATTGGCTTTCCCTGGCCTTGCTGACCTGGCAGAACCCTTGCGAAAATCGGCAGTGTCGCCCGCGCTTGACCTGGGCTGAGAGCGGCCACCAACCCACACTACAGCGGCTGGAATTCTGCGGCGCCGTGAGCCCTTAGGTAGCTCTCTGCCACCCCTGGGCAATCCTTGCGCAAAGAGCATAGGCGGCAGGTCTCTGCGTAGGCGTTGAACCAGGCTTCGATGTGGTCGATCGCGTACAGCTCTGTGCCGTGCAGGTCTTCCAGGTAGTGGGTCTCTCCAAAGCCTGATCGGGCCACGTTGCGGGCGGCGCGATCGCCAACGGCGCAGGGCGGCACATTTTCGTACACCAGCTCCAGGCCGAGCTCGCTGGCAGCCGCCGCGGCAGCACGCAGATCGGCGGCGACCTCGGCATAGCGCAGATCGATGCCGTGCCAAGCGCCGCCCTTGCCAGCTGTGGACGGAAACACCAGCTTGACCACGACCTCTGGCCCCCACAAGGCCGCACAACCGCGGACGAAATCGGCCAGCGTGCCCAAGCTGAGGCGCGTCAACACGCAGTTGATCATCACTGGGACGCCGGCGGCCAGCAGCTCTGCGATGCTGTGAAGGATGGCGGCGTGCCCCTTGAGAGTGGTGCCAGAAATCTCAGCACTGACAGAGGGTTGCAGCGAGTGCAGCGACACGATCGCCCGCCGCAGCCCTAGCTCTGCGCAACGCGCCGCCATCGCCGGCTCGCCCAGGCGGCTGCCGTTGGTGTTGATGTCCCAGGCCATGCCCAGCTGGGCCAGGTGCTCGACCACCGGCCAGAAGCCGGGATGGGCGGTCGGCTCGCCGCCGGTGACCACCACCCGCCGGATGCCTTGGGCCCACAGGAATTCGGCGCGGCGCAACAGCTCTTCTGTGGCGATCAGGTGGCCTTCTGGCCGGCCGCTGTTGCTGCACATGGGGCAGTGGTGGTTGCAGATCTCGCCCAGGCGAAACAGCGCGATGCTGGAGGGCAGCACCGGGGCGCGCTCCGGCACGCGCCGGCGCATCAGGCGAATCGGGGCAGGGCTGGGTTGGAGAGGAGGCGAGCTCACCCTTGGAGCATGCCGCGTTTGCTGGCGAGTTGCCAGACGGTTGACCGCAGAGGGCCGACGCGGGTACACTTTCGGCCGCGCTGGCTTTGGCCGGTGGCGACGCGCGACTAGCTCAGCTGGATAGAGTATTGGCCTCCGAAGCCAAGGGTCGCCGGTTCGAATCCGGCGTCGCGCGCTCAGGAATTTCGATTTGACCTCCCCTTCGTGGCCACGGCGTGGCCACAGAGGTGCGACCACCCCCCTTGGGGGCGTCGGCACCCGCGGCGTTCTGGCCTTCCCATCGGAATTTGCCAGAAAGCTATGGGAGACCGAGTTGCGGGCTGCCGGTACCTTGCTCACAGAGGTTGAGCATGGCCACCGTTTCCAAACCAGTACAACTCAAGAGCGGCCGTTGGCGGATCCGCTGGATCGACGCGAACGGCGCTCGGCGCTCGGCGGTCTTCGATGCCTACAACGACGCCAAGGCGGCGCTCGCCAAGGCCCACACGGTTGTCAATGAAGTGCGCAGCGGCGACATGCCGGCTCCGCCGCCGCGCAAGACCTTCGCTGACCTGACCGAGCATTGGATGGCAACCAGGGCCCTGCACAAGCGCAGCGCTGATGCCGACACCTCGCGGCTTCGGGCCCACCTGACGCCGGCCTTTGGCAAGCTGGACCTGCAAGAAATCACGTACGCGCGGATTGAGGCCTTCAAGGCGGAACGCGCCCAAATGGCCAAGCAGACCTTGCGGCATTTGCTCGTGTTATTGGGGTCGATGCTCAAGCACGCCCAGCGGCTTGGCTGGCTGACGGCGGTGCCGCCGATCGACAAGCCGAGCGTGCGGATCAACACCTGCGATTTCTCGTACCTGCGGACACAGCAGGAGATCCAGCGGTTCCTTGGCGCGGCCCATGAAGAAGGGGTCGACACCTACACGATGTACGCCTCCGCGGTCTACACCGGCATGCGGCAGGGCGAGATAGCGGCGCTGCGCTGGGACTGCGTGGATCTGGACCGGCGGATCATCGTGGTCAGCCGCAGCTTTGACGGGCCGACCAAGGCCGGCGATGTGCGCTACGTGCCCATGCTCAACGTGCTGCACCCGATCCTGCGCGAATGGCGCTTGCGGTGCCCCGGCGAATTGGTCTTTCCCAACCTCAAGGGCGAGATGCACCAGCCCAAAGACCGGATCTTCTGCGAGCGCTTTCACAAGGTGCTGGATGCTGCCGGGTTTCCAAGGCCTGCGGAGGGGCGGCGTGTCCACTACATCCGCTTCCACGA